>NZ_JADDTS010000058.1:0-10707 GCF_015159675.1 Enterobacter cloacae complex sp. S2
GCTGCAAATCGTCAGGGGGTGGGGGTAAGGATGTTCCGCCTGGGCCGGTAAGCGAAAGCTCCGGAAAGACGATCAAATCGCACCCATGCCATGCAGCCTCGGCAATAAAGTGCAGGTGATGTTTTACGTGCTCATCAACACAGTTGTGCCGCGGGGCATACTGAGCCGCGGCAATATTCCATCGTGACATCGTGACTTCCTTATACACTAAGTCGCTGGGATTTTAAGATTACACCTAAATTTATCAGGGTTTTCTTATCCTGCCACATAACGCGTAAGGAAGTGTAACGAGACGTTAAGCTTATTTAACTTTAGGTTCGTACGGCAGGCGCGAGAGATTGACGGAGGCGAGGCGATGCGCAATGAGACGTTCGCGAAACCAGTCGCGCAGATGCGCGGGTTGTTCACGCTCTACCACTTCAGCCACGACGGGCATGTTGTAACGCTCTTTGAATGCGACCCCCGCGGCGGCGAGATCGACATTCACTTTGTCCATCTCGTCCTGAGGAAGGGCGGCCAGATTAACGTTCATTTCCTTCTCCTTTTTCTGCGGCGGCAACGTTACCGCGATTGTTCAACGATGACAAGGGAGCAAAGGATGTTCCTCGACTCGTTAATTATACAGAGTTATTCTTTAGCATTCAGGCATAACGAAAAGGAATGATTGTGATGCATTTTACCCCTTCCCGTGTCGCGTGCGCGCTGGTCTTTCTGCTCTCTTCAGCCATCACGCCCTCAGTTCTGGCCCATGCGCATCTTAAGCAGCAATCCCCGCAGGAAAATACCGTTGCGGTGGCACCAGAGGTCATTACCCTGAACTTCTCGGAAGGCATTGAGCCTGCCTTCAGCGGCGTGGTGGTGACGGACGCGCAGCAGCACAAGATCCAGACCGGCGCGGTGAAGCGTGACGAGAAGGATAACGCAAAGCTGATTGTTCCTCTTGAGAAACCGTTGACGTCCGGCACCTACACGGTGGACTGGCATGTGGTCTCCGTGGATGGCCACAAAACCGAAGGCAGCTATCACTTTAGCGTGAAATAGCATGCTGACCCTGAGCTACGTCGCGTTACGCTTCATCCATTTTGCTGCGCTGATGCTGCTTTTCGGCAACGCGCTCTACAGCGTCTGGTTTGCGCCGTCTTCGTTGCAGCGCCTCATGACCCGGCGTTTCCAGCGGCAGCAGAAACTCGCGGCCTTAATCAGCCTGATAGCGGCTCTGCTGATGTTTGGCCTGCAAAGTGGGTTGATGGGCAACGGCTGGGGCGATGTCATTCGTCCGGCGGTCTGGCGCAGCGTGCTGGGAACGCAATTTGGCGGCGTCTGGTTGTGGCAAATGGTGCTGGCCGTTGTGACGGCGGGCGCTGCATGGCTTACCCCGCAAAAAGGCTCTCGGCTGTTACTGCTCGCGATGGGGCAGCTGGTGCTGCTGGCGGGCGTGGGACATGCCGCGATGAACGGTGGCGCACCGGGAGCGTTGCATCGTCTCAACCATGCGCTTCACCTGCTCTGCGCCGCGACCTGGGTGGGTGGTTTACTGCCGCTGCTGTTTTGTATGCGTCTGGCGAAAGGCCGCTGGCAGCCAGCCGCTATCTTTACCATGATGCGCTTCTCCCGCGTGGGGCATTACGCCGTGGCAGGCGTGCTGCTGACCGGGATAATCAATACGCTCTTTATTGTTGGCATAAACGTGCCGTGGCAGGCGCCTTATGTCCAGCTGTTGTTGTTCAAATGTGCGCTGGTCATGATGATGGTGGCAATTGCGCTGGCGAATCGGTATTTTCTTGTGCCACGCTTTCGCCCGGAGGCCGGGCGGGAACAACAGATTTTTATCAGGATGACACAGGCAGAGGTGGTGCTGGGCGCGCTGGTACTGGCGGCCGTCAGCCTGTTCGCGACCTGGGAACCCTTCTGACAAGGTTAAATAACATATGAATAAGACACTGCTTTCTCTTTTACTTCTCACCTGTGCCAGCAGTGCGTTAGCCGCGCCGCAGGTCATCACTGTCAGCCGGTTTGAAGTGGGTAAGGACAACTGGGCATTTAATCGTGAAGAAGTCATGCTTACCTGCCGTCCCGGTAACGCGCTGTATGTCATCAATCCCAGTACGCTCGTGCAGTATCCGTTAAATGACGTGGCGGAGCAGCAGGTTGCCAGCGGGAAAAGTAACGGACAGCCTGTCAGCGTGATCCAGGTAGATGACCCGGCAAACCCCGGGCAGAAGAAGAGTCTGGCACCGTTTATTGAGCGCGCTGAAAAGCTCTGCTAGCCGTCAGGTTTCCAGTAAAAAAAAACCGCAGGTGCTTGTAAAAGCTCTGCGGTTTTTCACATTTAGTGATGTTCTGACGCTTTTTTTCAGACCACTTTTGCTGTGGACTGGAAAACCTGACGTCGTCATCTATTCTTAAAGGGCAAGGCGATTGAGCCTGCATTAATGCCAACTTTTAGCGCACGGCTCTCTCCCAAGAGCCATTTCCCTGGACCGAATACAGGAATCGTATTCGGTCTCTTTTTATCTATTTGTTTTTCAAAGGTTTTTTCGGTATTAACACGAAACCCCCCGAAAATTACTCGAATATTCCATATCCTGTCTAAACCATAACATACTCTGCACCGCGTGCGTCCAGGTATTTTTTGGTCATTGTTAAATTTTTGTGGCCGAGTAAACGTTGAGCAAACTCTTCTCCGCGCTCCTTTTCGTAGAGCCTGCTCGCCAGACTCCTGATCTCATGGAAAGGCGGTGGGTTAGGACCGAATTTTAACCCGGTCGAATCCCTTATCTCTGCGAAAGCCTGAGTGAGCCCGTCAGGAGTTAGCGGCCCCGGCCTTCTCCCGCCACGGCGAACCGGCGAGTAAAGCATGAAGTCGGAGGGGTTATTTACCCGGCATCGCTCAATGACATCCTGCAACACAAGCCCGGCGACGTCCAGCCTCAAATCAAGGGGGAGCGCCAGTTTGTGACCTGTTTTCTCCTGAGTAACGAAAAGCCTCCCGTCTTTAACGTCACTGAATCTGAACAGCGAAATATCCTCACGTCGCTGGCCGGTGACCAGTGCCAGATCGCATGCGTTTGGCGCCCATTCAGAATGAGTTAACGCAGCCTGGCGGATGACCGTGAATTGTTCGAGCAGCAAGCGTTCTCGCTTAACTTTCGGTGTCGGCGTTCGCGTCGGTTCTGCCGGGTTCCTGTCGACATGTCCTTCCACAATCGCCTCCCTGAAGATGTCCATCAGAACAGACCGTAGCCCGGAAGCCATGCTTTTTTTATCGCAGAGAATGTACGCTTCAAGGAATGAGGCGATATCCTTTGTGGTGACTGATGCG
Source organism: Enterobacter cloacae complex sp. S2 (assembly GCF_015159675.1). Classification (NCBI taxonomy): domain Bacteria; kingdom Pseudomonadati; phylum Pseudomonadota; class Gammaproteobacteria; order Enterobacterales; family Enterobacteriaceae; genus Enterobacter; species Enterobacter cloacae complex sp. S2. Next base: position 3,323 of record NZ_JADDTS010000058.1, read on the forward strand.
AGGGGTATTTTTCCGAACTCTTCCTTTATGGTGGCGATCTGGTTTCGCCTGACCTTCATCGTGTTTGGTTTCAGCTCGCGCCGCTCGAGAATCACCTCATAACGCTCCAGCCATGCTGCCACTGTGAAAGTGGGCACGTCTTTTATGCGATCCAGGAGAGAAGAGGGAAGGTAATTCTGGTCGATGTAGTTGTTGGCCTCAATGGCCTGGGCAACAGCGTCTTTGCGATCAATCCGGCCAAGAGAAATCTCCTGCCCGGTCACCGGATTGCGCCAGCTGTAAAGTCTGTCTCTTTTACGATAGGTCAGGTTACGGGGCAGGTTAGCGTCGTAACGTACTGGCCTTTTCGCCATGAGTCAGTCTCTCCAGTAAGGTGCCGCCGGACGGCAGTTTGGTGTGTTTCGGTTTAGCGCGCAGATTCTTCTTGCGCGGATCCACGTAGATAGCGTCAGGCTGGACCTTATATTCCTTTCCGTGCAGCTCCGGCGCGGGATAAATTCGCCCCTCCCGCGTCCATCGACGCAGAGTAGAAAGGGATGGTGGAGTCGTGTAGACCTCAGCAGCCCATTCCTGCAAGTTGAGAAGCTTAGCCATGAGAACTCCTTAGCCGCCAGGCATTATATGCGAGGCTGCGTTGACGTGTTGATTAATCGAAATCAGGCAAAAAAGAACCCGGCGCGGGGCCGGGCAAAAGGGATCACGAGGTGGCGCTTTCGCACCCAATAGCCAGCTCATAACTGGCTATCAGTTGCGTCAAGGTTTGATGTGAAGACGCGGCTCCCCGTCTTTCGGTTCCGGCCAGTGGCGGGTCATGTTCACCTTTAGTTTTTCTTCCAGCGCCGCGGTGATTTGCTCATCGGTGATACCGGCGCGCCGCTGCGCGTCCCAAAGCAGGAACTGCATATCAGCCCATTCACTTAGGTCGGCAGGATCGGCAGCAGCTTCCAGCGCCTCTTTCGAAAGGTGCTTCAGAGGTCCGATGGGGCCGACATTGCCGAAGGTCTTTTCTGACCATTCAGCGTGGCGCCGCCGGATCAGGTTTCTGGTGAACTGCGATTTCTTCGATTCGTAAGGTTTCACGCTCTCTCCTCATGCAGCACGCATTGCGCGCAGCTTCTTCAGGTGTTCTGCTGTTTCGATTTCTTCAGCGATCCGCTCGGCCTCTGCTTTGGTCAGCGGCTCGAAATCCTGATTAAAGCGGCCCATGCTGGCAATGCAGGTGCGGCCGTTGCGGATGTAGTGGATTACTTCGTGGGTAGCGCGGAGGATTTTGCAGGGTGCGCCGAAATCATCGGCGTACCAGGTGTTAGGCTGGATTATCCTGAACATTGGCTGACTCCTGCAAAAGGAGGTAGACGATTGCCACAGCGCGCAGCGGGTTACGGTGAGTCGAGCTGACACCAGACTCATGAGTTGCCTGCCACACGGTCTTACCTAATGGTACCAGACCGATTCGATGCTTCTTCATTGCCGGGTAGAGCTCTTCGGCACGACGTAACGGAAACCAGGCGGTGTTCTGTACCGTGTTAAACCAGTTCCACGACAAATTGGCACCGGTCTTTTCATGCGGGTGAATAGTGGCGGTGTACTTTGGCTTCAGGAAATATGCGAGCCTTACACTTATTTCACCGTCACTGAGTTTGGTGTAATCCATCAGGAGCCCCTTTGCTTACGGATAAGTTCCAAATCAGCCTGGCAACTGGCGCACGTCTGGCAGCCGGGAACGGCAGCGCGCCGCGGTTCGGGAATTGGTTCGTCGCATTCTTCACAACGTTCAGCTGATACGGCTTTACGGTCGATGCGGTGAGCTGAAAGGGCAGCGTTACGCTGAAGCTCTTCAATCTCTGCTGCGGTGTCGATGATGTCCATGATCAATGCTCCCGGAACTGTCGGTTAATTCGGTTGAAGGTGAACGCCAGCAATAAAAAGGGAGCTTTAAGCTCCTGGGTGATTAGTGCCTTCATGCTGCACCGCCTTCATTCTTCTCAGCTTCGACTGCCATCTGCTCAAGCCGTCGCGATAACTCGGCAGCCAGCGTCTGGAATTCTTCCTCGGTCGCCACCGGGATCGGCACAAAGCGAATCCCGATGTGCGCCAGGTGGTTGGCTATTTCGAGGCTTTTTCTCAAATCAACGGGGGAGGCTCTGTTCATGCGGCGCGCTCCGCCATTATTTCGGCCTTCTGCTCGTCGTTGAGCATGTCGTCAGAGACGATCGCCACACGGTTGCTGGCACTCCACGATACTGGAGCACTTTCTTTCAGCGCCTTATTCAGCGCCTCAGCAGCATCGCGCACAGCTTGCGGCAAACAGTAATAGTCATCGCCATCAGGCATGATCTCCTCGCAGTGCTGCTCCAAGTCGAACTCAGGCGGATAGTTAGGCTCGCAGATCATTAACTGCAACTCACTGGGCAGCAGGGAGTGCTCATAGCAATAGTCGGCCAGCGACTCAGCGTCGAAAAAGTACTGGTCATCATCAAAGATAACGAGCGGCTCTCCGGTCCATACCTCGAGCTCAAAGGTGGCGAACTTCGCCTGGCGGCTTTCGCGGTGGCATTCTTCGCAATAACCATGAGTGCTATGAATAGGATGTTCGTCAGGTTTGTTCTTGCACTTACGATGAGTGGCACCGCACCAACGCGCCTGGTGCTCGTCACCGCCCCAGAAACGGCCTTGACGGTCTACCCAACCAGTTACGGTCTGGATGCTGGCCGCTTCATCGCTGTCCATCATCACGATTTTTTCAGTGTTCATATTCATTGTTCAGCTCCAAACCGCCCGTTAAGGCGGCCAGTTTTGACGACGAATTCCAGGAGGCTAACTCCCAGAGCTTCAATTTTCTTGTGATGCTTGTTGATGATGGGTGGCACCGTTTCGTTCCAGTTAGGCTTTGGCTTCTTGCGCATGGCCTGCTGGATTTCTTCGGTGCAGCGGCGGCAGGCGGCGCGGACGGCGTTTTCATTTGCTGGCGTCATGCGGCCTCCCGGCGGGCGAGAAGTTTCGCCCCGAAAGCCATCAGCTCGTCCCGGTCCACAGTTGCGAAGTGGCAGTGTGTACGCGGATACGGTCGCCAGATGATAAGCATCGAACCTTTGTTATTTCCCGATACTGGCTTACCGGTGACCGGGTTGATAAATGCCAGTCGCCCGGCGGTGATGAAGCGAACCTCGCTGGCGGTTTGGATAGCTTCCTTGAACCAGCCAACTGAAGTATCTGCCGGTACCAGCATGACCGTGCCGATCTGATTGATGCTCTCGGCAGCGGCCTTCTTCACGAAAGGTGTGATGTCGCTATATGGTGGATTGAGCCAGACGTAACCAGGAACATTCAGGTAATCAGCCCATGGCGTTTCCAGCGTGTTCTGCTCGGCTGTGATGAACTTCCGGCACAGCGCGTTATGCGGCGCAGCGGCGGAATCAAGCTGGAAGCAGAACTCTGCATCAAGGGAAACGAAGATGGCTGGTGGAGTGCGCCAGAGGTCGCGCTGATCCGCTGGCGTGTTGCTGCCGGTGTAATCGGTCATGCATCCTCCCGCTCCGGATCGTTAACATCCCAGCCATTACGCTCAATATTAGTTTGCAGCCGCTTATCTCCGACCTCTTCAATGCTGCGGCCGGTAATCTCTGCGACTTCAGCGTTTGAGTGTCGCCACAGCAGCGCCAGCTCTTCGAGTGACCACGCTTTCATAGCACTGACTCCATTTCGTCTATGTAGAGGCCAGCGGCAATCAGGCGGCGACGGCGTGCTGCACGTTCAATGCACTCCTGCCGCCTACCTTCCTGCGATTGCTCGATGGCGCGCCGGGTGAACAGCCGCGATTTACCCTGCGGCGTTACGACCTTTGGCTTCGTGACCAGGTCGAATGTCCGGTCGCAGATGCCGTCCTCGTTGAGCCATTTTTCCGATTCAACGATCTGCGCTATCTGTCCTGAGCCGCGGGTAATGCCGTTGGCTACCCGGTTAAACTCAATCAGCGTTACGCCAAACTTCTCAGCGATTTCGCTGCCTGTTACCGGGCGGCCGCGCGTTTGAATCATCCAGATAACGCGCTCACGGAGGCCGGAGAATTGCCCGGTTCGCCCGGGACGGCGGTAGAAGGGTGTGCGTTTCATTCGAGCTCCAGAATGCGGCGCTTCGTGTCCGCAACAAGTTCGAGGAAGTCTTTTCGGCGCGCGCGAAGCCGGGCTATTTCTGATTCACATTCGGCAGCTGTAAGGCGATAGACGATGAGCTGTTTACCGTCAGGGAAGTCTGAGCAGTAGCTGATGAAGTCCACCCAATCTCTGCCAGAACAATCAAGGTGACCAACCAGTTGCCATCTGTATGCCGGATCGAAGGAGCCGCGGGTGAGTGTGGAGTAGTGAGTGGCGGCAATGACCGACTTAATCTCAACGAGCCCGTCCTGGCCGACGAGGCCATCGGGGCTGTCACCGTAAGTTTCGTGATCAAAGAACCCGCCGTTATCCACGTCGACGAAGTTCATATCTTCGTACAGCATGCGGGCAATTGGCTCCTGTTCGTGCCCGCGCTCCATGTGGTCGTTTGAGAAGCCAAACTCAGACTTGCACCACTTAATTTGCTCAAGCGCCAACTGAAGGGCGTAACGCTTGGCTGGTTCACCAAACGCCTTTCCTTCGTTAGCCATGATCAGGCCGAAGTTTGAAGCGGTTGCCTTACCCAGGCGAAGAGCATCCCACTCTTCACCGTTTTGCTCGACGTCGTGCCAGATCATGATGAACACTCCTGCTCAAGTTGGCGGCGATGCTCCGGAGAAATGTCCATTCTCGCCAGCACTGCATCAAGGTTTCCGTCGCGCTTGAAAGCTGCTTTAGCGTTATTCCATGCCTGCGTTTTCTCCGGCGAAAGCACCGGTTTCGTGGCGCGCGCCGGGCTTAAGCGGAGACCCTCAACCGATTCTTTTCCGAACCGGACATTTTTATCGACGTAGACCGTGACCTTCACGCCAACCCAATCTTCAAGGAATGGCGATCCGGTAATGCTTTTCAGCATCTTGCTATTGGTGGCATTGAGAATCATCGGCTTGAGCTTTTCGCCAGGGCGCAGCTCGCGCTCTTCAAAATAAGCGGTGTTAAAAACGTCTTTGGATTTTTTTGTTTTGTCGTTTTCTAACGTTGCCCGGGCGATAGTCAGCACCGTTGGCTCAACGATATCGGCGCTGCTCAGGTAAGGGGAGTCAAATGCCTTGCGGTAATGTGTTTTTGAATCTGTCATTTTGCAGCCTCTCTGATGAATCTGTTTACCAAAGGCCTGAGAGCATCCTGAATGGTGAAATGCTCGCGTCGCTCTTTGCTGCTGTCATAAATCGGTGTCCAGCCGCATCCCGTATTCACCTGTATCACCTGGTAACTACCTTTCCCATCTCTCCACTGAATTCCGTTCATCGAGAGCCACTCCTTAAAGTCGGCTAATTTCGATTTGTGAAGTAAATTTCTGCGGGCCATTAACTCTCTCCTTAAAACGGGCAGCCGTTACGGTGTTCCCAGTCGTATTCCGCCTGGGCGTAAGCAACTGCCGAAATGAAATCGTTGTAGGCCTCGCCAGCTTTATCGCTGCGAAGTCCTTCGTATGGGCTGGAGTCAATCGGGATCGTGAAGTGGAAGAGGCTTGACGGCTCTTTTGGCATCATGTCGATGATTCGCTGCGCCCTGTCGTCGATCCACTTCTCCTTCTCGTCGGTGAGCTGCTGCTCAACCCAGCGCCGATCTTCGATTCGGTCGTAAGTGAGGTATGTGTTCATGGCTGAACTCCTGAAATTTGGATGTGCAGATCCCGCCCGCGTAATGCCAGGCCGATCGGTTGAATAGGGTGGTTAATGCTGCGCGATGGATTTCGCCGGGAGCTCGCCGTTTCGGAGGATGCTTTCTACCGGCCAGCATTCAGCTGTTACTTTCTGTTCTGTAGCTGCCTGGCTGCATTCCTGCTGGCTGTCGTAAACGCCGAGAATGACATCCTGATAATCACCGTTGGTCATTGCTACGGTCAGGACGAGTGCGAATAAAGTTTCCATCAGTGAAGAATCCTCCCGATGGCGACGGCGTAAAGACGCTTTGCTTCTTCCCACGCCGGAGCATTGCGATGGAGTACCGCGAACGACGCGAGCCGTTGGGCCTCTCTGATCTGCTGCTGGTTTACCATGATTTCCTCTTGGCCTTATCGCGGCGAACGGAACGGTTAATACAAGACTTCAACGCATATATTCAGTGTTTCAATGGGCGGTGGATGGCCGCCGGTTGTCATAAATGGGCAGACTCGAAAATCTACCTATGTATGGCCGATAAAAAACCCGCCGGAGCGGGTCTATACATCTTCAGAACTCATTAGCAATTTAAGCGCTTCAAATGGTGATGTTTGTCCTTCAAGTTTTTTGGCGAAGAAGTCAGCCTGATCTTGGGTGAATGAGTCAAACGCCTTATTTAAGCTATCTCCATCATCTGAAAAGTTGACGTTGATGCTCATTTCTAAACCAGAGATCATCGTTGATATACACAGCGCAGGATCACCGTCGCTATCCTCACCTTTTTTCACCAGTATTTGCCGGTCGTGCGATTCAAATACTTTTGCAAATTGCTCCATATCCTTACCCTCTGTCTTTACCCGCTGATGCGGGAGAAATGCTTTGGTGCTGGCTCCCCACAATGAAGCTGGGAAGGTCGTCGTCGCCTTGGTGAGCCATTACCTCACCAACTAGCTGATAACCGTCTGCCAGCCAAAAACATTCCAGTTACGCACCATTGCCGCTCTCCCTGAGCCCGCCGGGCGTCCGACGCATGGTTTACTGTCGCGCCGTTCGACTGACCGAAACGCTGTGTTGTTTCGATGGGCTTATTAAAAACCATGGTTGTTTTATCGTCAACAACAAAAGTTGTATTTGATGGCGCATTGGTTTTATTCGGTTGTTTTGAAACGGAATTTATTTTTCATTTCAGTGGTGGTATGTTTAAAAAAACATCAGAAGGGGTGAGCCATGAACATCAACGAAGATAATGCTGGCCTGATTCTCAACGCCTTAGGGCTGGCGGTGGTGGATTTGATAATTAGCGGCACCCCGATCAGCAGGGATAACCTGGTGGAGAGGCTGGAGCGTACCCGGCATGAAACCGGCAATGTGATAGGGAAGGGGCAAACAGGGATGCGGCGGAACTAGTGCGGAAAGGGCAATAAAAAAACCCGGCACGGTGGCCGGGTGGTATTATTTTTTTTCAGCGTTTTGCTCAAGAATCATTTGTATTCTCATGAGCTTATCAGATGTGTCTTTGCTGCTAGAATCAAACTTATCTTCTAGGCGATCCATTCTCAATGAGATTTCAGACTTGCTATTTTGAATGTTTCCAGCAAGCTCTTTTCTAGGGAAGGTGCGAATAAGC
>NZ_JADDTS010000059.1:0-30741 GCF_015159675.1 Enterobacter cloacae complex sp. S2
GAACTTGTTCGCACCTTCCTCAATAAGCCATTATTAATCAGTCTGCCACATGGCATCCACTATTCCGTCATGCTGACGGACAGCCAGCCTAGAACATAGCTCCGCTTAGTAAACTCATGAGGACGAAATGGCGAAAATATGGCACAAAATTAAATCGGTTTTCATAGCAGAACCGGAAGATGCTTACTGGGATCAAAGAGCGACCAACCTTGACTATCTGGTGAAGAGGCACACAGGTGAAATTATAGTTGATCCTACCACCGCGCACTTGTCCCTGGATGAACGGGCCAAAATGGCAGTCGGTACGGTGGATTTCGAGACGATGCTTGCAGACCTGGAGATATCAACAGATTATCGTTCACTCAATCCCAATGATATTGTTGTGGCAGTCTGCATTGGGATCATGGGAGTTGGAGCTGCGCAACTGACAAATCACTATGCAGATGCACTTGAAGAGAAATTCGTAAAGCTGCATGAGAATTTTAAGCCTAAGGATAAAGGCCCCAGTCCCTTAGACTACCGGGCAGGTGGTAACCATCGTTCAATCTTTGGGCACGACTTTAATCTCAATCAGAAACTGCCTGACGGTTATACGTATGGCGGGCAAGATGTCGGAGGGCAATCGGTCTATTCCCTGGTACTCAAGTATCTCGAAAGTAACTTTCCCGGTAGCAGTGGCCTCGGCCTGCATTTGAAGGCAATACTGCATATTCTGACCCACTATCTTTCCGATTTACCCACAACGAAAGGTCTTCCTCTGCCCTTTTCTTCTTTTTTTACAGAGTGGAAAGAGGACCCCACCAAAGCTACAGGGTATGCAGCCTCGAATCCTTTAATGGAAGCTCTGGGAGATGAGTACGGAACTATTAACGCAGCTGATGCATCCACCTACGCTGTTATGAAGATGCTCTTACTATCTTATGGCGCTTTTGCCCACAGGGGACTGGATACTCCTGAAGATGAAAAAGAGCTGCATAAGACGCAACTTGCGGTGATCGCTTATGGCACTGCGCTTGTTATACAGATGCTTCTGCTGGTAACAGGAACTCTTGGACGAACCGGAAAGCTGAACTACCTTATTGCCGGTCCGTTCCTCTGGAACAGCGCCCGTTCGGTGTTGATAGTCCATAAACAGCATCGTCAGGTCATGACTCATTATGAAAAATCTATTGCCGTACTTAATGACAGCGAATCAAATTTTGACGATTGGATAAAAACTGTATGCGCTTAGTAAACCATGCCACTAATACAAAAAACTTTTATCATTTTGAAGACTCCGATGATTGTTGCGAGCCTGCTGTAGTAACAGCAGCAGCTGAGCGTTTGCGGCAAAGCAAAGATCTTAATGCTGCAGATGTCGCCCAACTGGAAACGATTGTCTCGCTTGAACTGCTGAGGTATGAGTACGCTTCTGGCGAAATGCCGGTGGATGATTTAAAGTCGCAGATACAAAAATTGCGTAATAATTTAATCGATGTCCATGGCCGGGAACCTTTCGATAATGGCAATATAGACAAAGGCTTCTACATATTTCTGAACGAGGAGTATGGTCTTGTCACAAAGTAAAAACATCCTGGCCGCTGTTGGGTTATTAGTGACGGCTTTTTCATCAGCTTTTGCAGGAAAAAAAGCTTCGGACCATCTTGAAAAGCGACGTAAAAAGTCGCTTGAAAAGGAAGAAGATGGGATCGATAAAAAACTCAAAAAGGACGGAAAATGATTATTTTATTTGTTGTTATTGCAATAATTGCTTTTGTTATTATATTTGGCGCCAATGAGGTGCCCAGACGAAGAAGGCATCAGGCGATGCAGGAGGCAAAAAAGAAAAGGTTTCGTGATAGTGACCAGAGATGAATGATATAGTATTACGATCAAGGATATGTTGCATATTGATGATGCTAATACAATTAGCTTAAAAAGCTGTAGCTAAGTGTTTAGCCAGAGTTAACTTTCTAGCTTCAACGGTCCTTGGTACAAAAATGTCATCATACGAGGCATTGTAAAGAATTCCGGAAGATACGACATCCATACCTTCCGGACAATAAATAAACAGCGTATTTGTTCGCTTTACAGCATTTTAACATGCCATTAACGCCGGAAATATTAAATTAAACTTAAGTTAAATTGCCTGGGTTAATCTTAATATGCCTGGAATTACACCAGGCTACGTGGCCTTCAAAATTACAGAATATTCTTTAACTTAGCCTCATCAATCCACGTTCGGAATTCTTCAAGAAGATTATCGTAAAGTGCTTCATCGCTAACGGTTGCGAAATTATCCATGGCAAAGAAGTGCGTGTTATCGATCTTACGATCTGTAAAATCATCAAGGTTTTTCAGGATGCCATAATTCGAACCTCCGAGGCCGACAAATTTCCAGAAGATTGGATAATTTGCGGATCGACGAATAGCATCTTTTATCGCTTTTGTTTTACTGATGCCGCCGTCCGTGATGAATACGATATAGACAGGTAGCTTACTGTCCCGGTAGTAATCAACAATCTCCTCCATCACTGGTGGCTCGTTGTTCGTACCACCCAAGCCAGGCAGTAATTCCCACCTTGAGCGTTTGCCACTCCCCTGAATGGTTTCGACATAATTATCGAGATTACTCAGCGTGACATTCAGATATTTTCGGTGCTTTTCAGCAAAGCCCCAAAGATCCATTTCACCGTCATCATCAAACTGAACGGCAAGAACAGCGATGCGATCCAGTACAGACTGCACATGCCCTCTTGAAAACTCTCCGGTCATTGAGCCAGAGGCATCGAGCACAAACGCTACGCTCGCCTGCAGCGTATTAAGCTTGTGCTTGGTCAAGCTGACGGTCGCTTTTTTTGCAAGGCTGACCAGGCGTGGCGCTTGTTTCTCCAGCTTTTTCTCAAGACTTATCGTCGGAGCTGTTGAAGGTTGAGGAGCCGGTGTCGGAGCTGGAGATGACACGTCAACACCGTAGCTGATGGCCAGCGGCTCAAGCCCGCCATTGAAACCTTGGCCAAGCGCCCGGAGCTTCCAGTTGCCGTTATGACGATAGACCTCCGCCACGATGATGGCTTTCTCGCTGCGCCCTGCCGTCTCGGGATCGAATGATGCGATGCCGGGTGCCTGCAGGCTCAGCTGCTGCAGGCCGGTAATGGTATCGCTGCCATCGATGACGAGAGTTAAGGCAATTTTCTGAACAGCCGGTAATACACGGTTAAGTTCAATATGCACGCTTGATTGCTGTGTCCCAGGAGTCAGTTTAACGGCGCCATCCGGTGAACTCAGATTATTAAAAAAGATGAAATCGTTATCACCACTCACCTTTCCCTGTGCGTTGAGCATGAAAACGCAGGTATCGGGTTCGCCGCGAAAAGCCGGTCGCACCGGATATCGCAGGTTGAGCGTGATAGAGGATGAAGTTAGAGGGATATTCTGACCTGACTGTAATTGCATGGCTTCTGCTCCTTGTTTAATAACCGTAGTCTCTGCCACCCTTTACGCGGGTTCTGGCCTGCAGCGCCGAAAGACATTCGTCACGCTTTTGTTTATTGGAAAAGTTGATACGGCGGGACCCAAAATCACCGTGAATGTAGAAATTGACGCCTTTCTCTCGGGTGATATTCGATATTTTGCGTATCTCTATGCTGTCCTGCTCGCCCATTCTGCTCAGGAACCTGAGGCGAAGCCAGTCACCCAGTCCCATATTGCCTATGTCGGCTGGGAGGATAATTGTTCTGTCGTTGTCATTGAAGACGATGCCGAAGTACTCAATGGCGATGCGCTCAGCCATTTTTTTCATTGGCCATATCATGACAATCGGATAGAGAATGAATAAAACTCTCGCAATGTAATGTGCGGTTCCTGGCGATACAAATTTAGCCGGAAGTGCACTCAGTTGCAGAACCAGTACGGCTGAAACCACAATTACAGCAATGGAGGCACCCAACGTTTTAAACAGAACGCCAATATCGTAAACACGCTGGATGTTTGGTATTGCTGAGTATTTTCTTTTTAATTTTCGGTAGAAGAACATCCCGAATATCAGAAAGGGCAGGAACACAAAAAACGCTACAACAAAAAGTAGTATTACAGCCGAACCATCATCTTTTTTCTTTGCCATGTGCAGACACCTATAAAAAAACCCCAGTGACAGCACCGGGGTTGAGTATGTAATTATTATTAGATATTAACACCGTGCTGGGATGCCAGCGCCGGTAATCCACCTGCAAAACCCTGGCCTACGGCTTTAAATTTCCATTCGGCGCCATGGCGGTACAGTTCGCCAAAGATCATAGCGGTTTCGGTGGACGCATCTTCAGACAGATCGAAGCGTGCGATTTCAGCAGCATTATCGTTGTTGTAAACGCGCATGAAACTGTTGCTCACCATACCGAAGTTTTGCTTACGGACTTCGGCGTCATAGATGGTGACAGCGAATACCAGTTTTTTAACGTCAGCTGACACTTTGGTCAGATCAATTTTGACCGACTCATCATCGCCATCCCCTTCACCAGTACGGTTGTCACCCTGGTGTTCCACGGCGCCGTCAGGACTGGTTTTGTTGTTGAAGAAAATGAAGTGCTGATCAGAAAGCACTTTACCGTCATCACCTACCGCGAACACAGACGCATCCAGGTCAAATGGCTGACCGTCGGTGACACGCGCATCCCAGCCCAGACCAACCATCGCAACATTCATGGTTGGTGCTTCTTTAGTAAGGGATACGTTACCGCCTTTAACGAGAGAAACTGCCATTGTTAAGCTCCTGCTATTAATTAGGGTTTGGGCTGAATGAACAGCCCGGGGACAGAAAAGCGACTTTTATCAGGACGCGTTAATGCCGTACTGAGCACACACGGAAGCCAGGCCACCAGCATAACCCTGGCCGACCGCACGGAACTTCCATTCGGTATTGTGACGATACAGTTCGCCAAACAGCATGGCGGTTTCTGTGGAGGCGTCTTCAGTCAGATCATAACGAGCGACTTCAGTCTGGTTATCGTCGTTCACCAGGCGGATAAACGCACCGGATACCTGACCAAAGCTCTGTCGGCGGGCCTGTGCATCATGGATCGTCACCACAAACACAATCTTATCCACGTCTGCCGGGATAGTATCCAGTTTGATTTTCAGGGATTCATCATCACCATCGCCTTCACCGGTACGGTTATCACCGGTATGGGTAACGGACCCGTCAGCTGACTTCAGGTTGTTATAGAAAATGAAATCTGCGTCATTACGAACTTTGCCACTGGCGCTCAGCAGAAACGCAGAAGCATCCAGGTCGAAGTCCTGCCCGTCAGTGGAACGAGCATCCCAGCCCAGACCAACCAGAACATTTTTCATGGTTGGAGCTGCTTTGCTCAGGGATACGTTACCGCCTTTAGAAAGAGAAACACTCATAGTTCAGCCTCATGCATTAGTAATAGAATTAGTGAAATTCTCAGGAGATTAGCTCTCCTTTCCCTCTGTTTCTGGTTTGCCCGGGAACATGACGCTTGCAATGATCCCGACGGCCAGGACACCCAGCACGACGTACAGGCTGGTGGTGGCCGCAATATTATACCCGTGGTGCCAGATATGGTCTGTTGCGTTCAGCCCCAGTTTGGCAGCGATGAAGAACAGCAGTACGATAACGGCTTTCTCCAGATGCACCAGATACTGCTTCAGGGCTTCGAGTACGAAATACAGGGTACGAAGGCCCAGGATAGCAAACATCATGGCACTGTAGACAATCAGTGGCTCACGGCTGACGGCTATGATGGCCGGGACCGAGTCAAACGCAAACATGACATCGGAGAGCTCCACTACTGCCACACAGAGCATCAGCGGCGTGGCGTAGCGCCATGCTTTCTTACCGCGACCGATGGTCACATCTTTGTTTTCAGGTTTTGCCAGCTCGGCATCCACTTCTTTCTGAGAGAGAAGGAAAGCGTGACCCTGAAGTTTTGGCCAGATCGGGAAGAAGCGTTTAACCATCCGGTATGCAAGATGCTGCGAATAGTCTTCCACTTCCTCTTCATCACCGCCACTTCTGAGCATCATGACAGCCGTCCAGGCCACGATGAGGGCGAATACCACTTCAACATACGGCCCCAGGCTCAGCAGGCCAGCACCGATGGCCACAAAAATGCCCCTGAAGACGATGGCGCCAATAATGCCCCAGTAGAGCACACGGTGACGGAAACGATCCGGTACCGAGAACCAGGAGAAAATGGCCATCATCACGAACAGGTTGTCGACAGAAAGCACCTTCTCCAGTGCATAACCAGTGACAAACAGGCTTGCGACTTCAGCACCGTGGTGAACGTACAGGAACCCGGCAAATGCCATCGCGACAATGACCCAGAACACGGACCACAGCGCGGCACTTTTCAGCGAAATTGGCTTGTCATGACGGTGCATGAACAGGTCAATGAAAATGGCACCGAGTGACAGCGCAATAAACACTGTGACTGTCTCAACCGGAAAACCAATATGTGTCGAAACCATAATTTACCTTTAAAGGATGTATCTCAGAGGCCGAATTCAGCCGGGTCAAAGCCGAGCGCGACAGCGATTTCACGTGCGGCTGCTTTCTCATCCGGGTCAAAGTTACCGTCGCTTTTGCCAACAGCAATACCAACGCGTAATGCCAGTTGTGCGGCTTCAGGCTGATCTTTCAGCGCCAGGATGTACTTCATGGTTTCACCTTTACCAATCTCAACATCGAAATCGAAACTTGAAACCAGTTTGTTGAAGAACTCGATAACCTCATTGGTATCGAAAATTTTCAGTTCTTCGGAAGCACGCAGAAAACCCATCATTTTCTGTTTTTCTTCCGAGCTTACGCCGTCACTGGCGGCAGCAATACGGGCGCAGACAGCGACTGTACCCTGCATGAACTTCTTATTTTTGAAACGGCCAACCTGACGGGTCAGTTCGTCGCGCCCGGAATTAAGCGCACCTTTAACTTTGTCGAAAAAACTCATGGTTAAATCCTTTGATGTGACGTTATTTAGAACCGGCGCTCCAGCGAAAGCCCCAGTTAAAGGCTTTGTCCATTTCAGACTGGCCTTTGAAATACTGGTTGATTCGCTCCACCTTGATGGCGCCATTTTCGTTGACAAGGCGGGCAATCGCACACAAGGTGCGACGGTTATCGCCTTCTGTCAGCCGGGTTTCAATAGGCGGCTGATCCGGAACATGGATGGTGACGATCCCATCTGTTTTATCCCAGCTGGCCGCACCTTCGTAAATGAAGGCATAGATCAGGACCTCACGAACGTGCTTCCATTCGCGGCCGTTGATGTGCAGCCATTCACCTGAAGCATTGTCGCCAGTACGATCATCGCCCTGCAGCTGAACATAAGGTTCGTCATGATAATCACCGAAGGCATTACCCAGCGCCTGTATTACCGATTTGTAACCGTCTTCCAGCTCTACAAAGGCACCCAGATCCAGATCAATCCCTTTGGAACCAAACATGCCCCTCAGTCCTGAGCTGCCGCTTGCGCGATTCCAGTTAAGATTGATACGGATCTCGCCAAAGTTATCGCGTTTGGCCAGGCTGATTGCTGGTTTCTCCTTGGTCAGGGAAACCTTGCTCAGGCTTACTTTATTAGCTGCCGGAGCTGGTGCTGGTGGCGTAACGGCAGGCGGCGCAGTTGTAGTGTCCGGAGCCGGTGAGTCTGCGATATCAACACCAAAGTGTTCCGCCAGCGGCTTTAGTCCGCCATTGAAACCCTGAGCAACGAAGCGGAATTTCCACTCGTTATTACGACGATAGAATTCACCCAGAATGAGCGCAGCTTCCTGACGGCCCGTTAAATCCACGACGCCGCTAACCAGACGGGTTGCACCCTGCTCTACGTCAATAGACAGATTGCGAAGACCAGCAACGGTCTGCCCACCGTCACAGGTAACGGTAAAGGCAATTTTCTGGACATCGGTCCTCAGCCGGTTAAGAGCGACAGTAAATGTTGAATACTGTCCCTCACTCACCAGGCTGACAGTGCCATCATCGTTGCGCAGCTGGCCGTAGAAGACCATATCCGCATCCCCCTGCACTTTTCCGTCTGCATAAAGACGAAACGCAGAGGCGTCAACCGGACCACCTGAGGTGATTCGAACCCGGAGCTCCTGTGATGGTACGGGGGCATTGCCCCCCGGCGTCAGGTTCATTAGCGGACTACCGTTGAAACGATATCGGAGTGCATATCGGTAATGGTACGACCGCGGCATGGGTGGCCATGGGCCGTGAAGTCCCAGTTGCCATTATTACGACGCAGGGACGCAATAACGATGCCGGTATGGGCGCCCTGCTCGGTCAGCTGATAACGGGCGAGTTCTTTGTTGGTCTGATCAACTACACGGCAGAATGCATTATCGACATCGTTGAACGACTGACCACGGAAGCTGTTCACGGTAAAGGCCAGGTACTCGACATTTGCAGGCAGTTTGCTCAGATTGACATTGATCACTTCATCATCACCATCGCCTTCACCTGTCAGGTTGTCGCCGCTGTGAACAACAGCCGTACATTTGGATTTCAGTTGTTGGAACCAGACGGTGTCGATTTTGTTTCCGGCGCTGTCCATGAGGACACATCCGGCATCTAGATCGATGGAACCACTGCCACCAAACAACCCACCCAGCAGCCCTTTTTTCTTAATTGGATCCCAGCCAAGACCAAACTGAAGCTGGCTGAGTGCAGAAGATTGTTTAGTGAGTGAAACCGTCTGATTCTTGCTTAATGAAACCATATTTATTTCCTTAAATGGTGATGAGAAAGTTAACCCAGAGATAACGCTTATCCACTAACGTAAAAAATCATATCATGATGAAGTTCTGAGGCAAGAACAAATTTTTAGGGTTTTTTGATCCAGGGCTGTATTTTCGCTACATTGTTGCGCACTTAAATCTTTCAGGTTGCTGAAATATAAGTGTATAAACCCCCTGCATGATCACAGTCATAGCGTTGAAAATGCCCGCATTTAACAATCATATTATGATTGACATCAACTTAAGACATTCTTAGACTCTCATAACCGCCTTAACAGCTTGAACTTATCAGGTAATAACTTAAAAAATGAAAAACAAAATTTGGCTTATGGAAGGACTTTCATCACAGCGTGATATTATTCAGGGAATGAAGTCTTTCGCTAAATTTAATAACTTCAATCTTGTTGTTTATGCCTCTCATCGTCACGAACGTAATGAATTGCTTGCCGTTGCTGACTATGCGCTAATCGAACCCTCTGACCCGGAAAGCCGCCTTGCTTTCATTCTCGACACTATCGGGAAACACGGGATTAATGCTGTTCATACGGGACGAAATAGTCAGTGGTTCGAACAGCATCGTGCTGCAATCGAAGCGTCGGGCGCTACGCTCACCACTGGCGCGACGGCTTCTGACTGGCTGACGCTTGCCGACGATAAAGTTACTTTCGCTGACTTTATGCAGCAATGTGGACTGCCGGTCGTCCCTTCTGTACGCATCAACTCGATTTCGGCGCTGCAGGACCATCTTGCTAATCCTCCTTTTGCGGATACTCCGCTATGTGTCAAACCCGTCACGGGTATTTATGGCATGGGATTCTGGCGTTTCGATGACGAGGCCTCCTCCATGGCGGTATTCAACAACCCGGAAAACCGGATCGTGAAACCCGGCCAGTATATTGCAGCGCTGAGCGCCGCTAAGACGTTTACCCCCCTTGTTTTGATGCCGTATCTGCCTGGACCCGAATATTCTGTCGATATTCTGGCGCACAAGGGTGAAGTCCTCGCAGCTGTGGGACGTCGCAAAGAAGGTGCGCTTCAGTATCTGGTGAACTGCGGCGAAGCATACGAGCTGGCCTGTAACTGTGCCCGGGCTATGAACGCGGACGGCCTCACCAATGTGCAGACGCGTAATGACCACAACGGCAAGCCAGTGCTGCTTGAGACGAATATGCGTCCGTCAGGTGGGATTGGATACACGTTGCGCAGCGGCGTAAATCTGCCGGGGCTGTTTGCCTTCCACCAGCTGGGCCTGATGTCGAAAAATGAAGTGATGGATAACGCGATGGTTTCCTTCAAGCCTGCAACGGTGCGATCCATTACCGATGTCATCGTCTATCCAGCCGACCTCACCAACCGTATTAATTAAGGCTCACTATGTCACTGTTGAACGAAGACACTGTTTATCGACGTGCATTGTCATGCGGCACGATTCAGGTCACACGCGCCCGGGGCGAGATGTCCCTTAACGATCTTTTTGATATTGCTGAGCGCCATAACCCGAAACGTGCTTTTCTCTTTGTCAGCAAAGTGCTGGGCAGACATATTCCGGTTCCTCCTTCGACAATGCGTCAGGCATACCAGCGTCTGGCCCGCCAGTTTCCGGAGTCCGTTCCCGGACCGGTGCTGTTTATCGGGATGGCCGAGACTGCGGTAGGTCTCGGGGCTGGCGTGTTTGATGAACTTCGCCACCATTACGCGGATTCCGTTTACCTGACCTCAACGCGCCATCCTCAGGACGGTGAACTGCTGTGTGAATTTAAGGAAGAGCACAGCCATGCGACAGATCATCTGATCTACCTGCCCGCTGAGGCGGAAATGCGCCGCAGAGTGACCGAAGCGCGAACCCTGGTTCTGATTGATGATGAAGCCACAACCGGTAACACCTTCATCAATCTCCTTGCGGCACTGCGCAATACTGGCCGGTTGCCACAGCTGGAGCAGGTTGTGGCTGTCACACTCACCGACTGGAGTGGTGATGCGCTGGAAACGCGTTGTCCTTTGCCGGTGCGCACGCTGTCATTGGTCAGCGGTGCATGGCAGTGGGAACCCATCCCGGACGCGCCCGTCCCGGTAATGCCAGCGGTGAATGTGACTTCCCGGGGTAACTTCCCCATCACCGGCAAACAGTCCTGGGGCCGACTGGGGATGACGGCGCCCGCTAATGACCTGGGCCGTAATATCACCATCTCACCGGGAGAACGCGTGCTGGTGCTGGGCACAGGTGAATTTGTGTGGGAACCGTTCCTGCTTGCTGAGCGTCTGGCCGAGGCCGGTGCGGATGCGTTTTACAGTTCCACTACCCGATCACCGATAGCCACAGGCTTCGCCATTCAGTCGGCTATTGCCTTCACGGATAACTATGGTCTGGGCATTCCCAATTTTTTATACAACGTTGCGCACCAGCGGTTTGATCGCGTTCTGCTTTGCACCGAGACGCCAGCGGCCAGCGTGGACAGTCACCTGATGAAGACGCTGGCAGGAGTAGCCGCCAGTGTGGAGATTATTAGCTATGAATAAACCCGTTGTCCTGAGTGACCTTGATGACACCCTCTTCCAGACCCGACGCAAAATGGTGGATGAGCTCGCGCTGGAGCCCTTTAAAACCGGAGCGCTGGACAGAAGTTTAGCGCCACGCAGCTTCATGACTGAAGAGCAGTCCATGCTGGTGGACTGGTTACTGGAGCAGGCTGAACTTATTCCGGTGACGGCCCGCGGCACTGAAGAAATCATCCGCGTGCAGATCCCCTTCCACTCTTGGGCGATTACAACCCATGGTGCCGTTATCCTGAACCCACAGGGTCAGCCTGACGAGGACTGGAAAGCGCACATGTTGCAGGGCCTGGCGCAGTACGAAGAGAGGCTTATCTCCATGCAACGTGCGATCACAGAGATGATGGAAGCCAGGGGCATTAACGCCTGGGCGCGACTCAACTATGAATATGACGGCACACCCGTCTATCTGGTGATGAAGCACCGCGACAGCACACGGCTTGATGAGCTGTATGCCATTGCAGACGAGATTGAAGCGGTATTCCCGGTCGCGGACTTCTATATCCACCGTAACAGCAACAATGTTGCCTGGCTTCCTCATCCCGTGGAAAAAGGTCTGGCCGTTACCTGGTTGCTGAACAAATTACGTGCCGAGCGAGGTGTATTCCCGGTGATTGGGCTCGGTGACAGTCTTAGCGATCACCGCTTTATGAAGCTCTGCAGCTGGTACGGGATCCCGCGTCAAAGCCAGTTCGCTGAAGCCGTCTCAATGAAAATTTTTGGAGAACTGTAAGATGCAGCCACTCATTCCTTTTTCGGGCTCTTACGACGCCAGTGATGTCCAGTTCCTGCTCAAACCCATTGAAATGGAAATGACGCCGGTTGACCAAAAAGAGGCGCTGATCCAGTCCGGCAAAAAGCATTATTCAGACATGCTGAGCCAGGAGCCTGCCCCTACCTCTTGGCATCTGGATCTATTCTCACGCGCACTGGATCGTGGCGCGGCCCGACTGGCACACGAAGTAACACAACTTGCCCGCGAACTGGCCAACCGCTTTGGTGATGAACCCATTATTCTGGCAAGTCTCGTCCGGGCCGGTGTGCCTCTGGGCGTGATGCTGCATCAGACGCTGCGGGACATGGGGAAAACATCCTTCCACTACGGGATCAGCATCATTCGTGATCGCGGCATCGATACCGCTGCCCTGGATATCATTGAATCCCGTCATGGCACACATGGCATTGTGTTCGTTGATGGCTGGACCGGTAAAGGCGCGATCACGGGTCAACTGGTTCGCTCCCTGGAAGGACGCAGCGGTTATCCGGAACACCCCCGCCTTGTGGTGCTCGCTGACCCGTGTGGCTGCTCCTGGCTGGCGGCAAGCGATGATGACTGGCTGATCCCGTTCGGGATTATGGGGGCGCCGGTATCAGGCCTTATTTCACGCTCTGTATGGACTACTGAAGGGTTACACGGCTGCGTCGTGTGCGAACATCTGAATGAGTACGAATGCAGCCGCTTGCTGGTCGGGACGGTTGCCGATTATCGCGAAAAACTCGATCCCGCGGCTGTACCCGGGCTCGACTGGAATATGGCAGCGAATACCGGTCTGTGGCAGAAGAGTCGTGATGTGATCGCCCTCCTTGCTGACAGGTATGCGGTCGACAGCATCAACCGGATTAAACCGGGTATCGCTGAAGCAACCCGCGCCGTATTACGCCGGGTACCCGATCATGTGTTTGTACGCTCAGTCAGCGATCCGGATGTCGAGTTACTGGTAGGCCTGGCCCGCGATAAAGGGATCATCGTTACCGAAATGGGTGACGCACTTGGCCAGTACCGGGCCGTGACCATTATTAAAAAGGTGCTCTGATGAAAAATCGCCTCTCGCCCTGGAATCTTGGCGCCACGCTGTACATGCCCGCAACCCGTTACGATATTGAGGGAGCTATCCTGGACGGCAAGATCCCGGGACTTCGCTCGCTGGTCATTTGTCTGGAGGATGCGGTCAGTGAAACAGATATCCCCCGGGCGCTGGAAAATCTGAGACAGCTGCTGCAGCGCCTCAGCCAGGAAAAATTACGTGCCGGTAACCAGGACTGGCCGCTGGTGTTTATTCGCCCGCGACATACGGAAATGGGGCAATGGCTGGTTCAGAATGTCGACCTGAGCGCCGTTGACGGTTTTGTACTGCCAAAATTCACTCTGGCCTCGTTGCCGGAATGGTGGGCGGCAATGGCAGACACGCACCTTTGTCTTATGCCGACCCTTGAAACCGACGACGTGTTTGATGTCCTCCGGATGCGTGAACTTGCGGAAAAGCTACTTTCTCATCCATGCCTTGATCGGCTCATTGCCCTGCGTATCGGCGGAAATGACCTGATGAATGTGGTCTCGCTGAGACGGCCGCGGAATCTGACACTTTACGACGGGCCTATGGGCTACGTGATTAAAATGCTGGTGTCAGTATTCGGTCCGCGTGATTTTGCGCTGACGGCGCCAGTTTGTGAGCATATTGACGATCATGACATTATGGCGCGGGAGCTGGCGCTTGATATGGCGCATGGGCTGGTGGGTAAAACGGCCATCCACCCTGCTCAGATTGATGTTATCGAAAACGCACTGAAGGTATCAGCAGGCGAACATTCGGATGCGCTCCGGATCCTCAACTCCACTCAGGCTGTATTCAAATCGCAGGGCGCGATGTGCGAACCGGCAACGCATCGCCGCTGGGCAGCGAGCATACTGGAACGAGCCCGGATATATGGCATGATCCCGGAACAAAGCGCAGAGGGTATCAGACTGATGCCACTGTCACAGAAAAACTGAGGATGTCGTAATGGGATTTCGATTTCGTAAAACGATCAACATCATTCCCGGCGTACGGCTGAACTTAAGTAACGGCGCACCGAGTCTCAGCGTAGGACCGCGGGGGGCGTCTGTATCCATTGGTAGCCGGGGCACTTATGCCAACCTGGGTTTGCCGGGTACCGGCCTGAGTTATCGCACCAGACTGGATAGCTCAGCCCGCTCACGTACTGCCCGTAGCGCACAACCCGATCCTTCTATTCGGCTGGAGCTCGAAAAGGAAGTGGGCGCACTGATGTCTGTTGTGAGCAGTATTGCCAATATCCATGAGCTGACGCCGGATCCCCGCCAGGGTATCAGCTGGTCCGAACTGGAAACAGAATATCTGGCCAGTCGTCAGAAACCCTGGCTGGTACCGGCGCCGGTACGTCCGGCGAAACCTGAGTTGATGCCCTTACCAGAGCAACCGGATGAGAGCACTAGTGTAGGATTTTTTGGGAAATGGTTTGAATCCGATGCGGCCCGTGCAGAGCGTCTTGAGGAGCTCAGGAATCAATGGCAGCAGACGCTGGCTGATACGGAACGAGAAAATACGCTCCGCCAGCATCGCTATCAGCAGCAGCGCACCGCCTGGGCTGAACAGTATGCCAATTGGCAATTCGAGGCTAAGGAGCATGAAAGCAGGCTGATCGCATCGCAGGCTGAAGCCCGTGACCAGTTTCGCAGGGACAGTGCTTTCTTTGAGTCCCGACTGGGTGAGGTACTGGCGCAAACTGAGTGGCCACGGGAAACTCTGGTGACGTTCGAAGTCAAACCTGAACAGTCCACGGTCTGGCTCGATGTCGATCTGCCTGAGATAGAAGACATGCCTGATAAAACTTACGGTGTGAATGCCCGCGGTACAGAAATCACCGAAAAGGCCATGACGCAAAAAGCACAGCGAGAAAATTACGCACGCCATGTTCATGGGTGCCTGTTGCGCCTGGCCGGTATTGCCCTGCATACACTACCCTTTGACTACGTGGTGGTTTCAGGTTTTACCCAGCGCATCAGTAAACGGACCGGGTATCTTGAAGACGAATACATCCTGTCATGCAAATTTAGCAGAGCACAGATGGCGTCGATTAATTTTGCCGGGATAGAACATGTGGATCCGGTGGAAGCGCTTGGAGACTATCCGGTTATCAGAAAGATGAGCACGACATTTATCTTTCAGGCAATTGAACCACTTTTTTTTGACGCAGGCTTTAACTAACGATGCAACTCAATACGCGACAGGTCCGCATTTTCACTCTGGCTAATTTACTGGGCACCGGGAAACCGGTTCCTGCCGCCGATATCATCACCAGCCTGGAATGTTCAGAGCCAACCCTGACACGGGCCCTTAAAGCACTCAGGGAAGACTATTCAGCAGAAATAAAGTACAGCAAGGCCAGTCACTCTTACCAGATGATCACGCCGGGTAACCTTGATAAAAAAACGCTGCGACGGATGAGTGATGATCTGGCAAAGAATGCCGAACTGAAAAGCACAGAGTCAGGTGGCCGCGTCATTCTGGATAAAGATAAAAAAACAGCGGTCTCTTTATCGCTGCGTATGAAAATACTGCGGAAGATAGACAGGCTTGCGGATATGGAAGGTCTCTCAAGAAGCGAGGCCGTGGAAAAAATAACGGAACGTGTGATTGACGAGCTTTTAAAGGAAAGCCGTGAAAATGAGAAGATTCGGAAAAATGAATCCCCTTAACACAAAGTAACCGACAGAGAGCATAAAATATGCGCACCCGGTAAACCATTACTCCTGCAATGGTAAGTAAAACTTTAACCGGGAGCGTTTATTTATCTTCGACCAAAGTTGCCCTGACTCAGCATTATGCTTGCCATAGCCACTATCAGCGAATACCTTACATCAAAGCTGAACTCAGATTATCTTCATATAAGGGGTAACATTACCCCTGACCCACGCTTATCAAAACACTCTCAAGTAGTCAGGGTTGATGCATTTTAAATCAGGTATATGGTATGAGTTGCCATAAGGTTTTTGTAACTAATTTTGTATTTCTAACTTTTTAACATCATAAATATGCCGGGTAAATCCCTACCTGTGATTCATTTTAAGTATCGTTCCCATCTAACATGTATGAACCCCATGCGACTTTACAACCTGTATACCAAGGCACAATGTCTCAGAAGCTCTTCAAGCGCAGTTCATTCATTTTAAGAAACATAAGGAAGTGAATCCGTTCGACATTGTTCATTAATTCAGTTGGCTTTCTGTTGATTTTATTTTTTAATGTTTCATAATCAACTGAGATTATGATTACTACCCTCTGGAGCTAAAATGTCTGAAGAACTGAAAACACTTAATAACACCCGTTCACTGCGAGCTCAGGCGCGTGAGTTGCCTCTCGAAACTCTGGAAGACATTCTGGAGAAGTTTAATGTCATCGTTTCGGAACGTCGTGATGAAGAAGAAGCAAAACGTAACGAGATTTCGGAACGTACAGAGAAGCTGAATAAGTTGCGCCAGTTGATGCTGGATGATGGTATTGACCCGTCAGAGTTGCTTGAATTCTCCACCGGCCAGACAAAACCTAAAAAAGAGCGTGCAGCACGACCGGCCAAATACCAGTACACCGATGAAAACGGTGAAACTAAAACATGGACTGGCCAGGGCCGTACACCTAAAGTTTTTGCTGAACACATTGCCAACGGCGGCAATGTTGATGACTTCTTGATTAAATAATAAAAAAGGCAGGGAATTAATCTCCCTGCCTTTTTTCTTCCTTTCGTGCATATCAACTGCTCATACTCTGAACATTCGTATTTGTTTCCGGCGCCGCATTGTCTGTTTTCTTTCATTTACTTGATTGGTTCGGCGCGTCTTGGCATCCTCAAGTAACTAGCAGAGTCGGTCAGCTCCGTCGGATTGCCAAAATAAGTGTTACGAGCATCCGGCTAGCTTATGATGGTGAACGGCAGGCGTACGGGACCTCTTCATAAACAATTCAGAATTACCGCTACTTATTATTTTCAAAAACAGACAAAGACTAAGGTACGTTGAAATTTTGATTTAGTGGCGAGTCAGATCATTGATCTGTGTTCAATAAAATTGTGTTCAGTAACTGCATTACCATTAAAAACACTAAGAATATTGTTCATTTCAATTAGCAGGCATTTTTTCTGGGCCACTATTGCTCTGCAACCTCTGCGTGTAACGTTCACAAAATTTTTGAGAAGCCAGATTGTAAACTTCCACCCAGGCATACAAACGTCTGTTTAAATAAATAATCAAACAATGCAGCAAATGACTCGTTCGCATATCTCTGGCGTTCATAACGTTGAGTAAAGTGTCAGCCTACTGACCTGGTATTGCTGTCTGGCTTATTGCTATTGTCCGCAAAAAGATATCCGATTAACGTATCGGTTTTTAGACAAACGGCAAACTGTGCTGGGTCAGTGGCTCGTTTAGCCACGTCGACCTCCGCCTCGGCTAGTGAATGTAACTTTTCAACCTAAAAGCAAGGAGCACGTGGTGAAGAGAGGTAATCGAAAAGTGCTGCCGCATCCTCTCCCTTAAATTAACCTTTGTGTGATAATGATGTTCATAATATCCTTGATAATGTAATGCCAGCCAGTTCAGCAAGAAGCCTGCTTTAAACTGACCGGAACATAGCGCAGAGATTAGCCGTTCCGGCTATTCCCCGGTATGTCTTTTCGCATGCCAGTAAATCGGGTGATATTTACGAAAAATACCGGAACAAAGGAAATGGCCAGTAGCGTTCCGCTAATCATCCCGCCGAATACACTGGTACCGATCGCATGCTTTGTGCTGTCACTGGCCCCATGGTAAGCATCAGCGGAACAGTGTTTAATGTGAAAACCAGAGAAGTAATCCGTATTGACCACAAGCGCTGCTTCAATGCAATCAATGTCGCATCAATAAGGGTCTTTCCTTCTTTCATCAATTGTTTCGCGAATTCGATAACCAGAATCGCATTCTTAGCGGAAAGGCCAATCAGGGTTATCTGGCCCACTTTGAAAAAGACGTCATTCGTCATATTCGTTACGGCTAAAGCCAGCACAGCGCCGAGCAATCCAAAGGAACTATAAGCATTTCCGCTAAGGGAACGGACTAGGTTTCGTAAAGAGCAATACCACCAGTATCAAGGCGAGATAGCTGCTTTATCTACTTATTAAAATGTATCTTTGAAAAAGTAGACTCTCTGCGGTACGCTCTGACGGTATCATTTACCCCGATTTTTCACGCAGCGCGCCGGTCCCTTTCCGGCCCGGACGGAGCCCGACATGATCCTGATGCCCGACGACGAACCCGAGCTGCTCCCGCCCCCGGTGGTCATTCCGCCAGATGAGGATGTCCTGCCGGTGCTGTCAGGTGGTAATGCCCTGGTCAGTCCCGCACGGGCCTACCTGCTGTCCCTCAATTCACCCCGCAGCCGGCAGACCATGGCCTCGTTCCTTGGCATCGTCGCCGGCATGCTCGGCGCCACGTCCCTGGAGTCCTGCAGCTGGGGCAGCCTGCGGCGCCACCACGTGATGGCCGTGACCGAACTGCTGCGCGACACCGGCCGGGCCACGGCCACCGTCAACACCTATCTTTCGGCACTGAAGGGCGTGGCAAAAGAAGCCTGGATGCTTAAGCTAATGGACGTCGAGAGTTTCCAGCACATCCGGGCGGTACGTAACCTGAGGGGCAGCCGCCTGCCGCGCGGCCGGGCCCTGCCACCGGAGGAGATACGGGCGCTGTTTGGTGCCTGCGAGGCCGATGACTCCAGCATCGGGGTACGCGATGCGGCAATGCTGGCCGTCATTCTCGGCTGCGGGCTGCGCCGCTCGGAGGCCGTGGGGCTGGATTTGAGTGACGTTGTCACCCATGAGCGGGCGCTCCGGGTACTGGGTAAGGGAAACAAGGAGCGGCTGGCATACATGCCGGCTGGTACCTGGCAGCGGCTAACAATGTGGATTGAACAGGTTCGGGGGGAGAGAGAGGGGCCGCTGTTCACCCGTATCCGTCGTTTTGACACCCTGACGAATGACCGCCTGACCGACCAGGCGGTGTACCATGTCCTGCAGGTGCGCCAGCGCCAGGCCGGAATAGCCAAATGCGCGCCGCACGACTTGCGTCGAACCTTTGCCACCGCCATGCTGGATAACGGCGAGGATCTCATCACGGTGAAGGATGCGATGGGTCATGCCAGCGTCACCACCACCCAGCAGTACGATCGCCGCGGAGAAGCGCGCCTGCGCACGGCCCGTGACCGTCTGGATCTGATATGAACTTAACAAGATGGCAAGATGTTAAGTTAACAAGATACCAGGTTAATATGTTCGCAGGCTACGCGATTGAATCGCCACGGGTTTAACAGACACCTCAGAGTCATTTAAGATGGCTTAAAGAGAGGTGCCCATGAGCGGTAAGCGTTATCCCGAAGAGTTTAAAACTGAAGCAGTCAAACAGGTTGTTGATCGCGGTTATTCTGTTGCCAGCGTTGCAACACGTCTCGATATCACCACCCACAGCCTTTACGCCTGGATAAAGAAGTACGGTCCGGATTCTTCCGCTAATAAAGAACAGTCAGATGCTCAGGCCGAGATCCGCCGTCTCCAGAAAGAGCTGAAGCGGGTTACCGACGAACGGGACATATTAAAAAAAGCCGCGGCGTACTTCGCAAAGCTGTCCGACTGAGGTACGCCTTTATCCGTGACAACACCTGTTGCTGGCCTGTTCGCCTGCTCTGTCGGGTGCTGGATGTTCATCCCAGTGGTTTTTACGCCTGGCTTCAGCAGCCGCATTCACAACGCCATCAGGCAGACCTGAGACTGACAGGACAGATTAAACAGTTCTGGCTGGAATCGGGATGCGTCTATGGTTATCGCAAAATCCATCTGGATCTGCGGGACAGCGGGCAACAGTGCGGAGTGAACAGAGTCTGGCGACTGATGAAACGTGTCGGGATAAAGGCTCAGGTCGGATACCGGAGCCCGCGGGCACGTAAAGGCGAGGCCAGTATCGTGTCGCCCAACAGGCTCCAGCGACAGTTCAATCCGGATGCTCCGGATAAGCGTTGGGTAACGGACATAACCTACATCAGGACCCACGAAGGCTGGCTGTATCTTGCCGTGGTTGTTGATCTGTTCTCACGCAAAATTATCGGCTGGTCCATGCAATCCCGGATGACAAAGGACATTGTCCTGAACGCACTGCTGATGGCTGTATGGCGCCGTAATCCCCAAAAACAGGTGCTGGTTCATTCGGATCAGGGCAGTCAGTACACAAGCCATGAGTGGCAGTCGTTCCTGAAATCACACGGCCTGGAGGGCAGCATGAGCCGTCGCGGTAACTGCCATGATAATGCGGTTGCAGAAAGCTTTTTCCAGTTGTTGAAACGCGAACGGATAAAGAAAAAGAGCTACGGAACGCGGGAAGAAGCCCGCAGCGATATTTTTGATTACATCGAAATGTTTTATAACAGTAAGCGTCGGCATGGTTCCAGCGATCAGATGTCACCGACAGAATATGAAAACCAGTATTATCAACGGCTAGGAAGTGTCTAGATTATCCGTGGCGATTCAGTCGCGTCCGGGCGTGTTCCTATCGACCAGCTTACAACCTGGCCATCAAAGCAGTCGATAACCGGCGACAGATAGACTTTTCCAGCAGGAAGCTGGAACTCCGTAATATCGGTCAGCCACTTCTCATTTGGCCTGCAGGAACTAAAATCCCGGGCGAGTAAATTTTCCGGTGCCGGGCCGATTTCGCCACAGTAAGAGTTGTATCGTCGTCGCCTGGTGCGCTTAACAACGAGCTGCTCTTCTGCCATCAGTCTGCGGACAACCTTTTCAGAAATAACCCTGTTGTTACCGCGAAGCATCGCGTGAAGGCGCCGGTAGCCGTAACAGCGGTAATTCTCCTCAAAGATATCGGCCATGATCACGCGTATTTCCGCATACTTATCGCACAGACGTTTGCTGGCTTTGTGGTAAAAATAACAGCTGCGGGCAAGTTGCAGAACGCTTAGCAACTCAGCAACGGGGTACTTTTTCTTAAGGGCATCAACTATCAGGGTTTTCTCCCTGTTTTTCAGTGTCAGAAAGCTGATGCCCAGATCTTTTTTTATCAGTTCATTCGCCTTTATCAGTATGTCACGTTCGAGCTGCAGCTGATGAACCTGCTGCCTGAGTCGCTGGATTTCACCGAGTAAAGCATCCTGATTTTTATCTTGAGGGGCTGCCTTTCGTTTGCGCATGGATTGATAAGCCTCGTCACTGATAAGGTCTTTCTTCCATTTGTACAGGACCGGGACGCTGACGCCTATGCTTTGTGCAACTTTACGCGCGGTTCCACGTCGGTTACAGAGCTCCCGGACGGCCTGAGACCTCTCTTCCGGGCTGAAGCATTTGTTTGTGCCTGAGCGAATGACCAGGGGACGCGCATTTGGGTAAAACTCTTCAATCCAGCGCTTTAGAATTTCGTTACTGGGGTAGCCGATGGCTCGGCGAGTGTACGACAGGCAACCACCGTGAGTAAGATAATGCTCAACAGCAGCAATTTTCTGTGTCCGTGAATAGCGTTCTCTTGGCTTTAATTCCCTGGGTAAATCGCCCTTCTCTTCATAAATCCGAACCCAACGGCCCAGCTGTTTTGTGGAAGGATATCCCAGCTCCATGACGACAACGGAGGCTTTCTTTCCGTACCGGTAATAGAGTTCGACGGCCCGGATCCGGTCCTCGTATGAATGCATAAATTAACCCCTGAAGGTCCAGGAATTCGTCCGCACTCCCCATGCTCATGAGGACTTTTACATGATAAAGCAAATGCGCCAGCAGGGTGCGTATATTGTTGATATTGCCACTCAGGTTGGTTGCTCTGAGCGGACTGTCAGACGGTACCTGAAATACCCGGAACCTCCGGCCAGAAAAACACGCCACAAAATGGCCAAACTCAGGCCGTTCATGGACTATATCGACATGCGTCTGGCTGAGAATGTCTGGAACGGCGAGGTCATCCTCGCGGAAATCAAAGCGATGGGTTATACCGGCGGACGCTCCATGTTGCGTTACTACATCCAGCCAAAACGTAAGATGCGGCCATCGAAGAAAACGGTTCGCTTCGAAACTCAGCCCGGTTACCAGCTCCAGCATGACTGGGGAGAAGTTGAGGCTGAGGTTGCCGGGCAACGATGCAGGGTTAACTTCGCGGTTAACACGCTGGGGTTCTCACGTCGCTTCCATGTCTTCGCGGCACCAAAGCAGGATGCTGAACATACCTATGAGTCACTGGTCCGCGCCTTCCGCTACTTCGGCGGCAGCGTGAAAACCGTGCTGGTCGATAATCAGAAAGCCGCAGTGCTGAAAAATAACAACGGGAAGATGGTGTTCAACTCCGGGTTCCTGCTGCTGGCCGATCACTATGGCTTCCTGCCACGGGCATGCCGTCCACGAAGGGCCAGAACCAAAGGTAAGGTGGAGCGGATTGTGAAATACCTCAAGGAGAACTTCTTCGTCCGGTACCGCCGGTTCGACAGCTTCGCCCAGGTTAATCAGCTACTGGAGCAGTGGATGGCTGACGTTGCCGACAGGCGGGAACTTCGCCAGTTCAGGCAGACACCGGAACAGCGCTTCACGCAGGAACAGGAGCATCTGCAGCCGTTGCCGGATACGGACTTCGATACCAGCTACTTCGATATCCGTCATGTCTCCTGGGATGGCTATATCGAGGTTGGCGGAAACCGTTACAGCGTGCCGGAAAGCCTGTGTGGCCAGCCGGTATCAATACGGATCTCGCTGGATGATGAACTGCGGATCTACAGTAATGAGCAGCAGATGGCATCGCACCGTCTCTGTTCGGCTGCATCCGGCTGGCAGACCGTGCCGGAGCATCACGCCCCGCTCTGGCAGCAGGTCAGTCAGGTGGAACCCGAAATCTGATTTATTCAACAAAGCCGCACCAAATCATCACTCGAAGATATTCAGGCATGGTACATCCGCGGCAAGCCCCTAATTTGTACTGAGGGGCAAAGTGAAAAAAGTTACTTTTTGTTGAAACGACAGTTAGCAATAACCCCCGCTTGCGGGGGCCATACCCACCAGGAGCAAACGCAGAAAGCCCGAGATACTTCTGCTGTACCGGGGGCTGGCGACATTTCAGGCAACACTCATAGTTGACCACATCATGATGTCATTCTGACCGACAGATGCCAGAAGCAGAGGATCCATCCCATTTTATACCTACCTTATAACACTTAGAAAAACAACATGTTAAAAATGTTTATTGGAAACAATTTTATTTCCAATTGTAATGATAACCATTCTCATATTAATATGGCTACGTGATAATTAACTTTTGATGCACTCCGCATGTCTGACCGTGCCACTACCACAGCTTCCTTAACGTTCGAGTCGCTTTATGACACCCATCACGGCTGGTTGAAAAGTTGGCTGACGCGCAAACTCCAGTCTGCCTTTGATGCAGATGACATTGCCCAGGACACTTTTTTGCGGGTAATGAGCAGCGAAACGCTCTCGACGATCCGCGATCCTCGCTCTTTCCTGTGCACTATCGCCAAACGCGTGATGGTGGACCTGTTTCGCCGAAACGCGCTGGAAAAAGCGTATCTGGAGATGCTGGCGCTTATGCCGGAGGGGGTAGCGCCTTCACCTGAGGAACGCGAAAGCCAGCTCGAGACCCTACAACTCGTCGACAGCATGCTGGACGGGCTAAACGGAAAAACACGTGAAGCGTTTCTGCTTTCGCAACTGGATGGCCTGACATACAGCGAGATTGCGCACAAACTCGGTGTTTCCGTCAGCTCCGTGAAAAAATACGTGGCGAAAGCCGTCGAGCACTGCCTGCTGTTTCGTCTGGAGCATGGGTTATGAATCCTTCGTTAACCGATTCCCGCCGTCAGGCGCTGCGTTCAGCTTCCCACTGGTATGCCGTGCTAAGCGGCGAGCGCGTCAGCCCACAACAGGAAGCGCGCTGGCAACAGTGGTATGAACAGGATCAGGATAACCAGTGGGCCTGGCAGCAGGTTGAAAACCTGCGCAACCAGCTTGGCGGTGTGCCTGGCGACGTTGCCAGCCGGGCGCTGCACGATACCCGCCTCACCCGCCGTCACGTGATGAAAGGATTACTGCTGTTGCTCGGCGCTGGCGGAGGCTGGCAACTCTGGCAGTCGGAAACCGGCGAAGGTCTGCGGGCAGATTACCGCACCGCCAAAGGCGCAGTCAGCCGTCAGCAACTGGAAGATGGCTCCCTGCTCACGCTGAATACCCAAAGCGCGGCGGATGTGCGTTTTGATGCGCATCAGCGCACCGTCCGGCTCTGGTACGGTGAAATCGCCATTACTACCGCGAAAGATGCGCAGCAACGCCCCTTCCGCGTCCTGACCCGTCAGGGCCAACTCACCGCTTTAGGGACAGAATTTACCGTCCGCCAGCAGGATAATTTCACGCAGCTTGACGTGCAGCAGCACGCCGTGGAAGTGCTTCTCGCCAGTGCCCCCGCGCAAAAACGCATCGTGAACGCTGGTGAAAGCCTGCAGTTCAGCGCCTCTGAGTTTGGCGCAGTGAAACCGCTGGATGACGAGAGTACAAGCTGGACGAAGGGCATCCTGAGCTTCAGCGATAAACCGCTGGGTGAGGTGATAGCCACGCTAAGCCGTTACCGCAACGGCGTGCTGCGCTGCGATCCCGCCGTTGCCGGGCTGCGCCTGAGCGGGACGTTCCCGCTGAAAAATACCGATGCGATCCTGAACGTTATCGCTCAAACGCTTCCCGTTAAAATTCAGTCTATTACGCGGTACTGGATAAACATTTCACCGCTGTAAGAAAAATAATTCTCATTTCGATTGTCCTTTTTACCCTTCTCGTTCGACTCATAGCTGAACACAACAAAAATGATGATGGAGAAGGTATGACGCCGTTACGCGTTTTTCGTAAAACAACACCTTTGGTTAACGCCATTCGCCTGAGCCTGCTGCCGCTGGCCGGTCTCTCGTTTTCCGCTTTTGCTGCACAGGTTGATATCGCACCGGGATCGCTCGACAAAGCGCTCAATCAGTATGCCGCACACAGCGGAATTACCCTCTCGGTTGACGCCAGCCTGACGCGCGGCAAGCAGAGCAACGGCCTGCACGGAGATTACGACGTCGAGAGCGGCCTGCAACAGCTGCTGGACGGCAGCGGACTGCAGGTAAAACCGCTGGGAAATAACAGCTGGACGCTGGAGACCGCGCCCGCGCCAAAAGAAGATGCCCTGACCGTGGTCGGCGACTGGCTGGGCGATGCGCGTGAAAACGACGTATTTGAACATGCTGGCGCGCGTGACGTGATCCGCCGTGAGGATTTCGCCAAAACCGGCGCAACCACCATGCGTGAGGTGCTTAACCGCATCCCTGGCGTCAGCGCGCCGGAAAACAACGGCACCGGCAGCCACGACCTGGCGATGAACTTTGGCATCCGGGGCCTGAACCCACGCCTCGCCAGCCGCTCGACCGTCCTGATGGACGGCATCCCCGTCCCCTTTGCCCCTTACGGTCAGCCGCAGCTTTCACTGGCTCCCGTTTCGCTCGGCAACATGGATGCCATTGACGTGGTGCGCGGTGGTGGTGCGGTGCGTTACGGACCGCAGAGCGTGGGCGGCGTGGTGAACTTTGTTACCCGCGCCATTCCGCAGGACTTTGGTATCGAGGCGGGGGTGGAAGGTCAGCTCAGCCCAACCTCTTCACAAAACAACCCGAAAGAGACGCACAACCTGATGGTGGGCGGCACAGCGGACAACGGTTTTGGCACCGCGCTGCTCTACTCCGGCACGCGCGGCAGTGACTGGCGCGAGCACAGCGCCACCCGCATCGACGACCTGATGCTGAAAAGCAAATATGCGCCGAATGAGGTGCACACCTTCAACAGCCTGCTGCAATATTACGATGGTGAAGCCGACATGCCCGGCGGCCTGTCCCGCGCGGATTACGACGCCGATCGCTGGCAATCCACCCGCCCGTATGACCGCTTCTGGGGCCGTCGCAAGCTGGCGAGCCTGGGCTACCAGTTCCAGCCGGACAGCCAGCATAAATTCAACATTCAGGGGTTCTACACCCAAACCCTGCGCAGCGGCTACCTGGAGCAAGGCAAACGCATCACCCTCTCGCCGCGTAACTACTGGGTGCGCGGTATTGAGCCACGCTACAGCCAGAGCTTTATGATCGGCCCTTCCGCGCACGAAGTGGGCGTGGGCTATCGCTATGTGAATGAATCAACGCATGAAATGCGTTACTACACCGCCACCAGCAGCGGGCAGTTGCCGTCCGGCTCAAGCCCTTACGACCGCGACACGCGTTCCGGCACCGAGGCGCACGCCTGGTATCTGGATGACAAAATCGACATCGGCAACTGGACCATCACGCCGGGTATGCGTTTCGAACATATCGAGTCATACCAGAACAACGCCATCAAAGGCACGCACGAAGAGGTGAGCTATAACGCACCGCTTCCGGCGTTGAACGTGCTCTATCACCTGACTGATAGCTGGAATCTTTATGCAAACACTGAAGGCTCGTTCGGCACCGTACAGTACAGCCAGATTGGCAAGGCTGTGCAAAGCGGCAATGTGGAACCGGAAAAAGCGCGAACCTGGGAACTCGGTACCCGCTACGACGACGGCGCGCTGACGGCGGAAATGGGGCTGTTCCTAATTAACTTTAACAATCAGTACGAGGGGTTCGAGGTTCAATCGTGTAAAAAACCACGTTAAGGCAATAATTCATTGTTTGAATTGAAATTTAATGGCCTCAACTCTCCCTTCAGAATATTTTCCGGCAGCGTGAACGTATAATGTCCCAGCATGTTGATATGACCGTACATCAGTGGCGACAGGCGTGAGATATGCTCGTCTTCCGGGATCTCACCAGCGCTGCGCAAATGTGATAGCGCTTCCTGCATATAAAGCGTGTTCCACAATACAACTGCGTTAGTGACAAGCCCCAGCGCACCCAGTTGATCCTCCTGCCCCTCACGGTAACGTTTTCTAATCTCACCACGTTGGCCGTAACAGATCGCCCTTGCCACGGCGTGACGGCCTTCTCCCCGGTTAAGCTGAGTCAGTATCCTGCGACGATATTCTTCATCATCAATGTAGTTGAGGAGGTACAGCGTCTTGT
This sequence comes from Enterobacter cloacae complex sp. S2, assembly GCF_015159675.1. Classification (NCBI taxonomy): domain Bacteria; kingdom Pseudomonadati; phylum Pseudomonadota; class Gammaproteobacteria; order Enterobacterales; family Enterobacteriaceae; genus Enterobacter; species Enterobacter cloacae complex sp. S2. Next base: position 27,222 of record NZ_JADDTS010000059.1, read on the forward strand.
TGACCCGTCCCACCTCCATAATCGCCTGCGCCAGCCCTGACGGACGGGAACTTTTTAAAAGCGAGCCCACAAGTTCTGAGGCGTGGACTGTACCCAGCTTCAGAGAACCGGAAACCCTCATCATTTCATCCCATTGGGTTTCTATCTTTGACAGTTCAACGCATCCCCGCGCCAGCTCATCCAGTACCCCGTAGTTCGCATTTTTATCTGCACGCCAAAATACCGCCTCACCGGCATCTGCCAGGCGGGGCGAAAACTGGTAGCCCAGCAGCCAGAACAGGCCAAAGATAATGTCGCTGGACCCTCCAGTGTCCGTCATAATCTCCACCGGATTCAGCCCCGTCTGCTGCTCCAGAAGCCCTTCCAGCACAAAGATAGAGTCACGCAACGTACCGGGGATAACGATGCCGTGAAAGCCGGAATACTGGTCAGAAACAAAATTGTACCAGGTGATCCCACGCCCTGAGCCAAAGTATTTTCTGTTAGGGCCAGAGTTCAGCGTTTTTACAGGAGTGACAAAGCGCATCCCATCTGCAGAAGCCACTTCTCCGCCGCCCCAGCGCTCAGACAGTTCCAGCGTGGACTGAAAATCGACCAACCGGGCATTAGCGCTGACCAGCGTTTCAGCCCGAATGTAGTTTTGTTTTACCCAGCTCAGACGGTGGCGGGTCAGTGCCGGAATACTGTGTTTGATCAGCGGTTCATGTCCGATATTGCAGGCTTCAGCGAGCAGTACGGCACACAGGCTGATGTTAAGATCCTGAGCACGGGCTTCAGACTCACTCACATGAGTGAATTCGCGGGTAAAACCAGTCCGGGCGTCAATTTCAAGCAGCAGCTCTGTCAGATCAACAGGGGGGACCAGCTGCCTGACGCGGCTGTTCAGAAGAATCAGCGGCTGCGGTTCTTCCAGTTTTTCCAGACTGCTGATGGTCAGGGACGGATATTTACCCTGATGACAGATGCTCACGGCAGCATTCAGCTCAAAGCGTGAGGCCACCGTTTTCCAGGTTTCGTCCAGTTCGGTTGCCAGCTGTTTAACGGCATTTCCACCATCGGTGGGGTGTCCAAGCGCCCGGCATACGGCGATCCGCTGAGCCTGCCATTCTTTCCCCTGAAGAAACTTCTGACGCGGATCGCCCCAGCGATCGCTGTTCTCCAGCCAGATATCGCGGCGACGCAGCGAATCCTGAAGGCGTTCCAGCAGGCACAATGAGTATCCTGCACGCTGTATCCGGCCTTCGGAGTCGTACACCAGACGTTTCCAGGGACCTGTAATGATCTGCTCAGGCGCATTCTCCAGGAGGCGTTTTTTCGAACCACTCAGTTCGGCCAGGTAATGTATGGCCGATAGCGTATTTTCGCCGGCAGGGGCAGACTGAAAATGTAAATCACGCAGCATCGCTGGCAGAAAGCGCTTAACCCGTCCATATTGCTCGACCATTTCATCCTGGAAATTTGTGTCCTGCGGGCGGGCAAGCTCATTGACTTTACCTACGGATTCCGCCAGCCGGTTCTTTGGTACGTGGCTGAAAATAGTCTGACGCAGCGCTGCGTCATCCATTTTATCATCCAGTAAAAGCGTACATGCATGTGCCAGAAGTAGCGCCGCGCGATCAAGATCTTTGAGCGTTCTGAGCCGTTTTTTCTGCCCGGTTTGCTTCGCTGAACGCGTGATATTGAGGATCAGCAGATCCAGAACATCGACAGCCTCATCGAGTGCCAAAATTTCCTGTGCTTTAACAAACGCGGTCAGGATGGCCAGCCGCCGTTCCTCCGGCATTCTGGCGATATATTTTACCGAAGCCATGCCAGCATAACGAGCCAGGTTGCGGAGTTGAATTGCAGGCAGCCCGGCAAAATTCAGCCGGGAAAACTCCAGGCTGCGCAGGCGTGTGTAGCGCTGAAGTGCGTCAGTAAAGGCCGGACCACTGACGTTGACGGGCCCTTTTCGTATCTGCTCCATCACGGAAACCCGCTGTCCTTCCGGTATGACAAGCAGACCGGCCAGTTGCTCAGTCTGCCAGCTGTCAGGTAATGCAGCCAGTCTGCGCCACAAACGCCTGCTTGCCCGCTCACGAATTTCGCCAATGAGCCTCGTCAGCGCTGAGGCTGCGGGCAACAATACTTTATTCTGGAGCAACCATGCCGTGGCAAAATCGAACATCAGACCGGGGCGCTCGTTACTGAGCCATGTGCGGATATAAAGCAGACGTTTCAGTCTGAACGACCAGGGGAAATCGCCAAAATCATGGTAGTCAGAGTGTTGCCTGATCAGCCTTTGATGCTCCCAACGGGTATTCTCTCTCTGGGCGTATCGGGCCATGATCTCAGGGCGATGAATGTTCAGCTGTAATGCAACGTAATTTCGGACGCCGGGAGGTATTTGCAAGGGATCGGTCTGGAAGGTTCCCAGAAAACGGGCCGTGGTTAGCTGAAGGGCAATCCCAAATCGGTTATGTTTCCCCCGGCGCTGATTAATAAAAACAAGATCGCGTTCATCAAGATGAAAATACCGGGCCAGCTGAACCTCGTTAGGCTCGGCGGCATACCGTCCGTAGTTTTCGGTCTGTTCACTGGTCAGAAAACCGTCACTCATCCCGCATCCTTTCGTAAGGGTATCGCTCTGCTCAAATTTTGATAGTCTCAGATATTATAATTTATAAGACAGCATAAAACGGCAGGCATGGACTGTCTATTAAATCGTATTTTTGCCATAATAGACACAAGGTGTCTGATATTCGATTTAAGGTACATTTTTATGCGACTTTTTGGTTACGCACGGGTCTCAACCAGTCAGCAGTCCCTAGATATTCAAATTAGAGCACTTAAGAACGCGGGGGTAAAAGCCAACCGTATTTTTACGGACAAGGCATCGGGAAGTTCAGCTGCCAGGGAAGGACTTGAGCTGTTGCGCATGAAGGTGGAAGATGGAGATGTCATTCTGGTGAAGAAGCTAGACCGTCTTGGTCGTGACACTGCCGATATGATTCAACTAATAAAAGAATTCGATGCCTTGGGTGTGGCAGTCCGATTCATTGATGATGGGATCAGTACCGATGGAGAAATGGGGAAGATGATCGTCACAATTCTATCAGCAGTGGCACAAGCAGAACGTACTCGCATCTTTGAACGAACAAATGAAGGAAGAATTGAGGCCAAGTCTAAAGGAATTAAATTTGGCAGAAAACGGAAAATAGACAGGAATAAAATAAAATTTATGCATGATAAAGGAACTGGAGCAACTGAAATAGCTAAGCATATGGGTATTGCGCGTTCAACCGTATATAAAATTATCAATTCAGAACGTTCACCAATCAATGATTGATTATCTTACAACTGACAAGGTGGAATTGTGAGAACATTTGTTATAATTTGGACGATAGCTTTCATTGCGGTAATTGCTGTAATGTGTACAGTGGATCTTTCATTATATGTACCTTCAATTTACACCGTATTTAATAAAAACAAACCTTTAGTAACTGGTATTATATATATACTACTAATATCTATTTTTATA
>NZ_JADDTS010000006.1:0-195230 GCF_015159675.1 Enterobacter cloacae complex sp. S2
GGATGGCATGAATGGCCGCTGGTGATCTTCACCGTTTTCGGGCAGTGCGTGGCTGGCGCATTAATCGTGATGGGCTTCGCCTGGCTGAATGAACGTGATGACAAGGCCAGAATACGCATCGTGCGCAGCCTGTTTTTTCTCTGGCTGGTAATGGGTATTGGGTTTATGGCCTCGGTACTGCATCTTGGCTCCCCGCTGCGCGCCTTCAACTCGCTTAACAGCGTGGGAACGTCAGCGCTGAGTAATGAGATCGCGGCGGGTTCGATCTTCTTTGCCGTGGGCGGTTTCTGGTGGCTGGTGTCGGTTATCGGTAAAATGCCCCCAGCTTTAGGCAAAATCTGGCTGGTTGTCAGCCAGCTCCTGGGTGTCGTTTTTGTCTGGGCTATGACCCGGGTCTATCAGATCGATACCGTACCGACCTGGTATACGGGCTACACCACGTTGGCCTTCTTCCTGACGATGGCTCTTACTGGCCCGCTGCTGGCCGCGCTGCTGCTGCGGGTCGCAAACGTGACATACAAAGGTACCCTTGCCGCGTCTGTCAGCGTACTGGCACTCATCGCCTGCGTGGCGGTCGTCGTGTTGCAAAGCAATACGCTGGGGACGATCCAGAGTTCTATCCAGCAGGCTAACGCCCTGCTGCCGGATTATGGTTCGCTTCAGGTATGGCGCATCGCGCTGCTGGCGGCGGGTTTAGGCTGCTGGATCTGTCCGCTTATTCGTCGTCAGGAACCGAAAACGCTCGGCCTGTTTGCAGGTTTCGTGCTGGTGGCGGTGGGTGAACTGATTGGCCGTGGGCTATTTTATGGTTTGCATATGACCGCAGGGTTAGCAATTGCAGGTTAACACAGGTGCGCGGGCTACCCCCGCGCACAAGTAAGGAAAGTTGTAATGAATGACGTCTCACACCGCGAATCGTTCGCGTTCAGCGCCCGGGTACTGGGCGCGCTGTTTTATTTTGCCCCTGACAGCGAGCAGACCGCACCGCTGGTGAGTGCCCTGACCGCAGGTGACTGGATGCAGGACTGGCCGCTGGCGCAGGAAAGCCTGCAGCCCGTGGCCAGTATGTTTAAGAACCCGTCGGACGAAGCGTTGAAAGACGCCTGGCAGCGTCTGTTTATTGGCCCGTATGCCCTGCCCGCCCCCCCGTGGGGCTCCGTCTGGCTCGATCGCGAGTCCGTGCTGTTTGGCGATTCGACCCTTGCATTGCGCCAGTGGATGCGTGAAAACCATATCGCCTTTGAGATGCAGCAGAATGAGCCGGAAGATCACTTCGGAACGTTGCTGATGCTGGCGGCATGGCTTGCCGAGAACGGTCGCGACACAGAACGCGACCAGCTTATGGCCTGGCATCTGCTGCCGTGGAGCACGCGTTTCCTTAGCGTATTCGTTGAAAACGCGGCCCATCCGTTCTACACGGCGCTGGGTAAACTTGCCCAGCTGACGCTGGCAGAATGGCAGTCCACTTTGCTGATCCCGATTGCAGAAAAAACGCTGTACCGATAGCAGCTACTGGCTTGTACATCCGTTGTGTAAGCCAGGTTCGGACATTTTTGCTGCAACGCAGATCCGGAACTGCTATACTGTATATAATTACAGTTCTGGAGGTGCAAAATGGCTGTTGAAACAAAATTCGTGGTCGTAAGAAAAGGTGAAGAGAAAATGACTTTTGCCAGTAAGAAAGAGGCTGACGCTCACGACAAACTGCTCGACATGGCAGAAGCGTTCACCGACTGGCTGCTGCAAAGCGGAATGCAGATGGATGAAACGCAGGCGGAAAACCTTGGTCTGTATCTTGCCGAGCAGAAAGAGTCCGTGCAGCATATCCTGCGTACCAGCAAGCTTCCCGAGCTCAATGCTGCAACGGATAAAACAGCGCCAGAGGCGGATAGCAGCAAAAAAATCCGGGCCGTCAAAGCCGCCTGATCGTCAGAACGACTCATCACCTGTCCTGCTGCCGCGGGCCGGAAACGGCTCGCGGCTTAATAGTGCGGTAAATTATCACACAACTCTTGCAACTCGTTGATTAGTCTGGCCACATGGAAACCATCACAGACAGAATGATGAACCTGAACGGCGAAAGGCAACAAGACTTTTCCATCCTGGTTAAAGTATTTTCCAAACGTGAACATGGGCGCAAAAAAGTTCTGCATGTTAGCCACGTTGATATTAAAACTGGTAAAACTGACCCACGGAATATCCGATATGAAGAATATATTTTCCCGGTACTCTTCTTTGGGCCAGTAGGCAAGATTATCACCATAGCGAGAAACGTCTTCTGCATAAACGTTCTGAAAGTGATGAATATTCCCGTCGAAGTGACTCCATAATGATGAAAACGTCTCCGTCTCTTTATGGAAAAGGGTATAGCTGGGATGCACCTCATTCCATATTACAAGCTCATTATCCTTCATAGCCATACGGAACTCAGAATGGCGGTTAACGACTGTCGAAATAAGGGAAATAATCGAAGGATAAAATTTCCAGCCAACCTGTTTGATATGTTTCAGCAGCGCAGTGATATCCAGCTGAACCGTTTGGTTAATCGTGCATTGAGCAAAGCTCTGAAAGACTTCAAAATGTTCTTTCCTTGCCCAACTCGATAAGTCTACAGCCGTATATTCTGGCGTAATTTTTGTCATTTCTTTGCCTTAATTAAGCAGCGCTATATAAAATAGTAGCGTACCATAAACCCAGGAGCTGTATAGACCATCGAGCAGAGGCTGCCTTAAATTTTCAACGTATCAATAACCGCTCTCAGCGCCGGGGACACGTTGCGGTGCGGATAATAGAGGTAAAGCCCTTCCATCCGCAGGCTGTAGCGCTGTAAGACGCGTATAAGCGTGCCACGCTCCAGATCGTCAGACACCAGCTCAACCGGGACATAGGCCAGCCCGAGTTCCAGCCGGGCCGCTTCGGCCTCCATGTAGCTGTCGGAAAAGGCCCATTGCCCCTCAGGCCGGTGCGTAACTCGCTTCCCGTCCTGAACAAGCTCCCATTGATAGTGGTTACCGTCGGCAAACTGGTAGGCAATGCAGGGATGAGCATCCAGATCGGCGGGCGTCTGCGGGAAACCATAGCGCCGAAAATGCGCCGGGGCGGCAACCACAGCCATCTCCATATCGGGCGTGATGCGCACCGCAATCATTCCTTGTCCCACCTCCGGCCCCAGCCGGACGCCCGCGTCGAATCGCTCGGCAATGATATCCACGAACCGGCTCTCATTCATCAATTCCAGACGGATATCCGGGTAACGCTGTTTGAAGATAGCGAGCTTTGGCAGCAGACATTTCTCGATGGCGTGCTGGCTGGCATTAATGCGCACCGTGCCGGACGGCGTCTGACGGTAATGCGCCAGTCTGGTCAACCCGGTATCAAGCGCATCAAAGGCGGAGCCGGCGGTCTGGTAAAGCTGTTCCCCGGCGTGTGTCAGCGACAGCTTGCGCGTAGTACGCACCAGAAGCTGAACGCCCAGCCGCTCTTCCAGCTCGCGAACCGATCGGCTGATCCCGGATTGCGCCAGCCCGAGCCGCTGTGCGGCTGCCGTGAAGCTTCCCTCCCGCACCACCTGGATAAAGAGATACAGTTCATTATAGTTTTCCCGCTTCGCCATCATGCCTCGTCAATTCATAACAAAATGATATTAATCCTAGCAGCTTCAGGCCTCTAATCAGCATTATTTCTGCTAACTATAATGGCCTCATTACAACAACACACGGTACCTCTTATGAAAACATTCACCCAAAAACTGTCCGTTGCGCTGCTGTTATGCGCATCATTAAGTGGAGTGACAACAATGAGTTATGCAGAAACGCTAAATCCTAACGCCCCCGTTTCGATGGTGACAACCTGGGATAAAACCTTCGCCGAGAGCAATAAAGTCAACCACCGCAAAGTGACGTTCCAGAACCGGTACGGGATCACTCTGGTGGGCGATCTGTACATTCCCAGGAACCACGGCGACCAGAAACTGGCGGCGATAGCCGTCAGTGGGCCGTTCGGTGCGGTTAAAGAACAATCCAGCGGTCTGTACGCCCAGACTCTGGCTGAGCAGGGGTTCGTGGCCCTGGCCTTCGACCCATCCTACACGGGGGAAAGTGGCGGCCAGCCGCGTAACGTTGCCTCCCCTGACATCAACACCGAAGACTTTAGCGCCGCTGTGGATTTCCTGGGGTTACAGAAAGAAGTCGACCGTAACCGTATCGGCATTCTTGGTATCTGCGGCTGGGGCGGTATGGCGCTGAACGCGGCATCCATGGATACCCGCGTGAAGGCGGTCGCCACCAGCGTAATGTACGATATGAGCCGCGCGATGGGTCACGGCGTGGGCAACGGGAAAGATCGCTATTAGCGGCCGATCGTCGGGCCGTGTTTCAGTATCTGAACGCGCAGCGCTGGAAAGATGCTGAAAGCGGCACTTTCGCCCATGGCGGCCACGATATTAATGTCGATGAGAATGGCAAGGTGACGGCGGCCGAGCGCATTCTGCCGGAAGCACTGCCCACCGATCCGCATCCGGTACTGAAAGAGTTCTATGATTACTACCGTATGCCGCGCGGTTTCCATGCTCGTTCCGTAAACTCCACCGGCGCGTGGACTGCGACCATGCCGTTATCCTTTATGAATATGCCGCTGCTGAGCTATGCCGGGGAGATCACTATCCCAACGCTGATTGTGACCGGTGAAAACGCACACTCTCGATATTTTGCGGAGGATGCGTTCAAGGCCGTCGGCAGCAAAGAGAAAGAGCTGGTGATTGTTCCCGGTGCAAACCATGTTGATCTCTACGATAACGTCGCAGGAAAAATCCCGTTCGCGCAGTTTGAGCAGTTCTTCAAAACCAGTCTGAAATAACACTCAAAGCCCCCGGAAATCACGGGGGCATCTCTTCTCATCGTCGTGAATGACACCTATGTCTACACTGAATCAAATCCCATCCCGCTACAGCGAGCATGCACACTGGGACAGTATTTTTGCCCGTCAGTCTGCTCGTGGCATCTGCAATAAGGCATTATATTAACAGGGTTATTTTATTTAATTACAAAACCTCGAATACCTCCCGTTGAAATAATAATTAAGCAATATCCTGGTCAGTCGGCGACATCGCTTTGTTAGCTTGAGAAGTCAGGCAAAGCTCAAACTGGAGGTATTCTTTGCTGATTAAATTAAAGAAAGAACGAACGCATCAGGAGGATCGTCGTCTTGCACTCTGGCTGGCGACCTCCGCGGGACTGCTGAATGCCATTGCGCTGGGCGCGTTCGGCTTTTTCCCCTCTCATATGACGGGTAATACATCGCAGTTATCCAGCGAAGTTTCCTCCACCGATCTCAGTGATATTCTTTTTTTTGGCGCCATTATTCTGTCGTTTGTCACTGGCGCCATTGTTGCGCGGATTATTGTTATCTGGGGAATTATCCATAACGTCAGGCTGATATTCAGCCAGGTTTTATTTGTTGAAGGGCTATTACTTGCCGGGGTATCCCTTTATGAAATGTATTTTCACTCCTTCGCCACGAATCAGGAGATTATTCTTTTCCTGTGCGGTTTGATGGGAATTCATAACTCCACCTCAACTCAGCTTTCCGGCGGTCGGGTGAGATCCACGCACATTACCGGTACGCTGACCGATGCCGGCATTTCGCTGGCCTCCGTTATGGTCGCCATGCTGCGCCGGGATTATTCCAAAGACACGGCCGCGCAAAAGAGCCAGCTCAAAACCCATTTAACCACCCTTTTCTCGTTTATTACCGGCGGGATTGCGGGGCTGATCCTCTTCAGAGAGTTTGGATTCCACGCGATGCTGGCACTGGGCCTGATGCTGGTGTTTATCGCCGCCTTTTCAATCGTTCGTATCTCGTGGCGCGTTCGAAAGGTACGCGCCGCGCTTAGTCGATAGGGTGATCAGCACGCCTCAAGTGACGTTGTCACTTGAGGCGTGCTTCTTTAAGACTATTCTGCCTTCCCACTGACAGCCCTTACGCCATAAGGCTTAACTCAGGTTGTCACTAATTTCATAGGGTTACTGTTTTACCCCCTTTGCTGGAACCCTTCCGTTTCGCTTGCTATAGGTGAAGTACCCCTGCCGAAACATGGCATAACAACAGGCAACCGCAACAGGTGGTTGCTATAACGCATGCGCACAGGGAGACACACCGCAATGCACCCATTACTTAAACGTTCGCTGCTTTTTGTCGGCGCGATTATCGTGGTCCTCGCTCTCCTCACCTGGGGAATTGGACTGGAGACGATTAAGGCGCGCCAGGTTGACCTGCTCTACCTCGGTCAACAGCACCTGATTCTGGTCTTTTCATCAATGTTCTTTGCCCTGCTGGTGGGCATTCCAAGCGGTATTCTGCTGAGCCGTCCGGCGGCACGGGGTATCGCCGAATACGTGATGCAAATCTTTAACGTGGGCAACACCCTGCCGCCGCTGGCCGTTCTGGCGCTGGCGATGGTGGTGATTGGCATCGGTGATAAACCGGCCATTATCGCCCTCTTTCTCGCTTCTTTGCTGCCAATTGTGCGTAACACCTATGCCGGGCTGTGCTCTGTTCCCGCGTCGTTGCTGGAAGCGGCAAACGGCATCGGCATGACCAAATGGCAGCGCCTGCATCAGGTCGAAATTCCTAACGCCTGGCCGGTGATGCTTTCCGGTATTCGCATTGCCACTGCGATTAACGTCGGTACCGCACCGCTGGCATTCCTGATTGGCGTCAGCAGCTACGGCGAGCTGATATTCCCGGGGATCTATCTGAATGACTTCCCGACGCTGATCCTGGGCGCGGCGGCCACCGCCCTGTTCGCCCTGATTCTGGATACGCTGCTGGCGGCACTGGGTCGACTACTGAGCCCGCATCTCGCGCGATAATTATAACAAGGAGCTTCTATGAGACTGTTTTCCGGCCTGACGGCGCTGTGCGCCGCCGCGCTCTTCACCAGCCAGGCGCTCGCCGCGCCGCTGATCCTGGCAACAAAGAGCTTTACCGAGCAGCACATTCTCTCGGCCATGACCGTACAGTATCTGCAAAAGAAAGGATTTCAGGTGCAGCCGCAGACTAATATTGCGACGGTGATTTCCCGTAACGCGATGATTAACAAGCAGATTGATATGACCTGGGAGTACACCGGCACGTCGCTGATCATCTTCAACCATATCAACAAACGCATGTCGCCGCAGGAGTCATACGAGACGGTGAAACGCCTCGACGCAAAGCACGGTCTGGTGTGGCTTAAACCTGCCGATATGAACAATACCTATGCCTTTGCCATGCAGCGCAAGCGCGCCGAGGCTGAACATATCAATACCATGTCTGAGATGGTGGCAAAGATTGAGCAGATCCGTAAAACCGATCCAGATAACAACTGGCTGCTGGGCCTTGACCTGGAATTTGCCGGGCGTAGCGACGGGATGAAACCGTTGCAGGCGGCCTACAACATGGAGCTGGACCGCCCGCAGATCCGCCAGATGGATCCGGGGCTGGTCTATAACGCGGTGCGCGACGGGTTTGTCGATGCCGGGCTGATCTACACCACCGACGGGCGCGTGAAGGGCTTCGATCTTAAAGTGCTGGAAGACGATAAAGGCTTCTTCCCGAGTTACGCCGTGACGCCAGTTGTTCGAAAAGACACGCTGGAGGCTAACCCGGGGCTGGAGGAGGCGCTGAACACCCTCTCAGCCCAGCTCAACAACGACGTTATCACCGAACTAAATAAAAAGGTGGATATCGACCATCAGTCACCGCAGCAGGTCGCCCGTGATTTCCTGCGTAGCAAACAGTTGCTGTAGGAGGCGCTATGGAGACGATTCACTATATTCTCGACAACTGGGACTATCTCTTAACCCTGACGCTGCAACACCTCTGGCTGGTGGCACTCGCCGTGGGCCTGGCGATTGTTATTGGCGTGCCGCTGGGTATTTTAATTGTCCGCCATAAATGGCTGGCAACGCCGGTGCTGGGGATTGCCACCATTGTGCTCACCATCCCGTCAATTGCGCTTTTCGGCCTGATGATCCCGCTCTTTTCGCTGATCGGTCAGGGCATTGGCGCCCTGCCCGCGATTACGGCGGTGTTCCTCTATTCACTGCTGCCGATTGTGCGCAACACCCACACGGCGCTCGACAGCCTGCCACCCGGCCTGCGCGAAGCGGGACGCGGCATCGGCATGACCTTCTGGCAGCGTCTGCGCTGGGTGGAAATCCCAATGGCGCTGCCGGTCATTTTTGGCGGCATCCGCACCGCCGTGGTGATGAACATCGGCGTCATGGCGATTGCTGCCGTGATTGGCGCGGGCGGTCTGGGCCTGCTGCTGCTTAACGGTATTGGCGGGAGTGATATTCGTATGTTAATTGCGGGCGCGCTGATGATTTGTCTTTTAGCGATTGTGCTCGACTGGTTGCTGCACCGTTTGCAGGTGGTACTGACTCCGAAGGGGATTCGATAATGATAAAACTGGAAAACCTCACCAAACAATTTTCACAGAAGCACGGCCAGACGTTTAAGGCCGTCGACAACGTCAATCTGAACGTGCCTGAAGGGGAAATGTGCGTGCTGCTCGGCCCGTCCGGCTGCGGAAAAACCACTACCCTGAAGATGATTAACCGTCTCATTACGCCAAGCAGCGGGACGATCCTGATTAACGGCGAAGACACCAGCGGGATGGACACCGTGACCCTGCGCCGCAACATTGGCTACGTGATCCAGCAGATTGGCCTGTTCCCGAACATGACTATCGAAGAGAACATTACCGTCGTGCCGCGCATGCTGGGCTGGGACAAAGCGCGCTGTAAATCCCGTGCCGAGGAGCTGATGGATATGGTGGCAATGGATCCACATAAATTCCTTCACCGCTATCCGCGCGAAATGTCCGGCGGTCAGCAGCAGCGTATCGGCGTCATCCGCGCGCTGGCAGCGGATCCTCCGGTCCTGCTGATGGATGAACCATTCGGCGCGGTTGACCCGATTAACCGTGAGGTGATCCAGAACCAGTTCCTGGAGATGCAGCGCAAGCTGAAAAAGACCGTGATGCTGGTGAGCCACGATATTGACGAAGCGCTGAAGCTGGGCGACCGTATTGCCGTCTTCCGTCAGGGGCGTATTGTTCAGTGCGCCAGCCCGGACGAGCTGCTGGCGAAACCCGCCAATGAGTTTGTCGGCTCGTTTGTTGGTCAGGACCGGACGTTGAAACGCCTGCTGCTGGTATCGGCGGGCGACGTCACTGACCAGCAGCCAACAATTACGGTACGCGAATCGACGCCGCTGCCAGAGGCCTTCGCCACCATGGATGACAACGATATTCGCGCCATTACCGTGGTTGATGATCTCGGCAAACCGCTGGGCTTTGTGAAGCGCCGCGAAGCGCGTAATGCCAGCGGCAGCTGCGGTGATATTCTGCATCCGTTCCGCATGACAGGTAAGGCCGAGGATAACCTGCGCGTGGTGCTTTCTCGCCTGTATGAGAGCAATACCAGCTGGATGCCGATTGTGGACGAGGACGGACGCTATAACGGCGAGATATCCCAGGATTATATTGCAGAGTATTTGAGTTCCGGGCGTACGCGCCGGGCGTTGAATATTCATAGCGAGAGTTAAGCATTCAGGCCGGGTACTGCCCGGCCTTTTTCCGCACGCATACCTTTTGCTAACCTCACGTTTTCCCGCCACAATATCGTATCGTCCCCGTTAATCACGACTTCATGCAACGTCTTCACGCTTACCCCGACATCCGCGCGATGTTTCGCCGTCTCCTGATTGCTACCGTCACCGGCGTGCTGGCAGCGCTGGCCGTTGCGGTGTTCCGCCACAGCATGTATCTGCTGGAGTGGTTGTTTCTCAGCAACGAAAGCGGAAGCCTGGTGAACGCCGCTGCCGCGTTATCGCCCTGGCGGCGGGCGCTCACGCCTGCGCTGGGTGGTCTGGCCGCGGGAGTGCTACTGTGGGGATGGCAGCGCATGACGGCACAACGTCCCCACGCCCCGACCGATTATATGGAGGCGCTGGAGACGGGTGATGGCCAGTTTGATTACGGCGCCAGCCTGGTGAAATCCCTCGCCTCGTTGCTGGTGGTCGCCAGCGGCAGCGCCATCGGCCGGGAAGGCGCCATGATCCTGCTTGCCGCCCTCGCTGCCTCCTTTTTTGCACAACGTTGTACGCCGAAATCCGAATGGAAACTGTGGATCGCCTGCGGTGCCGCCGCCGGGATGGCCAGCGCCTATCATGCGCCGCTGGCGGGCAGCCTGTTTATCGCAGAGATCCTGTTTGGCACGCTGATGCTGGCCTCCCTCGGCCCGGTGGTGATTGCCGCTGTGGTGGCTCTGCTGACCACGCGCCTGTTAAGTCCCGGCGCGAATACACTTTATGATGTCCATCTCAGCGAGATGCTTACGGCGGTGGATTATTTCCTGATCGTTGGCGTGGGTCTGCTGGCTGGCGTTTGCGGCCCGCTGCTGATGTGGCTAATGGCTTTCAGCCATTCTCTGTTTCTGCGTCTCAAACTTTCACCGCCGTGGCAGCTGGCGCTGGGGGGGCTGATCGTCGGGCTGCTGTCGCTGCTGACGCCGAAGGTATGGGGGAATGGCTATAGCGTGGTTCAGGCGTTTTTGCAGTCGCCGCCGCTGCTGTCGGTAATTGCCGGCGTCTTTATCTGCAAGCTCCTGGCGGTGCTGGCAAGCAGCGGGTCCGGCGCACCGGGAGGCGTGTTTACGCCAACCTTGTTCGTTGGTATGGCAACGGGAATGCTGTTTGCGCAGATCTTTGCGCTGTGGTTTCCTGGCTCTGAGACGGCGATCCTGCTTGGGCTGGCAGGAATGGCGACGCTGCTCGCCGCCACAACGCATGCGCCAATCATGTCGGCCTTGATGGTATGTGAGATGACCGGGCAGTATTTTTTACTTCCCGGTTTGCTGGTTGCCTGTGTTGTGGCGTCGGTATTGTCGAGAACGCTACGCCACGACTCGATCTACGGCCAGCATACCGCCGAAAGCCGAGAGATCGATATAGTGCGCTAATTCGCGCTGCTCGGCGCGGGGCAGATAAGGCAGTTCGCCTACCAACGGGCCAGGCAGCTTTTTGCTCAGCACGTCGATGATTTCTGCGTAGTGCGCAAGGCCCGGGTTAATACGGTTCGCCACCCAACCAATCAGTGGCAGGCCGTCATTAGCGATAGCCTGCGCCGTCAGCAAGGCATGGTTGATGCACCCTTCCTGAATGCCCACGACCATAATCACCGGCAGCTGCTCCTGCACCACCCACTCGGAAAGGGGACGTAAATCGTTCATCAGGCTGCGCCAGCCACCGGTCCCTTCAACGACAACGTGATCAACCTTTTCACTCAGATTTGCCAGGCCATCAGAAAGCAGACTGTAGTTGATAAGCCCGCTGTGAGCAACGCTGCTTTCCTCTTCGCTTAACGCGATGGGATTGACGGCATCATAAGGCAGTTCCAGAGACGAGACGCTTTGCAGAACCAGGGCGTCCTTATTGCGCAGCCCTTCTGGCGTCTCTTTACTGCCTTTTGCTACCGGCTTGTATCCTGCAACGCGTTTACCGCTTGCCGCCAGGGCCTGAAGTAACGCGCGGGATACGACGGTCTTCCCGACAGACGTATCCGTACCAGTAATAAAGAAACGCTTAAGCATGACTCATTCCACCTCTTGGGTATGCTTCAAAAAATATAAACCAGGTAAATAATTCAGTGGGGAAAGTCTACGGGAAGCGTGCGCTACCGGGCTTGAGATAGCGCAATTTTTCGTACATCTATGGAAAAGAGTTAGCCCTGAAGCAAACGAATCAGTAACGAGCCGTTGTACATCGCATCTTTTACCAGCGCGGCGCCAGCCATCGTACCCTGGTTGGAAAATTGCGTACTTTCGACCACGATGTTTTTACTGTACGCGGGAAGCGCCTGCTGGTTGATGCAGGCGGAAATCGCCGGGAAGAGGATATCCGCCGCCTGGCTGAGCGGGGAGCCGATCAGTATTTTTTGCGGGTTAAACAGGTTCACCATAATGGCCAGAATGCGCCCGACATTATTGCCCACGCCGGTAATGATGTCCTTCGCCAGCAGATCGCCCTGCCTTGCCGCAGTGCATAATGCCTCGACGCTCAACGGTTGACCGTGCAGCGTGGAGCTCATTGACTGGCTGAGCCGCACCTGCGCCAGCTCCAGCACGCTTTCGACGCTGGCAATTGTCTCCAGACAGCCATGATTACCGCAGTAGCAGCGTTTTCCGTACGGATCGACCTGCGTATGGCCAATCTCCACCAGGCTACTGCTGCCAGCATGCAACAGACGCCCGTCGGTGATCACACCTGCGCCAACGTTATGATCAATCACCACCTGAATCACGTCGCGCGCGCCCCGGGAAGCGCCAAACAACGCCTCCGCCATCGTCCAGGCGCTGATATCATGCTGAATGTAGACCGGCACACCGGTGTGGTTTTCCAGCACGTCGCCCAGCGGCATCTCTTTGACGTTTTCATAAAACGGCATGCGGTGCACAATGCCATTTTCGGTATCAATAATTCCCGGCAGGGTGATCGCAATCGCCGTTAAACGTTCAAGGCGCTGCTGGTGACGAATAAAGAACTGGTCGATGTGGGTCAGAATGGCATCGAGGAGTGGTTGCTCTGCATCGAGCGGGAGTTCCAGCCGGTCTTCCACCACCAGCTTGCTGCTGAGGTCGCGCAGCGCGAGGAAGATTTCCCCGCGGCTAATTCGCAGCGACAGGTAGTGCCAGGCTTCCGTTTCCACCACCAGCCCTACCGCCGGACGGCCACGGCTGCCCGGCTCCTGAATTTCTGTCTCCTGAACCAGATGGGCTTCCAGCATTTCGCGGACAATCTTGGTAATACTGGCGGGTGCCAGTTGTGCCAGGCGCGAAAGATCGATACGCGAAACCGGACCCAGCTGATCAATCAGGCGATAAACGGCGCCCGCGTTGGTCTGCTTGATCTGATCGATATGCCCTGGCTGACTATCAGCAACCACCTCGTACTCCCTTATTTTCGAGCTTCGAAATAAACTGAGGGCTATGGTGAAGCACTTCAATGGCTGACGTCAAATTTTTACTTAGCCATGTGATTTACTGCACATTTTCACCCGCTTTTCCCTATAAATAACGCCCGTGAGAAGCGGTAATTAATTGTTCTTTGAAACGCTGTGCCGCATGGCTCTGTTCATGATGTTTAGACCACACCAGCCACATCTCCGAGACCGCATCCTGCTCGGCAATATTCACCCAGCGCATTTCCGGCAGTTGTACCCGTTTAAACGAGGCCGGAAGAATCGACACGCCAAGCCCTGCGGCAACGAGACCAATAATCGTCATGGCTTCCCCCACTTCCTGCGCGATAGTCGGGACAAGGCCATATCGCCGCATCAGACCAAGAATATCGTCATACAATCCGGTACCCACCTGTGGGTCAAAAAAGACAAAGGGTTCTTTCGCCAGTTCAGCCAGCGTGACGCTATGCTGCGCGGCGAGCGGGTGATCCCGGGGGATCATCGCCATCAGCGGTTCGCGCAGGATCACCTGCCACGCCAGGGTATCAGGCAACTGCGTGTTACGCATTAGCCCCAGGTCGAGCGATCCTTCATTAAGCGGCGATATTTGCTCCCGGGTATTTATTTCGCGCGTCTGAATATGCACATCCGGAAAGTTACTGCGAAACGAGGATAGCGTTTGTGAAACAGCGCTGATGAAGGGGGCCGACGAGGTAAACCCGATGCGTAGCTCCCCCGTCTCCCCGAGATGAAGCCGTTCCGCTCTGGCGGCGGCGTCCACCACCATACTCAGGATCTGTCGGCTATCGGCGAGAAACTGTTTTCCCGCCGCCGTCAGGCTCACGCTGCGGTTGGTTCGCGCCAGCAGACGCGCCCCAACCTGCTGCTCAAGGATCTGGATCTGTTGGCTCAGCGGTGGCTGGGAGATATTCAGCCTTGCCGCAGCACGACCAAAATGGAGCTCTTCGGCGACGGCGACAAAATAGCGCAGATGGCGCAGCTCGATATTCATATTTTTAAAGTATCATTTGAGATTATTAATATATTAGACAGAATATTTACATTTTCCTACCCTAATCTTGTGGTCATACCCGTCACCAGAAACCACGGGGAAGTTTAAGCAAGGATTATGTGTGAGCCGTACAACGACCGTTGATATCGCGCCGGCCAGCGACATTGATGATTTACCCGCAGTACCGCAGCCGGTTCAGTTTATAAAACGTGGTACCCCCCAGTTTATGCGCGTCACGCTGGCGCTCTTTTCAGCGGGTCTCGCCACTTTCGCCCTGCTCTACTGCGTTCAGCCGATCCTGCCGGTCCTGTCGCATGAATTTGGCGTGTCGCCAGCCAGCAGCAGTATTTCGCTCTCCATTTCAACCGGGATGCTGGCGATCGGTCTGCTGTTCACCGGGCCACTTTCAGATGCCATCGGGCGTAAGCAGGTCATGGTAACGGCGTTAATGCTGGCCTCCGTGTGTACCTTGCTGTCCACCATGATGACCAGCTGGCACGGCATTCTGATCATGCGCGCGCTGATTGGGTTATCCCTCAGCGGCGTGGCGGCGGTCGGGATGACCTATCTCAGCGAGGAGATCCACCCGAGTTTCGTGGCCTTCTCCATGGGGCTGTACATTAGCGGGAACTCTATCGGCGGGATGAGCGGACGCCTGCTCAGCGGTGTGTTTACCGATTTCTTTAACTGGCGCATTGCGCTGGCCGTAATCGGCTGCTTCGCCCTCGCTTCGGCGCTAATGTTCTGGAAAATCCTGCCGGAATCGCGCCATTTCCGCCCGACTTCTCTGCGTCCGAAAACACTGTTTATCAACTTCCGTCTGCACTGGCGCGACAAAGGTTTGCCGCGACTGTTTCTGATGGGATTCCTGCTGATGGGGTCATTTGTCACGCTGTTTAACTATATTGGCTACCGGCTGATGCTCTCGCCGTGGCATCTTAGCCAGGCATTGGTGGGTTTGCTCTCTGTGGCGTATCTCACCGGGACATGGAGTTCGCCAAAAGCGGGCGCCATGACCGCGCGCTTCGGCCGTGGTCCGGTGATGCTGGTGTCCACAGCTGTGATGTTGTTCGGACTGCTGATGACGCTTGTCTCTTCCCTGTGGCTGATTTTTGCCGGAATGCTGCTCTTCTCTGCGGGCTTCTTTGCCGCGCATTCCGTTGCCAGCAGCTGGATTGGCCCACGCGCGCGCCGCGCTAAAGGTCAGGCTTCGTCACTGTATCTGTTCAGTTACTATCTTGGTTCCAGCATAGCCGGCACGCTCGGCGGGGTGTTCTGGCATAACTACGGCTGGAACGGCGTGGGCGGATTTATCGCGCTGATGCTGTGCGCGGCACTGCTGGTGGGCGCGAGCCTGCATAAACGACTGCATTAACATTCAGCCCTCTTCGTGTTTAAATCGAGCCGATGCTAATTTTTGTCATCGGCTGATTCAGACACGAGGACTTCATGAAAAACAATAACTATCAACAACTCACCCGCACCTTCCAGCGTCTCTCCCGCTTCTCTCACCTCTCCTCCATCGCCAGCTGGGACATGTTTACCATGATGCCGCCCGGCGGCAGCGCCGCGCGCGGTGAAGCGCTGGCGGAGATGAGCGTCCTGCAACATCAGATCCTGACCGATAAAAAAGTGGGTGAATGGCTGGCGGCGGCGGCAGAAGAAGATCTGAACGACGTTGAGCAGGCCAACCTGCGTGAAATGACGCGCCACTACCAGCAGGCCACTTTACTGCCGGAATCGCTGGTAGAGGCCAAATCGCTGGCGGGCAGCAGGTGTGAACACGCCTGGCGTACTCAGCGTCCGGCCAACGACTGGCAGGGCTTTTCAGCCAACCTGAAAGAGGTGGTGAAGCTCAGTCGTGAAGAGGCCCGCCTGCGCGCCGAGGCTAAAGGCTGCACGCCTTACGACGCGCTGCTGGATATCTTTGAACCCGACATGTCCAGCGCTCGCCTGGATGTGCTGTTCGGCGATCTGAAGTCCTGGCTGCCGGAGCTGCTGGCAAAGGTTGTGGAAAAACAGGTTCAACGATCGTTCGTTCCGCCACAGGGTCCCTTCCCCACCGCCACCCAGCGCGAGCTGGGCCTGGAAGCGATGAAAATGCTTGGCTTCGATTTTAACGGCGGTCGTCTGGACGTTAGCGCCCACCCGTTCTGCGGCGGCGTGCCGGAAGATGTGCGTATCACCACGCGTTACGATGAAGACGAGTTGCTCAGCGCGCTTTTCGGCGTGATCCACGAAACCGGACATGCCCGCTACGAGCAAAACCTTCCGCGAGCGTGGGCCGGCCAGCCCGTTGCGCTGGCGCGCTCTACGGCGATCCATGAATCCCAAAGTCTGTTCTTTGAAATGCAGCTGGGCCGCAGTGAGGCTTTCCTGAAGCATCTGCTTCCGGCGGTCCATGCCCGTTTCGGCAGCCAGGCGGCATTCAGTGAAGAGAATTTTATTGCCTGGAATCAGCGCGTGAAACCGGGCTACATCCGCGTTGACGCAGATGAAGTGAGCTATCCGGCGCATGTGGTATTGCGCTATGAGATTGAGCGCGCGCTGATCAATGGCGAAATTGAAGTCGATGATATCCCCGCGTTATGGGATGAGAAAATGCAGGCCTGGCTTGGATTATCCACCAAAGATAACTACCGCAACGGCTGTATGCAGGACATCCACTGGACCGACGGCGGTTTTGGCTACTTCCCGTCTTACACGCTGGGGGCAATGTATGCGGCACAGCTGTTCCATGCCGCCAAAACTGCGCTGCCCGGGTTGCAGGCATCCATTGCCGGAGGCGACTTCTCGGCGCTGTTTGACTGGCTGCGTCAGAATATCTGGCAGCACGGCAGCCGTTTCAGCACGTCGCAGCTCATCACCCAGGCCACAGGTGAAGATCTGAATATCCGCTACTTCCGCGAACACCTGACGTCCCGCT
Organism: Enterobacter cloacae complex sp. S2; assembly: GCF_015159675.1. Taxonomy (NCBI): domain Bacteria; kingdom Pseudomonadati; phylum Pseudomonadota; class Gammaproteobacteria; order Enterobacterales; family Enterobacteriaceae; genus Enterobacter; species Enterobacter cloacae complex sp. S2. The sequence continues at coordinate 16,942 of NZ_JADDTS010000006.1, forward strand.
ACCTGTAAACGAACGCGCCGGGGGCCACCCCGGCGTTGTACATATGGTTACACGCCGATACCAATCACTCACGGAAACCCCGAATTTACAGGGATATAGTTATTTCAACGGCCCCGCAGTGGGGTTAAATGAAAAACCAAATTCGAGGGTATGAAAATGAAAAAAGTATTAGCTCTGGTTGTTGCCGCTGCTATGGGTCTTTCTTCCGCTGCATTCGCGGCTGAAACTACCGCCACCGCAGCGCCTGCGGCATCCACCGCTGCTCCGGCCAAAACGGTTCACCATAAAAAACATCACAAAGCGGCTAAACCAGCGGCAGCACAGAAAGCGCAGGCCGCGAAAAAGCACCACAAAAAAGCGGCAAAACCTGCGGTAGAGCAGAAAGCCCAGGCGGCTAAAAAGCATCACAAAAAAGCGGCAAAACACGAAGCGGCTAAACCTGCTGCACAGCCAGCAGCGTAAGAGTACAAGCTTAACCGTGCCCTTCGGGGCACGTTGGTAAACCGGCGCTGAACGGGATTGCGGTCAGCGCCGGTTTTTTATACGGAGGGCGTATGCTGCGGCGCTATCGGTTTGAGTTCATTCTTATCCTGCTAATTTTATGCGCGCTCATCGCCAGCCACTTTTATCTTTCCTGAATGTAGCACGCTGATTTTACTCCCACTTTCTCGCCGTCGCGTCTATAGTATTTTCATAGGGTTCACTTTTAATAATCATAATTACCCCCACCAGAGTGTGATATGCGTAAATCTGTTGTGTTGTTACTGGGAACGTTTAGCCTTTTTGCAGGCTTTTCACATGCGGATGAGGGCGACGATGACGCCATCAGCGCCAAAGAGGTAAAGACGCTGTTTTTTGGTCATGACGATCGTACGCGTGTCACCGATCCTACCGAAGCGCCCTGGGATGCCATCGGGCAACTGGAAACCGCCAGCGGCAATCTATGTACCGCAACTCTCATAACGCCACGCCTTGCGCTGACGGCGGGTCATTGCCTGTTAATGCCGCCCGAAGGCAAACCGGATAAAGCGATCGCCCTGCGCTTTGTCTCGCAGAAAGGGATTTGGCGCTACGAAATTCACGGTATTGAGGGGCGGGTGGATCCGTCGCTCGGGAAACGCCTGAAACCGGATGGCGATGGATGGATTGTGCCGCCCGGGGCGGCATCCTGGGATTTCGGTCTGATCGTTTTACGTTATCCGCCGTCCGGGATCGCTCCGCTACCGCTCTTTGATGGTGACAAAGACGCGCTTACCGCCGCCCTGAAAGCCGCCGATCGAAAAGTGACGCAGTCAGGCTACCCTGTTGATCACCTCGATTCGCTGTACACCCATACGGACTGCGTGGTGACGGGCTGGGCGCAAAACAGCGTGCTTTCGCATCAGTGCGATACGCTACCGGGTGATAGCGGATCGCCCCTGATGTTAAAAACCGTTAACGGCTGGCAACTGATTGGCGTTCAGAGTTCTGCTCCGGCAGCGAAAGACCGCTGGCGCGCCGATAACCGAGCGTTGGCGGTGACCGGTTTTCGCGACCGGCTGGAAGCCCTGGCGCAGCAGTAGGTCACTCAGGCCAGTTTAATCATGATCATGCCAGCGAGCAGTAATACCAGCCCTATCCAGCCTTTATGGTTTAAACGCTGCCCGAACATAATCCAGCCTGCCGCCAGGGTGGCGGCAATACCGAAGCCGCCCCACAGCGCGTAGGCCACGGAAAGATCGATGCCTTTCACCGCCTGTGACAGAGCGCTAAACGCCCCCAGAACCGCGGCAATCGATAACAAGCCGTAGGCTTTGCGACGAAAGCCGTCGGAGAACTTCAAAAAGACGTTCGCAATAATTTCCAGAACGATGGCGAAAGCCAGCCAGGCCGCGTGGATCCATTCAAACTGCTGCATGGGTCTGCTCCTTCTGCTGTTTGGCTGGTTTGCGCGTACCCGATTTAATCAGCACGATACCTGCGACCAGGGTCGTCAGCCCGGCAATTTTCATTGTCGTCAGGGTTTCATCAAATATCATGACGCTGAACAGCGTAATCAATAAAATACCAACACCTTCCCACAAAGCGTATGCCACGCCCAGCGCGATTTTTTTAACCGCGAAAGAGAGGAATATATAGGAAAGCGTAATCATGACCAGCATCAAAATAAATCCGGTGCTGCCGTCACTCACGCTCGCCCATTTCATCGACAAGGTGCCGGTAATTTCAGCAACGATAGCCAGAGCTAATAAAATCCAGTAAAACATGTTTTTCTCCTGCTTGAGAATATAATCCATCGAGGCTCGCTGCGAACAGCAAACCAAAAAAGTGGGAATTAAATCAGTTAGCTAAGCGCATAGCGCCAGCTCAGGCAGAAGACGTGACTATAGCGCGGAACGCCAGTGTTGTTCACCGGAAAGCGTGTAGAGGGAGGTAGAAAACAGAGCAGAGTTGTTTGAAAAATACGTCCTGAACAAATTGTCCATAAAATTACAATTATCCGCGGTGTTGCTTCTCGTCTTTGCGGATGAAAATTGTCCTCAGTAGTTGAACACGCCTGATTTGTATCATAAGCCAGGAATTTACTCAAAGCCTTTTCATTTCTTTACCCAGTCTGTTTGATTTTGGTTAGTTTTTTTAATCCACTTTCCCCTCTATTATAAATAAAAAACTGTTCAGGAACGTCCATGGCCAAACCCATTATCACCCTCAACGGGCTTAAGATCGTCATCATGCTGGGCATGCTGGTGATCATTCTGACCGGCGTTCGTTTTGCGGCCGATATCATCGTGCCCTTTATCCTGGCGCTTTTTATCGCGGTGATCCTCAATCCACTGGTGCAGCGAATGGTGCGGCTACGCATCCCGCGTGTGCTGGCGATAAGCCTGCTTATCAGTATTATTATCGTTGCGATGGTGCTGTTAGTCGCCTATCTGGGAACCTCCCTGAACGAGCTGGCGCGGACGCTGCCGACATACCGCTCTTCCCTGGCGACCCCGCTGCTGCAAATTGAACCCTGGCTGCAACGCGCGGGTATCGAAGTCTCGGTTGAGGAACTGCTTAAATACATCGATCCGAATGCCGCCATGACGATTGTCACCAGCCTGCTGGCACAGCTCTCCAACGCCATGACCTCGATTTTCCTGCTGTTCCTGACGGTTGTGTTTATGCTGCTGGAAGTTCCACAGCTGCCTGCAAAACTCCAGCACATCATGGTGCGTCCGGTTGAGGGAATGGGTGCCATTCAGCGCGCGCTCGACAGCGTTTCACGCTATCTGGTGCTGAAAACGGCCATCAGCCTGGTGACGGGATTAGTGGTCTGGGGGATGCTCGCCGCGCTGGATGTGCGTTTTGCCTTCGTCTGGGGGCTGCTGGCCTTTGCGCTCAACTATATTCCTAACATTGGCTCCGTGCTGGCGGCGATCCCCCCTATCCTTCAGGTGCTGGTTTTCAGCGGTTTGTATGATGCCCTGATTCTGCTGGCAGGCTATCTGGTGATTAACCTTGTCTTCGGGAACATTCTCGAACCACGGATAATGGGACGCGGGCTGGGGCTTTCAACTCTTGTTGTGTTCCTGTCCCTGATTTTCTGGGGCTGGCTGCTCGGGCCTGTCGGCATGCTGCTCTCCGTTCCGCTGACAATTATTGTCAAAATTGGCCTGGAGCAGACCGCCGGTGGACAAAGTATCGCTGTACTGCTGAGCGACATGAGCCATAAGGCCGATTAATTGTCCATCGACAGCATAGGCTTGCCCGTTCTTCCCGCTTCGCGGTAGTTGCCCACTGCCCGCTGCCATTCCGACAGCGGGTAGAGGGTAACATCGCTGCACTGGCTGGCGCGCAGTTTAGGCCAGATGCGCCGAAACTCCGCCTGCCACGCCTCAGCGCTCAGCGCGTCCAGATAGTTACGAATGTGAAACCACGCCACGCGCGGCAACGGCCGCTGCTGCCGGAAGGTCTGCCCGGAGAGTAGCCCGTAGCAGACAAAGGTACCGGTTTCGGGCATCACGCTCAGGATCGCCTCCGCCAGGCTGCCGCCCGTGGCGTCGTACACCACCCCCGCTTGCGCGGCGGCAGCGTTGACGGCGGCCGTATCATCTTGCGCAATCGGGACGATCCCCATTTCAGCCAGACGTTGAGCGTGCACGGGCGAGCGATGGATCCCGTAAACCGCCTCTGCACCCGCCTGGCGTGCCCATTGCCCGAGCAGAACGGCGCAGTCAGAACCGGCAGCGGTGAGCAGCACCGTTTTCCCGACCGGAGGATAACGGTCCAGCATCATCTGAGCGGCAAGCGGGTTGATATACGCCCGCGCGGCAAGAAGCGAGTCGACGTCGTCCGGGACGGGAACCGCATACGCCACCGGGCAGTCGACATAGCGCTGCCAGGTTCCCTGCCCCCGTAACGGCAGGACCCGCTTGCCCAGCAGCGCCGGGTAAGCGGCGGGCGTTTCGGTCACTATTCCGACCCCTTCATAACCGGCTATTGCGGGCAGCGGCGTGCGATGGCGATATGCCCCGGTGATGGGGATGAGATCGGAGGCGTTCACCGGAGAAAAAAGCATGCGCACACGTATCTCTCCCGGCTGTCGCGGTGACAATGGTGTGGTTTCCGCTTGCAGTACCGATTCAGGCTCACCAAACCGGCGATACCAGAGGGCCAGATTACGCATTGCGATCGCGCCATCCCATTTCCGGTGCGACATGTTTCAGGATGGACTCGATCACATGTGCGTTGTATTCCACGCCCAGCTGATTCGGCACGGTAAGCAACAGCGTATCCGCTTCCGCGATCGCTTCATCCTTTTTCAACTGTTCAATCAGCTTGTCTGGCTCTGCGGCATAGCTGCGTCCGAAAATGGCACGCGTTTTCTCATCCAGATAGCCAACGCTGTCGCTCTCATTGCGGCTTGAACCGAAATATATCCGGTCGCGATCGTCCATCAGGGCAAAAATACTGCGGCTGACCGAAACGCGTGGCTGACGGGTATGCCCTGCCTCGGCCCATGCCTGTCGGTAGGCACGGATCTGTTTTGCCTGCTGAATATGGAACGGCTCGCCGGTTTCATCATCTTTCAGCGTTGAGCTTTGCAGGTTCATCCCCAGTTTTGCCGCCCATACTGCCGTTGCATTGGAGCCAGCCCCCCACCAGATACGATCGCGTAAGCCCTCTGAATGCGGCTCCAGACGCAACAATCCCGGCGGGTTTGGGAACATCGGCTGTGGGTTAGGCTTCGCAAACCCTTCACCGCGTAATACATCAAGCAGTACCTCAGTGTGACGGCGCGCCATATCAGATTCGTTTTCCCCTTCCTGCGGCACGTAACCAAAATAACGCCAACCATCAATCACCTGCTCCGGGGAGCCCCGGCTGATACCAAGCTGTAATCGCCCGCCGGAGATGAGATCTGCCGCGCCAGCATCTTCCGCCATATACAGCGGATTCTCGTACCGCATGTCGATCACGCCCGTACCGATTTCGATGCGTTTGGTTTTCGCGCCTATCGCAGCCAGCAAGGGGAATGGCGAACTGAGCTGGCGGGCAAAGTGGTGCACGCGGAAATAAGCACCGTCCGCGCCCAGCTCTTCAGCGGCGACAGCCAGATCGATGGACTGTAGCAGCGTGTCAGCTGCGGTTTGCGTGCCGGACTGGGAAGACGGCGTCCAGTGACCAAACGACAAAAATCCGATCTTTTTCATAGTGGAGTATCCTGATAAAGCATTGCGTTATCCCTACTCTACGCATTAACCGATGAGAATAAATGGTGATTATTTAACGGAATGCTTCAAATAAACTGACAGAAATACGCAAATCGCACGCTGCCTTCCCGCAGAGGAGGCATTCTCCTGGCATCTCAAAATGGGATATAGTGTGAACTATTCTCTTTTTTAACAGGTAACATCAGCAATGGCTCTGATCCCCAAAAACTACGCACGGCTGGAAAGCGGCTACCGTGAAAAAGCGCTAAAAATTTACCCGTGGGTCTGTGGACGCTGCTCGCGGGAGTTTGTGTATTCGAATCTTCGTGAACTCACGGTCCACCATATCGACCACGATCACACCAATAATCCGGAAGATGGCAGTAACTGGGAGTTGTTGTGCCTGTTTTGCCATGACCACGAACACTCAAAGTACACCGAAGCGGATCAGTATGGCACCACCGTTGTCGCAGGTGAGGATGCGCAAAAAGACGTGGGTGTCGCCACGTTTAACCCCTTTGCCGATCTCAAGGCGATGATGAACAAGAAGAAGTAATATCGGCGGCTTTACTGCCCATACCTGCCGTATGGGCAGTCAGAAAGATAAAGGTAATGTATTCCAGTCACAGATTGAACAAGGAGACGGCCTTAATATCGGCTTCAGGATTCACGCGTTTTACAGCCTCTAAAAACGCAGCAAAGTTTTGATTAAACACCGTCAGATTATTATAAAATTGCACCTGTTTTTCACGGGTTCCCTCAAGATAGCTCACAGACCAGATCCGCCTGTTATTTACCACTGTCGAGCCCGGCTTAATTTTTACGATAGCCGCCAGCTCAATTTTACGGGTGACGCTATTTATGACCTCGTATAAATACTGCTCATCATAAAAGTAGGTTTTACCTGACGATCCGCCAAACCAGGAAGGATGGGTAGAGATTTTTTTCATTCCCCGGCTGTCGGCAACGATGCGCTTTGGATGCCGAATACGCCTGATGAAAAAGCGCATCAGCATAATCAGTGCCGTGAAAGACAGCACCACGAAAAGAAAATTAATGCTCTCCCGCATATTTCGTTACCTGCCACGCATAACTCAAAGTGGCGAAGTATAGCGTAGCCCTGTAGCTCAGGGAACGTACGCGATGCAATCGCAGATGGAACGGGAAATGCTCTTATCTCGCCACGCAATATGATGTGCGGATCTCCTCAGGGTTAAGTGATATTAACAATTGCTGCTAAGTTGTAAGTTTCTCCTTGCCGGACAGGACAAATCAGTTATCGTGCCAGGCAACTTTTTCAGCAATAAAAAACAGTGGGATGCGCTATGGCGATTTTTGATGGTCACAATGACCTGTTGCTTAATTTATGGCTTCATCATCGCCAGGATCCGGTAAAGGCCTTCTTTTCCGGCATTGAGAACGGACACCTCGATTATCCGCGCATGCAGCAAGGCGGATTTTCCGGCGGGCTGTTCGCGCTGTTCGTGCCGCCGCAGGAGTATATCGCCCGCATGGCGCCGCACTACGCCAGCGAGCCGTGGCAACCGATCGACATTCTCTGGCAGCAGTTGACGATCCTCAAGCAGCTTGTCGCACACTCCGATGGGCGGGCGCGATTGTGCCTGAGCGCGGCAGATATCGAACGCTGCCGTCAGGATAAGGTGCTGGCGATGGTGGCGCATATTGAGGGTGCGGGCGGTTTTGACGGCGAGGGTGGCGATCTACAGGCTTTCTATGCCGCTGGCGTGCGCAGCATTGGGCCTTTCTGGAACATTGCTAACCGTTTTGGCACCGGCGTTAACGGGGCGTTTCCCGGCAGCCCGGACAGCGGCCCAGGGCTTACCGCAGAGGGTATCGCCCTCATTAAGCACGCTAACGCCCTGAACATGCTGATTGACGTTTCTCATATGAATGAAAAGGCGTTCTGGGATACTGCTCGTCATTCCTCTTCACCGCTGGTCGCCACCCATTCCAACGCCCATACGCTGTGCCCGCAACCGCGTAATCTGACCGATCGGCAACTGCTGGCTATCCGCGACAGCGGCGGCGTGGCAGGGGTCAATTTCGGCAACGCCTTTCTGCGCGCCGACGGTAAACGCGATAGCGATACCCCGCTGAGCACAATCGTTCGCCATATCGACTATCTTATTAACATCATGGGCGAAGATCATGTTGCGCTGGGCTCCGATTTTGACGGCATCACGTTACCTGATGATTTGCATGATGTGAGTGGTTTACCGCGGCTAATCAGCGCGTTGCGTGACAGCGGCTATGATCAATTTGTGCTGAATAAGCTGCTGTGGGGCAACTGGCAAAAGGTATTGCAAAATGTTTGGCAACAATAGGTTACGTTGTAAACATTACGTTAATTCCTTACATCTTTCGGGTTGAGCTTTGCCCCACTGTGACGCATTATTTGATGACCATCACAAAACTGGCACAAACAATGGTGTTGGTGCTGCATTTTTAAAGAGGAAAAAACGATGTGGAAGAAACCTGCTTTTATTGATTTACGTCTTGGCCTGGAAGTGACGCTGTACATTTCCAACCGCTAATCGCTCAGCCCGCCATCCGTGCGGGCATTTTTGTTTTACTACCTGGCCTATCTTCATGTTTATTAAAGTCCTCGGTTCCGCCGCCGGCGGCGGTTTCCCTCAGTGGAACTGTAATTGCGCCAACTGTCAGGGTTTGCGCAACGGTACCCTTCAGGCGACCCCCCGCACCCAGTCGTCGATCATCGTCAGCGATAACGGCGAAGAGTGGATACTGTGTAACGCCTCGCCCGATATCAGCCAGCAGATTGCCCATACGCCAGAACTGAATAAGAAAGAGGTTCTGCGCGGCACGCATATTGGCGGCATTATTCTCACCGACAGCCAGATTGACCACACCACCGGGCTGCTCAGTCTGCGCGAAGGGTGTCCGCATCAGGTATGGTGTACGCCGGAGGTGCATGAAGATCTTTCCAGCGGATTCCCGATTTTTACCATGCTCCGGCACTGGAACGGCGGCCTGGTCCATCATCCGATTGCGCCGCTCACCGCCTTTAGCGTGGAAGCCTGCCCTGATTTGCAGTTTACCGCTGTCCCCATCGCCAGTAACGCACCGCCCTATTCGCCGTGGCGCGACCGCCCGCTACCGGGGCATAACGTGGCGCTGTTTATCGAAAACCGCCGCAACGGTCAGACGCTGTTCTACGCGCCGGGTCTCGGTGAACCCGATGACGACATCCTGCCGTGGCTTAAAAAAGCGGACTGTCTGCTGATTGACGGCACAGTCTGGCAGGACGATGAACTGCAGGCCGCTGGCGTCGGGCGCAATACCGGCCGCGATATGGGCCATCTGGCGCTCGGCGATGAACACGGCATGATGGCGCTGCTGGCCTCACTGCCGGCAAAGCGCAAGATTCTGATTCACATTAATAACACTAACCCGATCCTTAACGAGCAGTCGCCGCAGCGTCACGCCCTCACGCAGCAGGGAATTGAAGTGAGCTGGGACGGGATGACCATCACGCTTCAGGACTAACTATGCACATTCGCGAAACGCTCTCGCCGCAAGAGTTTGAACACGCCCTCCGGGCGAAAGGCGCCTACTATCATATTCACCATCCGTACCATATCGCGATGCATAACGGCGAGGCCAGCCGCGAGCAGATCCAGGGCTGGGTGGCGAACCGGTTTTACTACCAGACGACGATCCCGCTGAAAGACGCGGCCATTATGGCGAACTGCCCGGATCCGCACACGCGTCGCAAATGGGTGCAGCGGATCCTCGATCACGACGGCAGCAACGGTCATGACGGCGGGATCGAAGCCTGGCTACAGCTGGGCGAAGCCGTAGGGCTTAGCCGCGACGACTTAATCAGCGAACGCCACGTGCTGCCCGGCGTTCGTTTTGCCGTGGACGCTTACGTTAACTTCGCCCGCCGCGCCAACTGGCAGGAGGCGGCATGCAGTTCGCTCACCGAACTGTTTGCCCCGCAAATTCATCAGTCGCGTCTCGACAGCTGGCCGCAGCACTATCCGTGGATCAAAGAGGAAGGCTATTTTTATTTTCGTAGCCGCCTCAGCCAGGCCAGCCGCGACGTTGAACACGGTCTGGAGCTGGCGAAGAGTTACTGCGATAGCGCAGAAAAGCAGAATCGGATGCTGGAGATCCTTCAGTTCAAACTCGATATCCTGTGGTCGATGCTCGACGCGATGACCATGGCCTACGCGCTACAGCGTCCGCCTTATCACACGGTCACCGACAAAGCGGCCTGGCACACAACCCGACTGGTATAAGCATGCAAAAAAACTCCATCGTCGCCTTTCGTCGCGGCTATCGCCTGCAATGGGAAGCCGCTCAGGACAGCCATGTCATCCTTTATCCGGAAGGCATGGCTAAACTCAATGAGACCGCGGCCGCAATCCTCGAACTGGTCGATGGCCAACGCGACGCGGCGGCCATCATTGCCATACTCAACGAACGGTTCCCGGAAGCCGGCGGCGTGGATGACGACGTCGTAGAATTCCTGCAAATCGCTTATCAACAGAAGTGGATTATTTTCCGTGAGCCAGAATAAACCCGCCGTCAATCCACCGCTGTGGCTGCTGGCGGAGCTGACCTATCGCTGTCCGCTACAGTGTCCTTACTGCTCTAACCCGCTGGACTTTGCCCGGCAGGATCAGGAGCTGACCACTGAACAGTGGATTGAGGTTTTCCGCCAGGCGCGGGCGATGGGCAGCGTGCAGATAGGTTTTTCCGGCGGCGAACCGTTGACGCGTAAAGATCTGCCGGAGCTGATCCGCGCCGCCCGCGATCTCGGTTTTTATACCAACCTGATCACCTCGGGAATTGGCCTGACGGAAAGCAAGCTCGACGCGTTCAGCGAGGCCGGTCTGGACCATATCCAGATTAGCTTCCAGGCTAGCGATGAAGTGCTCAACGCCGCGCTGGCGGGGAATAAAAAAGCCTTCCAGCAGAAGCTGGCGATGGCCAAAGCGGTCAAAGCGCGCGATTACCCGATGGTGCTGAATTTCGTCCTGCACCGGCACAACATCGACCAGATCGATAAAATCATCGAGCTGTGCATTGAACTGGACGCCGACGACGTCGAACTTGCCACCTGCCAGTTCTACGGTTGGGCGTTCCTTAATCGTCAGGGCCTTTTGCCGACGCGAGAACAGATCGCCCGCGCGGAACGCGTGGTTGCCGACTATCGGCAAAAAATGGCCGCCAGCGGCAATCTGACCAACCTGCTGTTCGTCACCCCTGATTATTACGAAGAGCGACCAAAAGGCTGTATGGGCGGCTGGGGGTCGATTTTCCTCAGCGTGACCCCGGAAGGCACGGCGCTGCCCTGCCACAGCGCGCGCCAGCTACCGGTGGAGTTCCCCTCGGTGCTTGATCAGAGTCTGGAATCCATCTGGTATGACTCTTTCGGCTTCAACCGCTATCGCGGGTTTGACTGGATGCCGGAGCCGTGCCGCTCCTGCGATGAAAAGGAGAAGGACTTCGGCGGCTGCCGCTGTCAGGCCTTTATGCTCACCGGGAATGCTGATAACGCCGATCCGGTGTGCAGCAAATCGCCGCATCATCATAAAATTCTGGACGCGCGACGCGAAGCAGCCTGTAACGACATGAAAATCGGCCAGCTTCAGTTCCGCAACCGTACCCGTTCGCAGCTTATCTATAAAACCCGGGAACTGTAGCGATAATGACCACCCGCATCGTGGAGCTGGCAGGCGGTTTACGCGCAACGCTGGTGCATCAGCCGCAGGCGACACGCGCGGCGGCGCTGGCGCGCGTGAGTGCCGGAAGCCATCACGAGCCACCGCGCTTCGCCGGTCTTGCGCATTTACTTGAGCACCTGCTGTTCCGCGGTAGCCAGCGCTATCAGGGCGACGATCGACTCATGGCCTGGGTCCAGCGTCAGGGCGGTAGCGTCAATGCCACCACGCTGGCTCGCCACAGCGCATTTTTCTTCGATGTGGCGGCCGATAACCTGTCCGACGGCGTCGCGCGACTGCGGGATATGTTGCAGGCGCCGCTGCTTTCATGCGATGACATACAGCGCGAAGTGGCGGTCATTGATGCGGAAAACCGGCTCATCCAGCAGCATGATTCCGCCAGGCGCGAAGCGGCGGCACGCCACGCGATGGAAGAACCCACAGTTTTCCGCCGTTTTCAGGTGGGTTGCAAGGATTCTCTGGGGCAGGGCCCGGGATCGCTGCAAACCGCGTTGCGCGACTTTCATCGGCGCTATTATGTGGCCGGACACCTGCAATTGTGGCTGCAAGGGCCGCAAAAGCTGGATGCGCTGGCCGAGCTTGCCCATACGTTTGCGTCCGGTTTTGCTTCTGGTGGTATGCCTGAAACCGCTCCCCCGTTGCGTCTTAGCGCTGAAGCAGATTTTCAGCTGGCAGTGACAGAGCGACCCGCACTGTGGCGTTGTCCGTTAATTCGAAAAAGTGACAACGTCACCTTATTTCGGGAGTTTTTACTGGACGACGCCCCCGGAAGCCTGATTGCCGGGCTGCGGGCGCGCGGGCTGGCAGAAGATGTCGCCCTGAACTGGCTTTATCAGGATAACGATAACGGCTGGCTGGCGCTAACGGTTGATAGCGAACGACCCGAGGAGGTTGACCCGCATATTACCCACTGGCTACGGGCGCTACAGCAAACGACGGATGAGCAGCAGCGGCATTATTATCGGCTGGCACATCAGCGTTTCAGCGCCCTGCCGACGCTGGAGCAGCTGCGCCAGCGGGCGTTCGGTTTTGCGCCCGGTGCGGCGCCCGTAAGTTTTTCCGCCTTTTGTGCCGATTTACTGGCGGCGCCCACCTCGTATCTGGCCTGCAAAAAAATTGAAACCGCTGAAATTATCGCCAGCCAGGGGTTTGCTCTGCCGCTTAGCCATTGGCGTCGCCAGCCGGTTGCAGATGATAGCCCCATCGCGTTTTCCTTCTACCCGCAGACTGCCAGGTATGTTACGCCAGCCCCGACGTCAGAAGCCGCTCCGCTGCTGCATTTGTCGGCGCAGACACAACCGCCAACGCTGATCCTGCGCAGGCCTTTTTATTCGTGCCTGGAACGGGCGCAGGGGGTGGCGATGGGCAAACAGTTACGCCCTCTTCTTGCTGAACTGCGCCATATTGACGGCAGCGGCGAGTGGCAAACGGTTGACGGTAGCTGGCAGCTCACCCTGCGGCTTCCTGACGCTGTAGCTACGGCGGAACACATCATCGGGGCGATAATCGATCGCCTCTCCCACCCCGCCCCGGCTCTTACGCCAGTGCCAGAAGGCATTGCCATCCGTGAGCTGCTTCAGCAATTGCCTGAACGTCTGGCATCGGATCCGCCACGGGACGGCTGGCTGGCGGCGCTAGTTGGCGGCAGCGTCGCGCACGCGCACGGGTTAGCCCGGCAGCTTGGCCTGCTCCGGGCGCCGGTTAACGCTAAGCCGACGCCATTAAGCGGTTGTCCCGGCGGGATCGAACACATTCCGCACGCCAGCGCGGATTCGGCGCTGCTGGTGTTTATTCCCCTGCCGCCGCGCGCGTCGCTCGCCGCGCTGCGGCTGCTGGCATTATGCTGCGAACCGCAATTTTTCCAGCGCCTGCGCGTGGAACAGCAGATTGGCTACGTAGTCAGCTGTCGTTATCAGCGTATTGCCGATCGCGATGGCCTGCTGCTGGCGTTACAGTCGCCTGACCGCTCTCCCGTGAACCTGTTGGGTTGCTGCAAACAATTTTTGCGTGAGCTGACTCTGTGCGATGAGACGGCGTTCAGCGTATTGCGACAGCAGCTGGCGATGCAAATCCGGTCACCGATGAATGCCAGCGCCACGGCAGTAGCCGCCCTGCGCCAGCGCTATGGTTTACCGGTGTTAACGCCGCAGGCTGTTGATGCCCTGCAACATGACGAGATAATCGCACTATGGCGCGAGATGACTCGCCATCGCCGTCGCTGGCGGGTGCTTTTAACGGGCTGACCGGACCCGCCGCTTTCTTCATATCCGTGTTTTTAGTCAAAAAAAAGCCCCGTACTTCGACGGGGCCAGGTTGCTTATTTTGCTGTTATTTATCCAGCGCGTAGGCAATCACGTAGTCACCACGATCCGGCGACTGGCGTGCACCACCAGCAGAGATCAGAATGTACTGTTTGCCGGTTTTCGGTGATACATAGCTGATAGGTCCGCCCTGGCTACCCACCGGGAGACGCGCTTTCCACACTTCTTCCCCCGTAGAGGAATCAAAGGCGCGCAGGTAGTAATCCTGGGTTCCCGCAATGAAGACCAGACCGCCCTGCGTGGCCAGCGTACCGCCCAGCGTCGGCATACCGACAGGCATTGGCATACGCATTTTTACCCCAAACGGACCGGTATCCTGTACGGTACCGACCGGCACCTGCCAGACGATTTTCTGCGTTTTCAGGTCAATGGCGGAGAGAGAGCCAAACGGTGGTTTCTGGCACGGAATGCCCAGCGGTGACATGAAACGGTTTTTGTTGACCGAATACGGCGTTCCTTTCATCGGAACGGCGCCCATCCCGGCGTTCACGGCTTCACCGCCCGTGTTTGCCACCGCGCTCTGCGGATCTTGCTTAATCAGCTGAACCCACAGGCCCAGACGCATGTCATTGACGAAGATATACTGGTTGTTCGGATCGGTGGACAAACTGCCCCAGTTCATTCCCCCCAGCGAGCCCGGGAAGCTCAGGGAAATATCGGTTCCCGGCATCGTGTACAGACCGTCATAACGCATTGATTTGAAGCTGATACGACAGGCCAACTGGTCAAACGGCGTCGCCCCCCACATATCCGATTCTTTCAGGGTTTCAGCGCCAATCTGCGGCATCCCCACAGAGCGAGGCTGCGTTGCCGGGTACTGTTCACGTGGAATATCCGCTGGTTTTACCGGAACCTCTTTCACTTCAGTGAGCGGTTTACCCGTCAGGCGATCAAGAACGTAAATTTGCCCCGCTTTAGTGCCCACCACCACCGCGGGCTTGTTGCCCTCTTTCGTTGGGAAATCAACCAGGCTCGGCTGCATCGGGATATCGAAATCCCAGAGGTCGTTATGCACGGTCTGGTATACCCACTTCTCTTTCCCGGTAGTCGCATCCAGCGCGAGGATTGAGGTGGCGTATTTGTGATCTTCCGGAATACGGTCAGCGCCCCACAGGTCGACAGAGGAACTTCCCATCGGGATAAACACGGTATTCATCGACGCATCCCAGGACATAGGGGCCCAGGAGTTTGCGGAGCTGCGTTTGTAGTGTTCGCCCGGCTTCAGAACGTAGTTCGGATCCGGATTACGCGGATCGAACGCCCAGCGCAGCTGGCCGGTGATCACGTCATAACCACGTATTACGCCTCCCGGCATATCGGTGCTGACATTATCCGCAACGCGGCCGCCAACCACGACCGTGGTACCCGCCAGCGTCGGGGCCGACGTCAACACATAGGTTGGATCTGACGCGTCGCCCATTCCTTCATGCAGGTTAACGCTGCCGTCAGTGCCGAAATCCGGGCAGAATTTGCCGTTATCGGCGTCTAACGCGATCAGCTTACCGTCAATGGTATTCATCAGGATACGGCGCTGGCATGCCGCGCCCGGTGCGACCTGCGCTGGCAGAACCGGTGTGGAGCCGGCTACCGTTGGCTGTGCCAGCGGTTTGGTGGCATCAAAGTACGCCAGGCCACGGCAGCGCATCCAGATGGCAGACTTAGCGTTGATTTCCGCTTTCCAGATTTCTTTCCCGCTATCGGCATCCACGGCGATCACGTTGTTATGCGGCGTACAGAGGAAGACACGATCGCCTACCTGTAGCGGCGTTTGCTGATCTTCTGCGCCATTGCCATCCGGACTTTGCGGAATATCACCGGTATGGTAGGTCCAGACCGGTTTCAGGTTTTTCACGTTGTCACGGGTTATCTGGTCCAGCGCCACAAAGCGACTACCGCCAGCCGTATTACCGTAGTGATCCCAGTTCTGCTGTTTCGCCTCTTCTTTTACCGGCACCAGCGGGCGCTTTTCGCCGCTAAACGGCACGGTCGGATGAGGTTGAAACATCTGAACAAAGGTGACGCCCATGCCGATAATAAGGACCGCGCAGACCGCCATCGCCCCTTTCGTAGAGGACGGTTTTCCTTCACGCTTACGCAATGCAGGCCAGGTGGCTGCTGCCAGCACCATCAGCCCGGCGGGTACCATTAATCGGGAAACCAGGGGCCAGAAGTCGAGTCCGGCATCGAAAAATGCCCAAATCAGGGTGCCAAGAAACACCAGAGCAAACAGCCCTACGGCAGAGGATTTGCGGCGGAAAAACTGAATTGCAGAGAGCAGCGTGAAAACCCCGGCAATGAGAAAGTACCAACTCCCCCCCAGGGAAACCAGTTTAAAACCGCCGATGGCAAAAAACAGCCCCGTCACAAGAAGTACCACACCCACCAGCAGGCACCACGGGCCTAACCAGCCCAATGGGCGGGGATTATTGTCTGACATAAAAATGAATCTCCTGATTACTTTATATAAAGCAGGGTTTTATTAACTGCCACGATGTTAAAACCCTGCACAACGCTAATTGTTCGTATGCGAAGCATAAATTAAAAAGAGACCGTAGACAAAATCTATTATGTCGGAAGAAATGAAAACCAGCGAAATTACATGGGTTTAACAGGGTTAAAATAGCGAATATCGCTAACTACGTCACCTATGCTGGAATATATGACCAGCCGGAAGTTGCTTAAAGGATTAATATCAGGATTCCCCCAAGGCCGGTCTTATAGCGTCAGATTTTTACAGCTGAGCCTTCAAACAGAAGATTTAATTAAGCAATAACCATGAATAAGCACAGGGATAAACCTGAGTTAAGTTTCAGGAAGAAATTATCAATAATTTTAGAGCGTCTGGTGCGTTGAACATTCCGTCATTATCAGCACTGAAAATGTGACTTTCCGCATCAAAGCGGACTCACAGAGTGACAATACAAACACTATTAAATCACTTAATGAAGTCTTGAATCACAGAAAATCAAAACAGTAATTCACTGCGCCTTCACTAGCCATTGACTTTACACCAAGACTAGCGCATATTTTACAGCACAAATTAACAAGACAATTTTTGGAGGACGTTTTCTATGCCAGCCCGTGATTATCCCGACAAGCGTGTTGCTCGCGGTGTAGCAAAGGAGGCCGATCTCAGGATGTTAAGTGCGCGCATCGATCCAGCGCTGATGGAGTACATCCGCATTACTGCGTATGAAAAACGGAAAAGTAAGCAGGAAATCGTGGCGGAAGCGTTAGCACTTCACCGCCAAAGGAATCAGATTGCGTCATAAACACCAAAAGCCCGAAAAATCCCCCCGGGCTTTTGCTGCTGTCTGGGTTACTCTACCAGCGTATTTAACGTCTCCAGCGCCTCAGGCGGCAATACCAGATCGGCTGCCGCCAGGTTTTCACGCAGATGCGCCACCGAAGAAGTACCCGGGATCAAGAGGATATTTGGCGAGCGTTGCAGCAGCCATGCCAGCGCCACCTGCATAGGCGTCGCATCCAGTGAATCCGCCACCGCCTGTAGCCCGGAAGATTGCAGTGGCGTGAAACCACCCAGTGGGAAGAACGGCACCCAGGCAATCCCCTGCTGCGCCAGCGAATCTACCAGCGCATCGTCACCGCGATTCACCACGTTGTACATGTTCTGTACGCATACCACGGAAACCATCTTCTGCGCTTCAGCCACCTGCGAAGCAGTGACGTTGCTCAGCCCAATATGGCGAACCAGCCCCTGTTGTTGCAGCTCCGCGAGGGTGCTTAGCGGCGCGGCAATCGAGCCTTCCGCTGGTCCGTGGGCGCTAAACATGATCCGCAGGTTAACCACGTCCAGCACATCTCGCTTCAGGTTGCGCAGGTTGTCATGCACCGCCTGCGTCAGCTCCTGGGCGGAAAACGCCGGCAGCCAGGAGGCGTCCTCGCCGCGTCGGGCTCCGATCTTAGTCACAATCGTAAGGTCGTCCCGGTACGGATGAAGCGCCTCGCAAATAAGCTGGTTGGTCACATGGGGGCCGTAAAAATCGCTGGTATCAATGTGATTTACCCCCGACTCTACCGCTTCACGCAACACCGCCAGCGCCGCATTTTTGTCTTTTGGCGGACCAAAAACGCCAGGTCCGGCAAGCTGCATCGCGCCATAGCCAAACCGTTTAACCGTACGCGTTCCGAGCGTGAATGTTCCGCATTTATCTATGCTGCTCATGCTGACCTTCCTCATTAAAATGATCCGGGTTTACAACAGGTTCCCCAACGAAACCATTAGTTAAGCAATAGTAAAATTAAAGTTTAAATTCGCTACGACGATAGTATTGATGTAACCCTGCCTCTTCTATTACGGATGACCGTCATGCTGAAAAATCTGCACGTGATTACCGGTATTATCTTTGCCCTCACCATATTCTGTCTGCTGCAAGTTGTCACGGGAGGGTTGTTCTACTCTGCCGTTAACAACGATCGTCACAACTTTCAGAACTCCGGGTTGCTTAATGCCCAGCAGGAGAGCCTCAGCGACAGTGTGAACACCCTGGTGAAAACGCGCGTTACCGTCACCCGCGTGGCGATCCGCTACCTGAAAAACCAGCGCGACCCGGCCTCTCTCGCGGCAATCAATACGCTGCTGGGCACCGCGAACGGTTCGCTGGCCAAAGCCGAAGACTATTACAAAAACTGGCAGGCGATTCCGCAGGTGAAGGGGCAAAATGCCGCGCTCACCGAAGAGATGCAGAAAGCCTGGAAGAACATGCACGAGGTAATGCGCTTGTCCATTGCGTACTTGCGCGCCGATAACTATCAGGCCTATGGCGACCTGGACGCCCAGCAGGCGCAGGATGAGATGGAGGCGGTCTATACCCGCTGGCGCGCGGAAAACAACGTCCTGCTGAAAGCCGCCGCCGAAGAGAACCAGAACAGCTTTACCCAGATGCAGTGGACGCTGGCGGCGATCTTCCTGACCGTTATCGCCGTGCTGGTGGTGATCTGGCAGGGTTTACAGCACCTGCTCCTGAGACCGCTCAACGCCATCATGAACCATATTCGCACCATCGCGAGCGGCGATCTGACGCAAAACGTCGCGATTACCGGGCGCAACGAAATGGGCCAGCTGGCCGCCGGTCTGCATGAGATGCAACAGTCGCTGGTCAGCACCGTCAGCGCCGTGCGCGGCAGCACAGATTCTATCTACACGGGCGCAGGAGAAATTGCCGCCGGGAGTAACGACCTTTCCGCCCGAACCGAGCAGCAGGCAGCCTCGCTGGAAGAGACCGCCGCCAGCATGGAAGAGCTGACGGCCACGGTGAAACAGAACTCGGATAACGCTCGTCAGGCGACGCTGCTGGCAAAGAATGCGTCTGAAACCGCCGCACGCGGCGGCCAGGTGGTGAATAATGTAGTGCGTACCATGAATGACATTGCCGACAGTTCTCAGCAAATTGCGCATATCACCGGCGTTATCGATAGCATTGCCTTCCAGACCAACATTCTGGCGCTCAACGCGGCGGTTGAAGCCGCCCGTGCCGGCGAACAAGGCCGCGGCTTTGCGGTCGTGGCAGGCGAAGTACGGACGCTGGCCAGCCGCAGCGCGCAGGCGGCAAAAGAGATCAAAGGGCTTATTGAAAACTCCGTCAGCCGGGTGAATACCGGCTCGGAACAGGTGAGCGAGGCGGGTGCGACCATGAAAGAGATCGTCGCGGCCGTGACACGCGTAACCGATATTATGGCTGAAATCTCGTCGGCGTCTGACGAGCAAAGCCGCGGTATTGAACAGGTCAGCCTGGCGGTCTCGCAGATGGACAGCGTAACGCAGCAAAACGCCGCGCTGGTACAGGAGTCGGCAACGGCGGCGGCGGCGCTGGAAGATCAGTCTGAACAGCTGCGCCAGGCCGTGGCGGCATTCCGGCTGAACATGCAGGAAAACACCGCTCCGCGGCCAAAAAATACAAAAGCACCGCAACTGTTGCGTCCCGCCACGGTCAGTGCCTCAGGTGACACAAACTGGGAGACGTTCTAGGCCTTACCGTTAACGGCTGCGCTTGGCGTGACGTTCCCAGTTCTCCTGTTTCGCCTCATCGGATTTTCGGAGTGAAACATAACATGCCCCGCTGCCGCCGTGATGCGGCAGCGCCACGCAGAAAGCCTGCACGTCCTCGAACTCAGTTAACCAGCGGGCAAGATAACTGCGCACCACGTTCGGGTGCGAATTCTGCTCGCGGCCCTTTCCGTGAATGATAATCAGGTTACGTAAACCGTCGCGGCAGGCCTGGCGAATGAAGGCGTACAGCATCTGGCGGCAGCGTTCGGCGGGCTGACGCAACAGATTTAAGCTGGCCTGTCGGGCGTATTTACCCGAGCGCAGCTTGTCAATAACGCCCTGCTGAACGCCCTCGCGCTGGAACATCAGCGGCTCTTCAAGCGGCAAGAGTTCCAGGAAACCCAGTGTGAGAAAGTTGTCGAGCTGCTCGGTATCGATCTCCTGGCGAACCCGGGTATTACGGCTTTGCGCCAGTGGATATCGGTGCAGCGTTTCAGGGGCTGGACATCCTCCATGGCGTCAAGAAAAAGTGATTTGTCGTCAGGGTTCATGGAAATCCTCCGGGCACATCGGGGCTTGTACTATACCTGCACCGGGCAGGGGCCTCAATAACCCTTACCGCAAGGGGCAAGATAAATATTAATCTGATGAATATATATAGCTACCATTAAAGTTATTTAAATATTACTTAACTAAAACTACAGCAGAGTTAAAATAAGTGATTTGCGTTGAAATTTTGTAAAACCAATGACGTGCCGCCTTTCTTTTTTCAGGAAAGATGTTATACCTAAATATACCTGCCTCATGGATATAATACCCAGGATTTGCGAAAGGACGCACTGCTGTGTGTACTGTAGGGTCTGTCTGATGTCGGACAGGCTCTATTTTTTCTTTGGCAATTTCACGATAAAACTATTTTTCTCGCTTCCCTTCTGAATTGTGTAATTAATGATTCAGCCAGGGGCGTCTGGCGTGCATCACGGCGCTGAATTAAATAATAGGCCGCTCTGGGAAGTGTTTCCACAACCGGCAGCATGACCAACCGGTGCGCCAGCAGCGGGTCGCAGCCCAGCTCCTGCGGCAGCACGCTCAGGAAGTCACTTTGTGCGACAAGGCTAATACAGGACGAAAAGGTTTCGCAAACGACGCCAATACGCGGTATCTGCGAGCGATGATGAAATATATCCTCAAGCTGCTTATAATAACTTCCCCGCGGCGTTGGCATTGTCCAGTTATAATGAAGAAGTTCATTAATAGAGGTAGCCCCCAACGCCGGATGTCCTTCCCGACAAAATACCGCAAAAGGTTTCTCAAAGAGTTTTTCAAACGTAAATTCGTGATCGTAAGGCCCCTGATAATAGGTATTGATGGTAAAGTCCAGCTCACCCTGGCGTAATTCATTGATCATTGATACCAGCTGACCTTCCATAATCCGCACCTTGATCTGAGGATGCTGCGCATGAAAACGGGAGATAACGGCGGGCATCAGGCTGCGCGCCACGCTGGCACCCATCCCAATATTGATCTGCCCGGTCAGCTCCCCCTGACGCTGACGGATATCATCCTGCGCTGCGCGAAGCTCTTCCAGAATCAAATTAGCGCGGTGATAAAACCCTTCCCCGCACTCGGTCAGGGCGACACCTTTACTCCGGCGCACAAACAGCTGTGCCGCCATGCCCTCTTCCAGCTCTTTAATGGATTTAGTCAGCGCGGGCTGCGAAAGATTCAGCACCCGGCTGGCTCCGCGAATACTGCCCTGACGCGCCACTTCGACAAAAGCCCGAATTTGATGAAATTTAATCTGAAATGACATAGCCCGACCGATAACCGTTGTTTATCAGAGTAAAGAAACTGTCATCTACTTTAATGGAATCGGATGTGCGAGGGTAATTCCTGAACGGTTAAAACTGTGAAAAATCGCTTAGTGATAAGTAAAAACTATCACAGCGTGAAGCAGTTCACATATTTTAATGATGACAGGAAAAGATATGAACGCACTGGCGCAGTACATCCACACATTATCCCCCCAACTGAGCGCATGGCGTCGCGATTTTCACCATTTCGCGGAATCCGGCTGGGTGGAGTTCCGCACAGCCGCGAAAGTCTCGGAGATCCTGGACTCGCTGGGTTACGAGCTGGCGATGGGTCGCGATGTCGTGGATGCCGAAAGCCGGATGGGGTTGCCCGATGACGCAACCCTGGCGCGGGAATTTGCCCGCGCCCGCGCGCAAGGCGCACCGGAGAAATGGCTCGCGCCGTTCGAAGGCGGGTTCACCGGCATTGTCGCGACCCTGAATACTGGTCGCCCCGGCCCGACGCTGGCCTTTCGCGTGGACATGGATGCGCTTGATCTGAGCGAAGCGCATGACGACAGCCACCGGCCGTACCGCGACGGTTTTGCCTCCTGCAACCCGGGCATGATGCACGCCTGCGCGCACGACGGCCACACCACCATTGGTCTGGGGCTGGCGCAGGTGCTTAAGCAGCATGAAGCCCAGCTCAACGGCACCATCAAACTGATCTTCCAGCCTGCCGAAGAGGGTACGCGCGGCGCCCGCGCTATGGTCGCTGCAGGGGCGCTGGACGACGTGGACTACTTTACCGCCATTCATATTGGAACCGGCGTTCCGGAAGGGACGGTGATCTGCGGCAGCGATAACTTCATGGCGACCACCAAATTTGACGTGCGCTTTACCGGCGTTGCCGCACACGCTGGCGGTAAACCGGAAGAGGGCCGTAACGCCCTGCTCGCGGCGGCCCAGGCCGCTATCGCGCTGCATGGCATCGCGCCACACAGCGAAGGCGCGTCCCGGGTTAACGTCGGAGTCATGCAGGCGGGCAGCGGACGCAACGTGGTTCCGGCTGATGCGTTGCTTAAGGTTGAAACCCGCGGTGAAAGCGAGGCTATTAATCAGTATGTCTTTGAGCGCGCGCAGGCGGTGATTACCGGCGCGGCAGCACTCTACGGCGTAACAGCCGGGATAAACCTGATGGGGGCGGCGACCTCCAGTGCCCCCACCCCGGCCTGGGTCGATTATCTGCGCGAACAGGCAAGCCAGGTGCACGGCGTGACTCATGCCATTAATAAGGTCAAAGCGCCTGCGGGCTCCGAAGATGCCACGCTAATGATGGCCCGCGTGCAGCAGAACGGCGGCATGGCCTCGTATATGGTCTTCGGCACCGAACTGAGCGCCGGACATCACAACGAAAAATTCGATTTTGATGAGCAGGTGATGAACGTTGCCATCGAAACACTGGCGCGAACTGCGCTTAATTTCCCGTGGACGCGAGGTGTGTAATGCAGGAGAACTACGCTTTTATCGCTGATGCCATCGACACGCGATGTCAGACGTTTACCGATATTGCCGACGACATCTGGGATCATCCCGAAACGCGCTTTGAAGAGTTCTGGTCCGCCGAACGGCTTGCCAGCGCGCTGGAAGCCGAGGGCTTTACCCTGATGCGGGAAGCCGGAGGCATTCCCAACGCCTTTATTGCCAGCTACGGCAGCGGCAAGCCCGTTATCGCCCTTCTGGGCGAATACGACGCCCTGGCCGGGTTGAGCCAGCAGGCGCACTGCGCGACGGCGCAATCCGCCACCCCGGGGGCTAACGGCCATGGCTGCGGGCATAACCTGTTGGGTACTGCTGCCTTTGCCGGTGCGGTGGCGGTGAAAAGCTGGCTGGAACAGCACGGCGGCAGCGGAACGGTACGATTTTACGGCTGCCCCGGCGAGGAAGGCGGCTCCGGTAAAACCTTTATGGTGCGTGAAGGATTATTTGACGACGTGGACGCTGCCGTGACCTGGCATCCGGAAGCCTTTGCCGGGATGTTTAACGTCAGCACGCTGGCCAATATTCAGGCCGCCTGGCGGTTTAAGGGGATCGCCGCCCACGCCGCAAACTCCCCACATCTGGGACGTAGCGCGCTGGATGCCGTGACGTTGATGACCACCGGCACAAACTTCCTCAACGAACACATCATTGAAAAAGCGCGCGTTCATTACGCCATCACCGATACCGGCGGAATTTCGCCTAACGTGGTGCAGGCCCAGGCAGAAGTGCTGTACCTGATCCGCGCCCCGGAGATGGCCGATGCGCAGCAGATCTACGCGCGCATCGAGAAAATCGCCAAAGGCGCGGCGATGATGACCGAAACCACTGTCGAGTGTCGCTTTGATAAAGCCTGCTCCAGCTATCTGCCGAACCGTACGCTCGAAGCGGCCATGTACCGCGCATTGCAGCATTACGGCACGCCGGACTGGACGGAAGAAGAACGCGAATTTGCCCGTGAAATCCGCGCCACGCTCACGGCAAACGACCTGCAAAACAGCCTGAAAAACATTGCCGCAACGGGAGCCGAAGAGGGAAAAGCCTTTGCCCGACGCCATCAGGAGACGCTGCTGGTGGATGAAGTTGCCCCTTACGCCATCACCGATAACGTGCTGGCTGGCTCCACCGACGTGGGGGATGTCAGCTGGAAGATGCCTGTCGCACAGTGCTTTAGCCCCTGTTTTACCGTCGGCACCCCGCTGCATACCTGGCAATTGGTGGCGCAGGGGCGTACCTCTATTGCCCATAAAGGCATGCTGCTGGCCGGAAAAGTGATGGGGGCGACCGCGCTGCATCTGCTTCAGGATGCCGACCTGCTGCGAAAATGTCGTGAAGAATTTGAACAACACATAACACAAAAACCGTACGAGTGTCCGATCCCACAGAACGTGACACCGTCACCTTTAAAATAAAAAAACACAACACAACACAACACAACAACAGTCCCGAGGAACGCCCATGAGTATGTCATCCATACCTTCGCATTCCCCATCCGGTAAGCTCTATGGCTGGGTTGAAAGGATCGGCAATAAAGTGCCGCACCCTTTCCTGCTTTTTATCTATTTAATTGTCATCCTGATGGTCGCGACAGCCGTGCTGTCCGCCTTTGATGTGAGCGTGCGCAGCCCGGCCGACGGCAGCATGGTGGCCGTAAAAAATCTGCTCAGCGTGGAGGGGTTGCACTGGTTTTTGCCGAACGTGATTAAAAACTTCAGCGGTTTTGCGCCGCTGGGCGCCATCCTGGCGCTGGTGTTAGGCGCGGGTCTGGCCGAACGCGTGGGTCTGCTGCCCGCGCTGATGGTGAAAATGGCCTCGCACGTCAGCGCGCGTTATGCCAGCTATATGGTGCTGTTTATTGCCTTCTTCAGCCATATCTCGTCCGACGCGGCGCTGGTGATCATGCCGCCGATGGGGGCGCTGATTTTCCTCGCCGTTGGCCGTCATCCTGTTGCGGGCCTGCTGTCGGCGATCGCGGGCGTCGGCTGTGGGTTTACCGCTAACCTGCTTATTGTGACCACAGATGTGCTGCTCTCCGGCATCAGCACGGAGGCAGCCAGCACCATCGATGCGGCCATGCACGTCAGCGTGATCGACAACTGGTACTTTATGGCCAGTTCGGTGATTGTCCTGACGATTGTCGGGGGGTTGATTACCGATAAGATCGTTGAGCCGCGCCTGGGTAAATGGGAAGGCCGGAGCGATGAAAAGCTGGAGACGCTGAGCAAAGAGCAGCAGTTCGGCCTGCGCGTCGCCGGGATCGTCTCGCTGGCATTCATTGCGGCTGTGGCGCTGATGGTGGTGCCGGAGAATGGCGTGTTGCGCGATCCAATCAAACACACCGTACTTCCCTCGCCGTTTATTCAGGGTATTGTGCCGCTGATAATTCTCTTCTTCTTCGTCGTTTCGCTCGCCTACGGCATCGCTACCGGTAAAATCCGCCGTCAGGGAGATCTGCCGCACCTGATGATCGAGCCGATGAAGGAGATGGCGGGTTTTATCGTGATGGTGTTCCCGCTTGCGCAGTTTGTGGCCATGTTTAACTGGAGCAACATGGGCAAGTTTATGGCCGTGAGCCTGACGGACGCGCTGGAGGCGGCGGGGTTGAGCGGGGTTCCGGCGTTTGTCGGCCTGGCGCTGCTGTCGTCCCTGCTGTGCATGTTTATTGCCAGCGGGTCGGCCATCTGGTCGATTCTGGCCCCCATCTTTGTCCCCATGTTTATGATGCTCGGCTTTCATCCGGCGTTCGCCCAGATCCTGTTCCGTGTCGCCGATTCTTCGGTGATCCCGCTGGCGCCCGTGTCACCCTTCGTTCCGCTGTTTTTAGGCTTCCTGCAACGCTACAGACCGGAGGCTAAGCTGGGTACCTACTATTCGCTGGTCTTGCCCTATCCGCTTATCTTCTTAGGGGTATGGCTGGTGATGCTGGTGGCGTGGTATCTTGTCGGCCTGCCGATTGGACCGGGTGTTTACCCGAGGCTGAACTAAGGAGTACTGATGCTGAGATTACTCGAAGATAAGATTGCGACGCCGCTGGGGCCGCTGTGGGTTATCGCGGATGAAGCGTTCAATCTGCGCGCGGTTGAATGGGAAGAGCACAGCGACCGGATGGTTGAGCTGCTCAACATCCATTATCGCGCCGAGGGTTACGAGCGTATTACTGCCCATAATCCTGGCGGGCTGAGCGATAAACTGACGGCCTACTTCGAGGGCGATCTCAGCATTATTAATACCCTGCCAACCGCCACGGCGGGTACCCCTTTCCAGCGCGAGGTGTGGCAGGCGCTGCGTAATATTCCCTGCGGGCAGGTGATGCACTACGGTCAGCTGGCAGAACAGCTTGGCCGTGCCGGTGCGGCGCGCGCGGTCGGTGCGGCAAATGGCTCTAACCCCGTCAGCATTGTGGTGCCTTGCCATCGCGTGATTGGGCGCAACGGCACCCTCACCGGCTATGCCGGGGGCGTACAGCGCAAAGAGTGGCTGCTGCGTCACGAAGGGTATTTTCTGCTGTAATTCCCAGGCTTTTTGTGCTTAATTTTCTTCCTGTTAGGTTCATAATCCTTAATCATTCTGTGGAATTTCAAGGAGATGGCAACACGCTGCCGTCTCTTGTCTTTATTGGGGGTTTGCCAGACTTACGTCCTTACCAAAAAGATGTTAAAATTGACCAATATCAATTAAGGCTTGAGCAAACCTATGATCCCGGAAAAGCGAATTATACGACGCATTCAGTCTGGCGGTTGTGCTATCCATTGCCAGGATTGCAGCATCAGCCAGCTCTGTATCCCGTTTACTCTGAATGAGCACGAACTCGATCAGCTTGACAATATCATCGAGCGCAAAAAGCCTATTCAGAAAGGGCAGACGCTGTTTAAAGCGGGAGACGAACTGAAATCGCTCTATGCTATCCGTTCTGGCACCATCAAAAGCTACACCATTACCGAACAGGGTGACGAGCAGATCACTGGCTTCCATCTGGCGGGCGATTTAGTCGGCTTTGACGCCATCGGCAGTGGCCATCACCCGAGCTTTGCTCAGGCGCTGGAAACCTCTATGGTTTGTGAAATCCCGTTTGAAACGCTGGACGATCTGTCCGGTAAGATGCCGAACCTGCGTCAGCAGATGATGCGTCTGATGAGCGGTGAGATCAAAGGCGATCAGGATATGATCCTGCTGCTTTCCAAAAAGAATGCCGAAGAGCGTCTGGCCGCCTTTATCTATAACCTCTCCCGCCGTTTCGCGGAACGTGGCTTCTCCCCACGCGAATTCCGTCTGACCATGACGCGTGGCGATATTGGTAACTATCTGGGCCTGACCGTGGAAACCATCAGCCGTCTGCTGGGTCGTTTCCAGAAGAGCGGAATGCTGGCGGTTAAAGGTAAGTACATCACCATTGAAAACGGTGAAGCACTGGCCATTCTGGCGGGTCACTCACGTAACGTGGCATAACTCTCCCGGATATCTTATGCCAGGTCGATAAATTTTCATGATTATTGATCTGGCAAAAACTTCCCCCCTGTTTCATTCAAGATATATAGGTTACTCTTTTACTTACAGACTGTGGTGACAGTAGTAAGGAGACCTGTATGGCAAAGTATCAAAATATGCTGGTGGCTATCGATCCGAATCAGGACGATCAGCCAGCATTACGACGTGCTGTGTATTTACATCAACGGATTGGTGGCAAAATTAAAGCCTTTTTGCCGATTTATGACTTCTCATACGAGATGACCACCCTTCTGTCGCCTGACGAGCGCACCGCTATGCGTCAGGGAGTGATCAGCCAGCGTACCGCGTGGATCCGCGAGCAGGCGAAGTATTATCTGGAAGCGGGCGTACCTATCGATATCAAGGTGGTCTGGCACAACCGCCCTTTCGAAGCCATTATTCAGGAAGTGGTGGCCGGTGGGCATGACCTGCTGCTGAAAATGGCGCACCAGCATGACAAACTGGAATCCGTGATTTTCACCCCGACCGACTGGCACCTGCTGCGCAAATGCCCTTGTCCGGTATGGATGGTGAAAGATCAGCCGTGGCCTGAGGGCGGGAAAGCCGTCGTGGCGGTTAATCTGGCCAGCGAAGAGGATTATCACAATTCGCTGAACGAGAAGCTGGTGAAGGAGACCCTTCAGCTTGCCGACCAGGTTAACCACACTGAAGTCCATCTGGTGGGAGCCTATCCGGTTACGCCAATCAATATCGCCATCGAGCTGCCTGAATTTGACCCGAGCGTGTATAACGATGCGATTCGCGGTCAGCATCTGCTGGCCATGAAAGCGCTGCGCCAGAAATTCAGTATCGATGAGAACATGACCCACGTAGAAAAAGGGTTACCGGAAGAGGTTATTCCGGATCTGGCGGAGCATTTGCAGGCCGGGATTGTGGTGCTGGGCACCATTGGCCGGACCGGTATTTCTGCCGCGTTCCTGGGTAATACCGCCGAGCAGGTGATCGACCATCTTCGCTGCGACCTTCTGGTTATCAAACCGGATCAGTATCAGACGCCGGTTGAACTGGACGATGAGGAAGACGATTGACCCCAAAATGAAAGCCCGCCGGTAACGGCGGGCTTTTTTTATTGCGCTTCGCTCAACCGTTGCGCCGGTGCCTCGTCGCCAGCATTCATCCAGGGCGCGTGCAGAACCATGCTCGGCAGCGCCAGCTTGATCTCCTGCTGGTTCAGCCCCTCCAGAATACGAATATTGATCTCCTGCTGAATATCCATGTACTTGTTGTAATCCGCCGTATTAACGATATGGACCACCTCGAAGGTCAGGCGATCGCGATCGAAGCCCAGGAAATGGGCGCGGTCAAACTTCGTTTCCCCGACGTCGGTAATGATCTGTTTGACCATATCACCCACTGAACGCAGTTTTTCCGGCGCCGTGTCGCTGGCGACCCCGAAGGTAAAGACGATCCGGCGCGTTTGCATCCGCTTGTAGTTATGCAGCGTCTGTTGCAGCAGGATGGCGTTCCCACAGACAATTTGCTCCCCGCTCAGGCTACGGATACGAGTGGTTTTCAG
Organism: Enterobacter cloacae complex sp. S2; assembly: GCF_015159675.1. Taxonomy (NCBI): domain Bacteria; kingdom Pseudomonadati; phylum Pseudomonadota; class Gammaproteobacteria; order Enterobacterales; family Enterobacteriaceae; genus Enterobacter; species Enterobacter cloacae complex sp. S2. The sequence goes on from NZ_JADDTS010000006.1 coordinate 46,040, forward strand.
GCCGATGTGCTCTACCGTCCCGGCGACATCGTTAAACACCACAAAATCGCCGATTTCGAACGGCTTATCAAAACCGATGGAGAGCGATGCAAACACGTCGCTCAGGATCGTTTGCACCGCGAGGGCGATAGCAATACCCCCTACCCCAAGGCTGGCAACCAGAGCAGTGATGTTGACGCCCGCGTTAGCAAGAATAGACAGCAGCATCACTGACCAGACAATGGCACGGAGGATAAGCCCCGTGATCACCAGCGTCACCGGGTTTTTATGGCTTCCCGGCGCCAGCATGACGTGACGAAGCCACGACACCACCCCCTGATCCATCCACAGCGCCACCTGGATAGCGAAGACCAGGAACCAGGCGTGGCTCACGGTACCAAAGAGATGATCCGGTAAGTCGACGAAACGCAGGCTGAACAGCAGCGCCACGACAAAAAGCAGGAAGCGGCTGGTGCGGTTAAGCATATCCGTCAGGATAAAACGCATCCGGTTGGTGGTGGGATGCTTGTCGCCCCAGGTGGTGATCCCTTTCTTAACAAAGGCGATCAGGCGCGTCAGCAGCCAGTACACCAGCAGAGTTACAAAGACTACCGTGGCGACGCCAATCCAGAATGATGGCGTCATCATCAGCGCGATGATGTCAAAGCGGGACAGAAATTGCATTACACCTCCTCGTATTACACAAAGGGTAAAGTATAGACAGAGGAGAATGGCTGACCGCAGAAATAAGAAAACCGCCCCCAGGGGCGGTTTGTCAGGATGAAGCGGAATTAAAGAGATTTCAGAATCGCATCCACGCTGGCTTTGGCGTCGCCAAACAGCATGTGGGTGTTATCTTTAAAGAACAGCGGGTTCTGCACGCCAGCATAGCCGGTGTTCATAGAGCGTTTGAAGACAATGACGTTCTGCGCCTTCCACACTTCGAGAACAGGCATACCCGCAATCGGGCTGCGCGGATCGTCCTGCGCCGCCGGGTTAACGGTGTCGTTGGCGCCAATCACCAGCACGGTGTCGGTGTCGGCGAAATCATCGTTGATCTCGTCCATTTCCAGCACGATGTCGTAAGGCACCTTCGCTTCCGCCAGCAGCACGTTCATGTGGCCTGGCAGACGCCCCGCCACCGGGTGAATACCAAAGCGAACCTTGATACCGCGGGCGCGCAGTTTCTCGGTGATTTCCGCCACCGGATACTGCGCCTGCGCCACCGCCATGCCATAGCCCGGGGTGATGATAACGGAATGCGAGTTTTTCAGCATCTCTGCGGTGTCTTCCGCACTGATTTCACGGTGTTCACCCACTTCCTCATCAGAACCGGTTGATGAACCGTCAGAACCGAAGCCACCCGCGATGACGCTGATAAACGAGCGGTTCATCGCCTTACACATGATGTAAGACAGGATCGCACCGGAAGAACCGACCAGCGCACCGGTGACAATCAGCAGGTCGTTGCTCAGCATAAAGCCTGCTGCTGCCGCTGCCCAACCGGAGTAGGAGTTCAGCATGGAGACGACTACCGGCATATCTGCCCCGCCGATAGACGCCACCAGATGCCAGCCGAAGGCCAGCGCGATAATGGTCATCACCAGTAACGCCAGCACCTGCAAGCCTACGCTTTCGGTACGCACGAAGACCACCAGCAGCACAAAGGAAACGACCAGCGCTGCCAGATTCAGCTTATGGCGGTTAGGCAGCATCAGCGGTTTGGAAGAGATCTTCCCACGCAGTTTGCCGAACGCCACGATTGAGCCGGTGAAGGTCACCGCACCAATGAAGATGCCGAGGAACACTTCGGTCAGGTGGATGTTCACCAGAATCGGTTCCAGACCCGGTTCGTGGTACAGATAGCTGTTGAAGCCCACCAGCACCGCGGCCAGACCCACGAAGCTGTGCAGAATAGCAACCAGCTCCGGCATCTCGGTCATTTCAACGCGTTTCGCCAGACGAATACCAATCGCACCACCGATGATCATCGCCACCAGGATCCACGCCACGTTGCCGGTGTCCGGCCCAAAGATGGTGGCAATCAGCGCAATCGCCATCCCGGCGATACCAAAGTTATTTCCCTGCTGAGACGTTTCGTGTTTGGAAAGCCCCGCCAGACTGAAAATAAACAGGATTGCAGCAACAATGTATGCGGCTGTAACTAATCCTCCAGACATATGCTACCCCTTAGCCTTTACGAAACATTTTCAGCATGCGCTGAGTCACGGTGAAACCACCGAAAATATTGATACTGGCGATCAGCACTGCAATGAAGCTCAGGAAGCTGATCCAGCCGCCATGACCAATTTGCAGCAATGCCCCAACCACGATAATCCCGGAGATGGCATTGGTAACCGACATCAGCGGGGTATGCAGCGCATGGGAAACGTTCCACACGACGTAGTAACCCACCACGCAGGAGAGCGCGAAGACGGTGAAGTGGCCAAGGAACTCTTTTGGCGCGACGTCCGCCAGCCAGCCAAACAGGATAATGACCAGCGCCATGATGGCGTATTTGCGCCACGGCGACGCAGGTTTCGCTGGTTCTGCAGGCTCAGGCGCCGCTTTCGGCGCAGCCTGAGGCTGAGCGGAAACCTGTATCGGCGGTGCAGGCCAGGTAATTTCCCCTTCACGCACCACGGTCACGCCGCGCACCACCACATCATCAAAATCAACGGTGATGTTGCCGTCTTTCTCTTTGCAGAGCAGCTTCAGCAGATTAACGAGGTTCGTGCCGTACAGCTGAGAGGACTGGGTTGGCAGACGTCCTGGCAGGTCGGTATAACCGATCACCTTCACGCCGTTCGCGGTCGTCGTGACCTGATTTGGCACGGTATACTCACAGTTACCGCCGTTTTGCGCCGCCAGATCGACAATCACGCTGCCCGGCTGCATGGAATCCACCATCTCACGGGTGATCAGCTTCGGTGCCGGTTTACCCGGAATAAGCGCGGTGGTGACAATGATGTCCACCTCTTTTGCCTGCGCCGCAAAGAGCGCCATTTCCGCCTTAATAAAGGCTTCAGACATGACCTTCGCGTAACCATCACCGCTGCCCGCTTCTTCCTTGAAGTCCAGCTCAAGGAATTCGGCGCCCATACTCTGCACCTGCTCCTTCACTTCCGGCCGGGTATCAAACGCACGAACAATAGCGCCCAGGCTGTTTGCGGCCCCAATAGCGGCAAGACCTGCCACACCGGCACCAATTACCATCACCTTCGCGGGTGGTACTTTGCCTGCGGCCGTAATTTGACCGGTAAAGAAGCGACCAAACTCATGAGCAGCTTCGACAATGGCGCGATAGCCGGCAATGTTTGCCATAGAACTCAGCGCATCCAGAGACTGCGCGCGCGAAATACGCGGCACGGAATCCATCGCCATCACGGTGACACCGCGTGCCGCCAGCTTCTCCATCAGCTCCGGGTTTTGGGCTGGCCAGACAAAGCTCACAAGCGTCGTGCCCGCGTTCAGCAGTTCAATTTCACTCTCTTCCGGTGCGTTTACCTTCAGAATAATGGGTGATTGCCAGACCTCAGCACCGTCCACTACGTCCGCGCCAGCCTGAGTAAAGGCCTCGTCATCGAAACTCGCCAGTTTGCCCGCGCCGCTTTCAATCGCGACGGTAAAACCCAGTTTAAGCAGTTGCTCCACCGTTTTTGGTGTTGCCGCTACGCGGGTTTCATTGGCTAACCGTTCTTTTGGTACCCCAATACGCATAGTTTTCCCTTCCATCGGTTTGTGATGATGGTTTGTCGATAATTGCCCGCGGTTCGTATCAATTTTCACCATCGCGATAACGACGGAGAATGATTAACCCCGGAAAATAAAACAGTAACAAACTTTCTATAACCTACTGAAAATAGCGCCCGTGATCTACCGCCAGAAAACACTATTTCTTATTTTATCTGTGAAAAATAAGCGATCGGGGTCACTGACAGAGATATTTACCTTAAATTCGCCTTCAGGACCGATAAATCGCGCAAGCGAAGCGGTAAAAACATGATATAGCGCCATAAAAGAACAACTCATTAACATTAAATTAACTTGTAAAAGTCATATGCTTAATCAGTTTTTCTTGTGAAACGCCTGTTTTTTCCACATATCACAAAATGTTATCGAATCAGGTCCTTTGCTGAGCACAGGCTGTGAAAAATGCCGCAGACAGCGACGGGTGTTAAATGCCATAATCGGGACCGTCTCAAATTAACAACAACACCAGTACATGGTTTGCGCAAGGCGAAGGATTATTTTTATGAAGCTTAAGAACACACTCCTGGCGTCCGCACTTCTTTCCGCGACCGCCCTGTCAGCGAATGCTGCGACAGAGTTGACGCCGGAGCAAGCGGCAGCGTTAAAACCTTTTGACCATACGGTCATTGTGGGTCGGTATAATTCCATTGGCGATGCCGTCGCCGCCGCATCAAAAGCCGCCGATAAGAACGGCGCTGCCTCGTTTTACGTTGTTGACCAGTCCGATCAGGGCAACAGCGGTAACCAGCGCGTGACTGTTGCGCTGTACAAAGAGAATGCCCCAAAGGCAGATCAACAGAAAAACCGCGTGATTAACGGCATTGTTGAACTGCCGAAAGATCAGGCTGTTCAGCTGGAACCGTATGACACCGTGACCGTTCAGGGCTTCTACCGCAGCCAGCCTGAAGTTAACGATGCCATCACCAAAGCCGCGAGAGAAAAAGGCGCTTACGCGTTTTATATCGTGCGTCAGGTTGATGCCAACCAGGGCGGAAACCAGCGCATTACCGCCTTCATCTATAAGCAAGATGCGAAAAAACGCGTAGTGCAAAGCCCGGATGCGATTCCAGCGGATTCAGAAGCCGGTCGTGCTGCGTTAGCAAAAGGCGGTGAAGAAGCGAAGAAAGTTGAAATTCCGGGCGTAGCAACGTCTGCGGCACCAAGCGCTGAAGTGGGTCGTTTCTTTGAAACCCAATCCACCAAAGGCGGTCGTTATACCGTTACGTTACCAGACGGCACGAAAATTGAAGAGCTGAACAAAGCCACTGCCGCGCAGATGGTGCCGTTCGACAGCATCAAGTTTACGGGCAACTATGGCAACATGACAGAAATCTCCTATCAGGTGGCGAAGCGTGCTGCGAAGAAAGGCGCGAAGTATTACCACATCACCCGCCAGTGGCAGGAACGTGGCAACAACCTGACCATCAGTGCCGATCTGTACAAGTAACAAAACGGTTTCATAAAGGCGGCGCAGTGCCGCCTTTTTTGTTACTTTTTTTCTGATTTCTGCCCCATGTCATTGCATGCATCCGTCACACTCCGTAAAATCCCGCGCCTTAGCGTGATCCACCATTTTTATGCGCCTTAGCGAAATAATTATTCTGGATTTGGACTATTCATAACAGGAAGCCAATGGAAAAGAAACTTGGCCTGAGTGCGTTAACTGCACTTGTATTGAGCTCAATGCTGGGCGCGGGCGTATTCAGTTTGCCGCAGAACATGGCGGCCGTCGCCAGCCCGGCCGCATTACTAATTGGCTGGGGCATCACCGGCGTCGGGATTTTGCTGCTGGCGTTCGCCATGCTGCTGCTGACCCGTATCCGACCGGATCTGGACGGCGGAATATTCACTTACGCCCGTGAAGGTTTTGGCGAGCTGATTGGCTTCTGCTCCGCCTGGGGCTACTGGCTGTGCGCGGTGATCGCCAACGTCTCCTATCTGGTTATCGTCTTCTCGGCGCTCAGTTTCTTTACCGATACGCCCGAACTGCGCCTGTTTGGTGACGGCAATACCTGGCAGTCCATCGTCGGCGCCTCGGTGCTGCTGTGGATTGTTCACTGGTTGATTTTGCGCGGTGTTCAGACCGCGGCCAGCATTAACCTGGTGGCGACGCTGGCCAAGCTGGTGCCGCTTGGCCTGTTCGTCGTGCTGGCCTTCCTCGCCTTCCGTCTCGATGTCTTTACGCTCGATTTCAGCGGTATTGCGTTGGGCGTTCCCGTCTGGGAGCAGGTGAAAAATACCATGCTGATTACCCTGTGGGTGTTCATCGGTGTTGAAGGTGCCGTCGTGGTCTCTGCCCGCGCGCGTAACAAACGCGACGTGGGACGCGCCACACTGCTGGCCGTCCTGGCGGCGCTGGGCGTTTATCTGCTGGTGACGCTGCTGTCGCTCGGTGTGGTGGCCCGCCCTGAACTGGCGGAGATGCGTAATCCGTCCATGGCCGGGCTGATGGTGAAAATGCTCGGTCCCTGGGGTGATGTGGTTATCGCGGCAGGTTTGATTGTCTCCGTCTGCGGCGCGTACCTGAGCTGGACCATTATGGCGGCGGAAGTTCCGTTCCTGGCCGCCACGCACAAAGCGTTCCCGCGCCTGTTTGCCCGTCAGAATAAAAACAGTGCGCCATCGGCCTCTCTGTGGCTCACCAACATCAGCGTGCAGGTCTGTCTGGTGCTGATCTGGCTCACAGGTTCGGACTATAACACGCTGCTGACCATCGCCTCCGAGATGATTCTGGTACCCTATTTCTTAGTGGGCGCATATCTGTTAAAAATTGCGACCCGCCCGGCACACTATGCGGTAGGCGTAGGTGCCTGTATTTACGGTCTATGGTTATTGTATGCTTCCGGCCCGATGCATCTGCTGCTGTCCGTGGTGCTCTACGCGCCAGGCCTGCTGGTGTTTATCTACGCTCGCCGTACGCATCAGCTTGATAATGCCCTTAAGCGCCGCGAAATGGCGTTGATAGGTTTGCTGTTAGTCGCTGCCGTACCGGCAACGTGGATGTTAATGGGATAGCGCCGCCTGTCCCATTGTTGAACTGAAAAGGAGATTACGATGGGACACACGCAGCAACGCCCAATATTGATCACTGGCGCAGGCCGTCGCATCGGCCTCGCCCTCGCCCATCACTTTCTCAATCTTCGCCATCCGGTTATCGTCAGTTACCGCACGGAATATCCCTCCATTGAAGGGCTACGACATGCCGGAGCCGTCTGCATTCAGGCGGATTTCTCCACGGATGAAGGTATTCTTGCTTTCGCGGAAAAAGTGAAATCGACCACCCCCGGGCTGCGGGCGGTTATTCACAACGCCAGTACCTGGCTTCCTGAAAAAGCAGGACATTCGCTCAGCGAAACGCTCGCCTGCATGATGCAGATCCACGTTAATGCGCCTTATCTGCTCAACCATGCCCTACAGGATCTGCTACGCGGACACGGCCATGCCGCAGGCGACATTATCCATTTCACCGATTACGTGGTGGAGCGAGGCAGCGATAAACACATCGCCTACGCGGCTAGCAAAGCCGCGCTGGATAATATGACTCGCTCGTTCGCGGGCAAGCTGGCCCCCGAGGTAAAAGTCAACGCGATTGCCCCGGCGATGATTTTATTTAACGAGGGCGATGATGCCGAGTATCGTCAGCAGGCGCTTAACAAGTCGTTGATGAAAATTGCGCCCGGCGAGAAAGAGGTGATCGACCTGATCGATTATCTGCTGACCAGCTGTTACGTCACGGGAAGGACGTTTGCCGTGGACGGTGGCCGCCCGCTGCGCTAGTGAAAGCGGCTCCAGAAGAAGATGAGCACCCAGGCGCTGAGGCTCCAGCAGACCACCGCCCCGCCCAGCGCCAGGGGCAGACGCAGAAAACCGGTGAAGTACCACAGCGACAGCAGATAAATGAAATACGGGATGATTGACCACATCCCGAATACAATGGTGGCACGCAGCGCCTCTATACCCCGCTCAGAGGCCACAATATAGTGCGCAATTAACGCAAAGGTGGGAAACAGCGGGATAAGCCCGGCAATGTAGTAGCTCTTCGTTTTAGCCAGCACCCCAATCAGCAGCACGACCAGCGCACCCAGCGCGGCTTTGATCAACAGCCCCATTCTTTTCCCTTAACAATCAAATAACATTCCCGTGCAGGATAACGGAACTCCGGCTAATTATGAAAGATTAATGGAAGGTTAAGGTTGTGCGGTGTATGTTGACGTTTTTCGCGATGACAGACGTAGTATGAATAAGATTGTTTATGTTGAAGATGAACCCGAAGTGGGTCAATTGATCGCCGCTTATCTGGGTAAACATGATATTGAAGTGGTTGTCGAACCTCGTGGCGATCGCGCTGAAGACGTCGTCACCCGCGAAAATCCGGACCTGGTGTTGCTGGACATTATGCTGCCCGGAAAAGATGGCATGACGCTTTGCCGGGATCTGCGCGCGAAGTGGGACGGCCCGATCGTGCTGCTGACCTCTCTCGACAGCGATATGAATCATATTCTGTCCCTTGAGATGGGCGCGAATGACTACATCCTGAAAACCACGCCGCCGGCGGTCCTGCTTGCCCGTTTGCGCCTTCATCTGCGTCAGCGTGCCAGCGCTGAGCGTGAAGCGCCTGCGCCCTCTTTAACGCCGCATAAGGCGATGCGGTTCGGCACGCTTTCTATCGACCCGGTCAACCGACAGGTTATGCTTTCCGGGGAGCTAATTGCGCTCTCAACCGCAGATTTTGACCTGCTGTGGGAGCTGGCAACTCATGCCGGGCAAATTATGGACCGGGATGCATTGCTGAAAAATCTGCGCGGCGTAAGTTACGACGGAATGGATCGTAGCGTTGATGTGGCGATTTCTCGCCTGCGAAAAAAACTGCAGGACAGCGCCACCGAGCCCTACCGCATTAAAACCGTACGTAATAAGGGCTACCTGTTTGCCCCGCACGCATGGGAAACCTGAAAAAAAACTACACAGTAAATTTCGAAAAATAACTTGCGATGCATCAGGAATGTTATCGGTATACGTCGTAAGTTTTCGATTATATGCATCGTCAGTCATGAAATATCCCTTGTTCACATTCCTCTTACCTGTTCAATTTCGATGTGCATTTTTAGCGTAAACAAAAGTAGCTCTAATGTATTTCATTGCTATAGTACAATATATATTCAGCAGTTCAGGAACCATTATCGATCAAAAATCCGTCACTTAAATGCACATTGTGTTAAAAATGAACTTTACAATTGACTAAATTATTATCTTATCCTTATGAAAACAAAGGGGATATAGTTAGCATATAAATAATATCGATCTTTTTCAATAGCTTACGCGTTTGCAGAAATCTAATTCTCATGCTAAACCTTATACTCTCTCAATTATTTAATGAACGAGGTATAGCAATGTCATGGAGAGTCATTAGCTCGGTAATTTGTCCTAACACGGGAATCGTTTATTCAAGCATCTTGGGACTCAAGTTCTTGAAACTCATCATTTGGTATGAAAGCGATGTCTATTTGTACCCCGGCGATAGGATATATCCGACAAAGAATGGCGTCTTCATTAATGGCGTTTTCAAGCCAATATCGATATACAACATCTCCCCTTACAACGAGATGTTATGGAGTGAAATTAAAAACAAGATGGCCTGCCCATACAATCGAAACCAGGAAGAGGAGATATGTACCTACGCGGTGCATTGCAACGCGCGTAAGTGTCCGCATGGGTTTGCCACGAATCCACTGATTGTCAGCACAGTCAAATCCAGACATTAACGAATGTGGTAATGTTCAGGTTACAAAGATAAGTATCTTTGTCACACCGTTTGCGCCGGATACCTCTCACTGGTAAACGCCATAAATAAAGCCACCCGCAGGTGGCCTTTGTCATTGTTATTCTGATTCACAAATACTCTCAATCGCAAATAAACTCGTATAGCGAAGCGTAAACGGATTACCCGGGCATTGATGGAATAAAGCGATGCCGTGTTTTATTACCTTTCGACGATTACCCCCTTTTCAACGCATCATGCCTGACTTGCGCCCATAGCGACCCTGCTGGTAAAAGACGTGTAGTGAAGCCCCTGTTTCGGTGAAATTAATGAAAAAGCTGTTTGTTCAGTTTTATTTACTGCTGTTTGTCTGCTTTCTGGTGATGACCATGCTGGTCGGGCTGGTCTATAAGTTCACCGCAGAGCGTGCGGGCAGACAATCCCTGGACGATCTGATGAAAAGCTCGCTCTACCTGATGCGTAGCGAGCTGCGCGAAATTCCTCCGCATGACTGGGCACGTACGTTAAAAGAGCTGGATCTGAATCTGTCGTTTGATCTGCGTATCGAACCCATGAAGGATTTTGATTTAGCGCCGCCGGCGATGCAGCGTTTGCGCGACGGAGACATCGTCGCACTGGACGAGAAATATACCTTCATTCAGCGTATTCCGCGCAGCCACTATGTCCTGGCCGTCGGGCCAGTGCCCTATCTCTATTACCTGCACCAGATGCGCCTGCTGGATCTCGCCCTGCTGGGCTTTATTGCCATCTCGCTCGCTTTCCCTGTGTTCATCTGGATGCGACCGCACTGGCAGGACATGCTGAAACTGGAATCCGCCGCACAGCGTTTTGGGGAGGGTCATTTAACTGAACGCATACATTTCGACAGTGGTTCCAGTTTTGACCGTCTCGGTATTGCCTTTAACCAGATGGCCGATAACATCAACGCCCTGATTGCCAGCAAGAAGCAGCTTATCGACGGCATTGCGCATGAACTGCGCACTCCGCTGGTACGCCTGCGTTATCGCCTGGAGATGAGCGAGAACCTCACCGCCGCAGAATCGCAGGCCCTCAATCGGGATATTGGCCAGCTTGAAGCGCTGATTGAAGAGCTGCTGACCTATGCCCGCCTCGATCGGCCTCAGACGGAGTTGCACCTCAGTACGCCGGATCTTCCCGTCTGGCTACAGACGCATATTAACGATGTGCAGAGCGTTAACCCTCAGCGAAAACTGCTTACAGCCATTACCCCCGGCGCGTACGGCGCGCTGGACATGCGCCTGATGGAACGCGTGCTGGATAATCTGATGAACAACGCCATGCGCTACAGCGAAACCACGCTGCGCATAGGTTTAGATTTGCAGGGGAGCCAGGCAATTCTGTGTGTGGAAGACGATGGCCCCGGTATTGAGCCAGCGGAGCGTGAAAAAGTTTTCGAGCCGTTTGTGCGCCTCGACCCCAGCCGCGACCGTGCTACCGGCGGCTGTGGTCTGGGGCTAGCTATTGTCCGTTCTATTGCCCAGGCGATGGGCGGTTCGGTTCGCTGCGAAGCGAGCGAGCTGGGCGGGGCCCGGTTCGTCTTTAGCTGGCCGATCTATCACAACATTCCTCTTCCCGTACCTGCCTGAACTAAACCGCACGCTGGCCTGACCCGGCGTGTTGTGCTATATCAGTAGTATGTTGTAACTAATTAAGGGCTATTATGGCGACTTACGATCTCATCGAAAGGCTTAACACCACATTTCGGGAAATAGAGCAGGCGTTACTGACCCTGACGGCGCAACTACAGGGCTGCCGCCTGCTGGCCGCCCGCGTCTTTTCCCTGCCCGAGGTGGCGAAAGGCGCGGAACACGACCCGCTGAACACCATTGAGGTAACGCAGCATATCGGTAAAGTGGCGCTGGAACTGACGTTGCAGCACTATCGCCGCCTTTTCATCCAGCAGCAGTCCGAAAATCGCAGCAGTAAGGCCGCCGTTCGCCTGCCCGGCGTCATCTGTCTGCAAACGGATACCGCAACACGTGAAGCCATTGAGGCGCAAATTACGCATATTAATACGCTGAAAGCCGCCTTCGAGAAAATCGTGACCGTTGAGTCCGGGCTGGCACCGGCTGCCCGTTTTGAATGGGTGCATCGCCAGCTTCCGGGGCTGATCACCCTGAATGCTTACCGCACGCTGACGGTACTGCGCCACCCCGCCACGCTGCGCTTCGGCTGGGCCAACAAGCACATCATTAAAAACTTCACGCGCGACGAGATCCTGGCTCAGCTGGAGAAAAGCCTGAAATCGCCGCGAACGGTCGCCCCGTGGTCGCGGGAACAGTGGATTGAACGGCTGGAGCAGGAGTACCACAGCATTGCCTCCCTGCCGGCTGATACCCGTCTTAAAATAAAGCGTCCGGTGAAGGTGCAGCCTATCGCTCGTGTCTGGTATGCGGGACAGCAAAAGCAGGTGCAACACGCCTGCCCGACACCGCTGATTGCGCTCTACGATGCCGATCAGGGTGCGGTGGTGCCGGATATCGGAGAACTGCTAAACTACGATGCTGAAAACGTTCAGCATCGCTATAAACCCCAGGCACAGCCGCTACAGCTGATTATCCCGCGGCTGCACCTGTATGTGGCGCAGTGATTACCTGATGCTGCCCACCATCGCTTCCGGGCGGACCCAGGCATCAAACTCGGCGTCCGTCAGGTAGCCCAGCGCCAGCGCAGAGGCTTTCAGGGTAAGCCCCTCTTTGTGCGCTTTTTTAGCGATTTCGGCCGCTTTGTCATAACCAATATGGGTGTTTAGCGCCGTGACCAGCATCAGGGACTCATTCAGCAGCTGGCTGATTCGCTCGCGATTAGGCTCAATGCCCACCGCGCAGTGCTCGTTAAAGCTCTCCATGCCATCGGCCAGCAGACGAATCGATTGCAGTACGTTGTGGATCACCATCGGGCGATAGACGTTAAGCTCGAAGTTACCCGACGCGCCGCCCATGTTGACCGCAACGTCATTACCCATCACCTGACAGCACAGCATGGTCATGGCTTCGCACTGCGTCGGGTTTACTTTACCCGGCATAATGGAGCTACCCGGCTCGTTTTCCGGAATGCTGATTTCGCCGATGCCGCAGCGCGGGCCGGAGGCCAGCCAACGCACGTCGTTGGCGATTTTCATCAGCGAGGCTGCCAGCCCTTTCAGCGCGCCATGGGTATGGACCAGCGCATCACAGGTCGCCAGCGCTTCGAATTTATTCGGGGCGGTAACAAACGGCTGCCCGGTGATCTTCGCCAGCTCTTCGGCCACACGCACCGCGTACTCGGGATGGGTGTTTAACCCGGTGCCAACCGCCGTTCCGCCGAGCGCCAGCTCCGCCAGATGCGGCAGGCTGTTGTCTATATGCTTAAGATTGTGCTCCAGCATCGCCACCCAGCCGGAGATCTCCTGGCCAAGCGTCAGCGGCGTGGCGTCCTGCAGGTGCGTACGACCAATTTTTACAATGTCGCCGAAAGCCTGCGCTTTCTCGTTAAGCGTAGATTTGAGCGCGTTGAGCTGCGGGATAAGCTGCTCGCGGATAGCGATGACGGCCGCCACGTGCATGGCCGTCGGGAACACGTCGTTGGAACTCTGGCTTTTATTCACGTCATCATTCGGGTGAACCTTCCGCTCCATGCCGCGTACGCCGCCAAGCAGCTCGCTTGCGCGGTTCGCCAGCACCTCGTTCATGTTCATGTTGCTCTGGGTGCCTGAGCCGGTCTGCCAGATGGCAAGGGGGAATTCGTCGGGATGTTTGCCCGCCAGCACTTCGTCGGCGGCATTGATGATGGCCGAGGCTTTATCGGCATCCAGCAGGCCCAGATCCTGATTGACTTTGGCGGCAGCACGTTTGGTCAACGCCAGCGCCTGGATTAGCGAGACGGGCATTTTCTCTGTCGAAATGCGGAAATGCTCCAGCGAACGCTGGGTTTGCGCGCCCCATAGCTTGTCGGCCGGGACGTCGATGGCGCCCATGGAGTCTTTCTCGCGGCGATGCATTGTCATTACTTACTCCTTGATAACAAAGATGGGATTGCTCACATGCTTAAGAGATAAGTATTGATGACTTCTGAGAAACGTTATGGCGCTTTGTGCGCTCTTTTTGATGTCGGGTGGCGGCTGCGCCTTACCCGACCTACGAGAATGTAGGCCGGGTAAGCGTCAGCGCCACCCGGCAATTTACAGAATTACTTCACACACGCCGAACACTGGGAAGACTGGATCTGTTTGAAGAAGTCGTTACCTTTATCATCCACAAGAATGAACGCCGGGAAGTCTTCCACTTCAATTTTCCAGATCGCTTCCATACCCAGTTCCGGGTACTCCACGCACTCCAGGCTCTTGATACTGCCCTGTGCCAGCACCGCTGCCGGGCCGCCGATGCTGCCGAGGTAGAAGCCGCCGTGCTTGTGGCACGCGTCCGTCACCTGCTGGCTGCGGTTGCCTTTCGCCAGCATGATCATGCTGCCACCGTTGGCCTGCAACTGGTCGACGTAGGAGTCCATACGGCCCGCCGTCGTTGGGCCTAACGAGCCGGAAGCATACCCATCAGGCGTTTTTGCCGGGCCTGCGTAGTAGATCGGGTGATCTTTAATGTACTGCGGCAGCCCTTCACCGTTGTCCAGGCGCTCTTTCAGCTTCGCATGGGCGATGTCGCGGCCCACGATAATCGTCCCGTTCAGGGAAAGGCGCGTTGAAACCGGATACTGCGAAAGCTGCGCCAGGATCTCCTTCATTGGGCGATTCAGGTCAACGCGTACCGCTTCGCCCTCACCCGCTTTACGCAGTTCTTCAGGGATGTATTTGCCCGGGTTGTTCTCCAGCTTTTCGATCCAGATGCCGTCGCGGTTGATCTTCGCTTTGATGTTACGATCCGCAGAGCACGACACGCCCATCCCCACTGGACAGGATGCACCGTGGCGCGGGAGGCGGATCACGCGAATGTCATGCGCGAAGTATTTGCCGCCAAACTGCGCGCCCAGCCCAAGATTCTGCGCTTCGGCCAGCAGTTCCTGCTCAAGCTGCACGTCGCGGAACGCCTGACCATGTTCGTTACCTTCCGTTGGCAGGCCATCGTAGTATTTGGTTGAGGCCAGCTTAACGGTTTTCAGGGTGCTTTCAGCAGACGTACCGCCAATCACAAACGCGATATGGTACGGCGGGCAGGCCGCAGTGCCGAGGGTGCGCATCTTCTCAACCAGATAGTTCTTCAGCTTGCCCGGGGTAAGCAGCGCTTTGGTTTCCTGGTAAAGATAGGTTTTGTTGGCTGAACCGCCGCCTTTGGCAATGCAGAGGAATTTGTACTCGTCACCGTCGACACTATAGAGGTCAATCTGCGCAGGCAGGTTGGTGCCGGTGTTCACCTCTTTGTACATATCCAGCGCCGCGTTTTGCGAATAGCGCAGGTTATCTTCGGTGTAGGTATTGTAGACGCCGCGCGCCAGCGCCGCTTCGTCACCGCCGCCGGTCCAGACGCGCTGGCCTTTTTTACCGGTGATAATCGCCGTGCCGGTGTCCTGGCAGGTCGGCAGAATGCCTTTCGCCGCGATATCAGAGTTACGCAGGAATTGCAGGGCAACGTACTTGTCGTTCTCGCTGGCTTCCGGGTCGCTCAAAATATCGGCAACCTGCTGCTGATGCGCCGGACGGAGCATAAAGGAAGCATCGTGGAAGGCTTGCTGCGCCAGCAGCGTCAGCGCCTGCGGGTCAACTTTGAGGATCTCCTGCCCTTCAAACTCAGAGACAGAAACGTAATCGCGGGTTAAAAGGTAATACTCGGTCCGATCCTGACTGAGGGGGAAAGGATCCTGATAATGGAAGGGTTTATTCGACATTGTTCTCTCACTTACTGCTTCGGTCTGTTTATTCAGGGCAGATGTTCCGCTGCCCGGCTTAAAAGCGAGTCAGCTTATCCTACACAATTTTTTAACAAAAACTGAGACTAGTACGACTTTTTACATCCGCAGGTTACTTCCATTCGGTTTATTGCTTTAATACGCGAAGTTAATTCCACATATGAATTAGGGCTTGATAATGCAAAAACTCATCAACTCAGTGCAAAACTACGCCTGGGGAAGTAAAACTGCGTTAACGGATCTCTACGGTATCGCCAACCCGGACAACCTGCCGATGGCAGAGCTGTGGATGGGCGCGCACCCGAAGAGCAGCTCAAAAATTGAAGATGCCAGCGGCCAGGTACGCAGCCTGCGTGATGTCATCGATGCCGACAAAACCGCGCTGCTCGGCGATAAAGTGGCGAATCGTTTTGGTGAGCTGCCTTTTCTGTTCAAGGTATTGTGCGCCGACCAGCCGCTCTCCATTCAGGTTCACCCGAACAAAAAAGCCTCTGAGCTGGGCTTTGCCAAAGAAAATGCCGCCGGTATTCCGTTAGACGCCGCAGAGCGTAACTACAAAGATCCTAACCACAAGCCGGAACTGGTTTTCGCCCTTACCCCTTTCCTGGCGATGAATGCCTTCCGCGAGTTTTCCGAGATCATCTCCCTGCTGCAACCGGTCGCTGGGGCTCACAACGCGATCGCCCACTTCCTGGAAAACCCGAACGCAGAAGCCCTGAGCGCGCTGTTTGCCAGCCTGTTGAATATGCAGGGCGAGGAAAAATCCCACGCGCTGGCGGTGCTGAAAGCCGCGCTGAACGGCCAGCAGGGTGAGCCATGGGACACCATTCGCATAATTTCCGCGTTTTATCCGGACGACAGCGGCCTCTTCTCTCCGCTGCTGCTGAACGTGGTGAAGCTCAACCCGGGCGAAGCAATGTTCCTGTTCGCTGAAACCCCGCACGCCTACCTGAATGGCGTGGCACTGGAGGTGATGGCTAACTCCGATAACGTACTGCGCGCGGGCCTGACGCCAAAATACATCGACATCCCTGAGCTGGTTGCCAACGTGAAGTTCGTGGCGAAACCTGCTGCGGAGCTGCTTACTCAACCGGTGAAAAACGGCGCAGAGCTGGACTTCCCGATTCCGGTTGACGATTTTGCCTTCTCCCTGCATGACCTCAGCGCAGACGAAACCGCCATTGCACAGGAGAGCGCCGCGATCCTGTTCTGTGTGGAAGGCGAAGCGACGTTGCATAACGGTAGCGAGCGTCTGTTGCTTAAACCGGGGGAGTCCGCTTTTGTCCCGGCAAACGAGTCGCCTGTCTTCGTGAGCGGCACTGGTCGCCTGGCGCGCGTTTTTAATAAGCTTTAGGGACTTACTGAATTTTTTAACAACTCTTGCTAAGCTAGTAACAGGCGTTGTAACACCAGGCGGTTTTAACCGCCTGGTTTCATTTTAGGGATAATCGCAATGAAAAAATCGGTCGTAGCGGTAGGAGTGATTGTTGCTTTAGGCGTGATCTGGACGGGTGCTTCCTGGTATACCGGGAAACAGCTGGAAAGCCGTCTGGCAGAGATGATGGCACAGGCAAACAGCGAAATTAAGCGCAGCGCGCCTGAAGCAGGTCTGGAGCTGAGCTACCAGAACTACCAGCGTGGCGTCTTTACCAGCCATATGCAGGTGGTGGTGAAGCCGGTAGCGGGCAATCAGAACGCCTGGCTGAAACCGGGCCAGAGCGTGGTACTGGATGAAGTGGTCAGCCACGGTCCGTTCCCGCTGGCGCAGTTGAAAAAGTTTAACCTGATCCCCTCTATGGCATCCGCCAGAACCGTACTGGTAAATAACGAGGTGACAAAGCCAATTTTCGATATGGCGAAAAATGAGTCGCCGTTTGAGATCAATACCCGCATCAGCTATGCCGGTGATACGCGTTCCGACATCGACCTGAAAGCGCTGAATTACGAACAAGGCACCGATAAAGTCGCCTTCAGCGGCGGTAATTTCCAGCTTGATGCCGATCGCGACGGCAAGAATGTCTCTCTGACCGGCGATGCCGCCAGCGGCCTGGTGAATTCAGTCAATGAATATAACCAGAAGGTTCAGCTTACCTTCAACAACCTGAAAGCCAGCGGCAATAGCCGTATGACCGATTTTGACGAGCGTATTGGCGATCAGAAGCTGAGCCTCGATAAGATCGCCATTGCGATTGAAGGTAAAGAGATGGCAGTGCTGGAAGGCATGGATCTGGACGGCAAGTCTGACGTTTCCAAAGACGGTAAAAGCATCAACACCCAGCTGGATTACAGCCTGAAAAGCCTGAAAGTACAGAATCAGGACCTGGGTACCGGCAAGCTGTCACTGAAAATTGGCAACATTGACGGCCAGGCATGGCACGAATTTAGCCAGAAATACAGTAAAGAGAGCCAGGCTCTGCTGACCGATGCCGCCCTGCAACAGAACCCGCAGGCGTACCAGCAGCAGGCGATGGCCGTGCTGTTTAATAACCTGCCGATCCTGCTGAAAGGCGAGCCGGTAATTACCGTTGCGCCACTGAGCTGGAAAAACGACAAAGGCGAAACCAACTTCAACCTGTCGCTGTTCCTGAAGGATCCGGCGGCCGCGACCGGCGAGCCGCAGACCCTGGCGCAGGAAGTTGACCGCAGCGTGAAATCGCTCGACAGCAAGCTGACCATCCCGATGGATATGGCAACCGAGTTCATGACGCAGATTGCGAAACTCGAAGGGTATGGTGAAGAAGATGCAGGTAAACTGGCAAACCAACAGGTGAAAGGCCTGGCGGCGATGGGCCAGATGTTCCGCATCACGAAGGTGGAAGACAACACCATTTCCACCAGCCTGCAATATGCTAATGGCCAGGTAACGCTCAACGGCGACAAAATGCCGCTGGAAGATTTTGTCGGCATGTTTGGTATGCCGACGCTGGGCATTCCGGCACCGGCTGAACCGGCTGCGCCGCCGGCAGTACCGCAGCAGTAAACGAAAAACCCCTCGCATGAGGGGTTTTTTATTGCCGGGCGATGTGCAGCGGAGATTACTTCACCGTCACTAACCGCGCCGCCACAATCTGATGCCCGGCCTGCACGTCCCTATTTTCAATACGCTGCATAATTCGGTCTGCCAGGGTGTACCCCATTTCACGAGCCGGCGTCGTTGCCCAGACGATGGGGAGATCGTCTAGCGCATTTTCACCGACATCCGCAAATGCCCCCAGCGCTACCTGATGGCCGAAGAACGTTTCTACCCCGCCCTCACCGCTCTGGCGTCCGGCGCGGATCAAGCCGAACCACGCCCCCATCGCAATCACATCGTTATAGCAAATCACCGCGCTGATCGTCGGGCTGTTGCGAAGCAACGTGCCGATGGCTTCGGCGGCTTTTTTCTGGCTGGATTCACACTCCACCACCCATTCGCTGTGAAACGGCAAGCCGTATTTGATGAGCGTGGAGCAGTAACCGCCCACCCGCTCGGCACGCGTCAGGGACGAGCTATTACCGCCGAGCCAGGCGATGCGCTGATGGCCGCGATGAATAAGATGCTCGGTCAGCATTTGCGCGGCCTGCATGTTATCCGGCCGAAGGGTATCGGCTTCGTCGAGATAGCTGGCGCGCGACGCAACCACCAGCGGTACGCCTTTCTGCGCCGCGCGCTCACACAATTCACTGCCCACACCGGACGCGCCGGCCACGATCACCCCATCCACCCCTTGCGTCAGCAGCTTATCCAGCCTGGAGAGCAGTTGCTCCGGTTCGCGCCCACCGTGGAGCAGGAAAACCATTCGCCCCTGCGCTTCAAGCGCCTCGGTAAGCCCGGCGGTCAGTTCTGCATAAAACGGCGACGCGAGGTCGCGAACAATCAGCCCTATCACCCCGCTTTGCCCACCGCGCAGCGCCGACGCCTGGCGATTACGCACAAAGCCCAGTTGCTCAACGGCCTCGTTGACGCGCTGACCCGTAGCAGGAGAGATGCGCCCCTTCCCGCTCAATACCAGCGAAACGGTGCTGACGGAAACCCCCGCCGCCAGCGCGACATCGTTGATGGTGATCTTTTTCGCTACAGCCATGTGGTGGCGTGACTCCTTGAGAATGAGATCGCTAAAACGTTTTATCAATACGTTATCTTTATACTACCAGTAAAAGCCTGAGAATGTGATTTAGCGCGCAATAAAGTTTGATAAAACGTTTTATCTTCTCGCCCCATCGCGGTCGTTAAATCTCTTTCTACCATTTAAGGAGTCGTTTTATGACGACGAAAGCAGCACAAAAAATATCGCTGTGGGAGTTTTTCCAGCAACTGGGCAAAACCTTTATGCTGCCCGTGGCGCTTCTCTCTTTTTGCGGGATCATGCTGGGGATCGGCAGCTCGTTAAGCAGCCATGACGTCATTACTCTAATCCCTTTCCTCGGAAATCCGGTACTGCAGGCGATCTTCATCTGGAGACTATTAAGTCTTTTAACGAAGTGGCTTGATGTTGGATTGATGTGCGGTAACTTCTGCTATGTTGCCGCGATACGATTTGTCATGTGCAATGAACTAACGTCGTTTCGCGGTAACTTTATGCCCCACCCATGCCCCATCACACCACCCTGTCATCCTGCATCACGCTGTTGATGAAGAATGTCACCCGCCCCATCACCTCAACCTCTTCCGCAGCCTCCCCCTCTATCGCTTCACCATCATCACAAATCAGCGCCCTGCCCATGACCCTGGCAAACTGAGTCCGTCCGCCGCTGAGGATTAGCAGAACCTGATTCTGTACCAGTCTGGTGCACGGCTCGATAACCGCAAAGCCAGACGAGGTTTCGAGGATGCGGCTGTCCATGCCGATCCCGCAGATAATTTCCGGAGATAAACGCGGTGCTACGAAATCAGCCGCCGGTGAAGGAAATCCCATCAGTGCACCCTCCCCATGTTACGCAGGATCCAGTACCTGTTGTCGCTACCGTCTGTCGTCTTGTCAGCGAAGCCTGGCTGATTGCGCTCTATCCATGCATTGGCGTCGGCTCGGGTGAAGTGCCAGTTAAAACCACGCAACTTTTCTATAAAGCTGTCTGTTCTCAGGTAGCGGTAGCCCTTTGGGTTAAGCTCTATGGCCGCAATAAAGGCGGCCTGAATATCTGAAATTCGGGGCATAATCTGCACTCCATTTATTACTGTGTTTATATACAGTAGTTTCAAATGGAATGCAGATCAATTTGGGTTCGCCTATTAATTTTTAAGGCTGAATTTCGGCAGGCTGCTCTGTCAGTTCAAGAGAAGCTTCGGAAGCTCTTGTTTTCCAGATGCTATCCTCTGGCATATCGAGGCGAACGTCGATCCAGCTGTTCGCCGGAACATCCATAGGAGCCCCTTTTGTTTTAACAATTTCGCCTTCTTCGCTAAGCATGTATTTCCGCTTAAAAAGCCGAATTGTCAGCCCACCGCTTTCTGTCTGCTCCGCTTCAACAACACCCAGTTCTCCCATTCCACCCGGGTCCATTGGCGGCAGTAATTGCCAGCCTGATGAGGCAAGACCAGCCGAACCGGTGAGCATGTAAACCCCAACATCAAGGCGGGAAATGGTTATTCCATCCGCCTCGGCGTTCGCCGTACCACAGCCGCACCATGAGAATCCTTGTTCGTCGATATCAGTGCGCTGACATTCCTCCTGGCTTTTCACAATACGGGCTACAGGTGATGCTGCCTTAAGCGTTCCATCGCTGGCCTTTGTTGTATTCACAGTTGTATAGAATTCTGCAAAATCGGTGTATCCATTGCCAAATGAATCGGCGATCCTGATAGCCGCACGTGGCGTGGTTCCATAAGAGGAAGCCCAGAGCTGAAAACCGGTTGCACCTGTAGATTTTATTTCAAAACCAGCTCGCCACTGGCTAGGCAAAAAACCTATTCCAACGCTCGACGGGACGTAAGAAAATCGTGTGACATTGGAAGATGGATTACCGACATGCAGCTGAGTCACTCCAGTTGAGATATCCGCGTTCTGCCCCAGGCCAAATGATCCAACCTGCATTAAGTTTCCAGACACAATTCCAACGTTCCTGGTAGCAGAGTCTCCCAAACCTAAACTTGAGCGAGCGTCTTCCTTGGTTGTTGCTCCAGTACCGCCCTGGTTAACTGCCAGAGCGCCATTCGTACCCTTCTGCAGTAATTTACCAATGCTGGGAATATTAACGGAGGTTCCGTTGATGGTTACCGTGATGTTCTGGTTTGCTGAGGTGGTGGCGAACGTCTCCCATGCGCCAATGTTCTCGTCATACTCTTTGATGAGCTGAGACATGCTCTGCGCCAGGCCGTCGACTGAGAGACTATCAGTAACAAGAATGCCGTACTTCTGGCCGCTCAACGCCGGAGACGCGGCAGGCGTAACCGTCAGTGACGTCGCACTGTTGATGGCGGTGATCTGAAACATCTGTACCGGGTTAGAAAGAACAAACAACGTCTGGCCAACCCGAATCTGGCTGGCCGGTGCCGTCCAGTTCGTGCCGGTGCCGGTGGCTGTATTTCCGTTAATGGCGATGGTGCCAGTGTTATAAAGCATATTTTCTCCAGGCAATAAAAAACCCCGCCGGAGCGGGGTTGATTAAAAAGACAGTTTATTCAGACGTACATATCGGGAAGAACGGGAAGGTTCAGTGGCGTTACCGTGTCATTACCAAAAATTGCATACCGCTCGCGCCCCAGATATTTCCCACCCTGAACTGAAGCACTGCCGTTCTGTATTTTTATTCCGAACATTCGATACACGTACATGCCATTTACTTCGTGAGCCATCAGCCCGAATCTGCCCAGCGGAACATAGCCGCTGCCGATGCTCACGGCATTTTTCGAAGGCGTCCAGAGCTGATTGAGGTAGACGAAAGGCCTTCTCGTCGTTGAAAAAGTGCAGACTCCGGCAGCATTGAAGATATTGAGCCCCGCGCCCGGCTGCGGCGCCACGCCACTGGCAAAGATGACAATATCTATCGTGCCGGTCGTTGGAGCATCATCGTTGGTGGATGGAGGGCTGAAGAACCTGACCGTGTTGCCATCGAAATCGACGGTGTTGCCGCTATTGCAGCGCCCAAAGACAATATATTTGGACTTGTCGTATCCCGCTATCGTGGGAACTGCCCAGCCGCCTGTGGGGACATTGACGGTCCCCTTCCAGATACACTGCCCTGACTGCGTGGCATTGGTTATTGAGGTGAAGTCAGTGCTGTTGCTGATTAGCAGCCCCACCCCACTACGCTGGCCTGACGGAAATATCTGCCAGAGGCTTCCGGGGAACGTGTACGTACTTTCACGCTCACTGATGCTTACATCCTTCATCGTGGAGTTCTGCGTCACGCGTCCACCGGATATGGTGACCGAGTTCATTTTATGAAGCAGCCCTGAATCAAGGTAAGCCGTCGCGTGAGGGATAAACAGCACCTGCGCCCCGGAAACATAACCGGCAACATCAGCGTACTTGGCTTTCTGGTAGCCACTGTCAAAGTTGGCCCCAAACGACGGGCATCGCAGGCCCGCAGTTATCTCCATGCGCTTTCCGCCGTCATTTAGTTCTATCAGTAGTCCTGTCGGCATTTTATGTCCACGTCCCCAGTACGATGCGGCCGCCACCCGGAATATTAATGGTTACGCCATTACCATTAATCACCGTTGTGTTGCCGGAGCCATTGAAAGAAAAATTACCGTTTGTGGCGTAAATCGAGCCGCGAACGGTCACGTTGTTAAACGTCGCGTAGCCAGATTTGTTGATGTGCCAGCCAACGTTCCCGGTGCCGTCCCAGGTTGAAGATTGGATATAGCTGCCGATCTTGGCGTTTCCAATCGTCCCGTCTCCAATGACCGTGTCCCGAATTATGGTCTGCCCATTCTGGATAACGAAAGGAAGCGTAACGGTCGCTCCGGCCTGGTGCGTTACGGCGAAGCGGTCAGCCAGGAAGATGACCTGCGACTGCATGCCGGATGGCGTGTTCTCGACGCCGATCCCCATCCCTGCGGCGTAATACTGTCCATTGCTGGCGACGCCAACCTTGATGCTGTACATCGCTTTCAGATCACCATTAACGTTCGCTATGGCCTGAGCGTTGGTTGTGATGGCTGATGTGTGTCCGTTGACGGTCGCCGTGATGCCGTTTATCTGCGTGGCCGTGGCCTGCTGATAATCGGAGAACGTCTGGTTCAGGCTGTTGATGGATGCCTTGTTGCCGTTCACGTCAGTTTGCAAACTCAGCAGCGAACGCGCCGTTGCCTCCTTCTCGTTGACGATCACCTCATCAATGCGATCCAGCTGCGCGCTGTTACCGGCGACCGATGCCGACAGCGTTTTGCGCGCGGCCACCTGCGCCAGGTTGCCCTGAATAATCGCGATGGCGGAGTTCTTCACTCCCCCCGCCATGCCGTCCACAGACACGCTGATGCTGTCGATACGCTGGCCCAGTGCGGTATCGGCCGTTGCCACTGTCTGCTCAAGCTCGTTCAGAGAAGAAGACACATCTCCGACCTTGCTCGACAGGTTTGTAACGCTGGTCTGAACTTTCCCGATATCCTGGGCGTTTTTTGCGATTTCCTGCGCCTGCTGCTCCAGTTCGTCATTGGCCTGTTTGATATCGTTAGCCATGCCAGCAATTTTTTCATTGCTGTCCACCGCGTTCTCGATCAGGTCCTTGAACGTATCGGAGCCTTTCATGTCCTCCAGGATTGCATCGGTGATATCGGATACATCGATGCTGGCCTGTCCGCGCACCCAGTCGGTCCACCCGCTCTGATTCCCGATCCTGTCGACAAGCCGTGCCTGGTACCAGAATTCCTGCCCCGCCTTCAGCCCCATCTGTTGATAAAGTTTCTGCGGATACGGTACAGATGCCAAAAGCATCGGATTCGAGCCGTCAGCGGCAATGCTGTATTGCAGCTCAGTGCTCAGGGTGTCGCCGGTATTAGCCGGGAATCCCCAGGTGACGTTGATTCCGAATACGACGTCTTCGGAGGCCTTAAGCCCGACAGGTTTGGGTACCTCACCCGCGCGTCCCTTCAGGTGTGTAAGCGTGGAAGTTGCCCAGAGACTCGATGCACCGCCGGAGTTGATCGCGCGTACACGGACCAGATAATCACCCTCGAAGATGCCAGGCACTTCGATATTGCGAAGACCGGTCTCCGGTACGTTAACCCACTCATTGTCGCCGCGCTTCCACTGCACCCGATAGGCTATGACATCCGCCTGTGGTTTGCCGTTCTTGTCGACCGGCGCATCCCAGGATGCCGTCAGGGTAGCCACTCGCTGCCCCTGGCGCACTGCGTCATAGCTCGATACCGCGATATTGGTCGGCTGGTTAACGAGGCCGGTTGGTATCAGACTGATTGGCGGCGTGTCCAGGCGGGCATTGTTGTCGACCGCATCATATTTTGATGCGTTATATTCGGCCCCGGTGATTGTGAAGGTGTTTTCTTCATCATCAAATCTCAGGTTCGTAACGCGGAAGTATTGCAGGCGTAACTGCCCGGCATCGATGACGAATACAGCATTGGGTAACGGCGCTGCCGTGAAAGGAGTGGCAACCACCAGCTGCGTGCCGTTTACGGCCTGGATCACCCTGCTTTCAACGGTACCGCCCCGTGTGCGGATCATCAGTGTGTCACCCGCAACGGCACTGGTTCCCCGATCGGTTGTCACAGCCTTCAACCCGGCGTTATATCCGGTTATACGCCCGCCATAAACACGCCCTGAAAGGCGTTCGTCAGCAAATGCAAACACGGTACCCGGCACGTAGACATAGCCATCAAGCCCGGTCTGTAGCGTAATAATCCGGTCGAGTGAGTTGGAATACACCGCCCACCCGCCACGGCGCTGTGCTTCGCTCTCGCGCGTACAGCCGATTGCGGTGATCTGCGTCTGTTTAAACTTGAACTGCTTAACCAGGTCCGGGAACATCACTGCTGTTGTGCGGTCCTGATAGTGATTGTCAGGGTCGCTGAAGTTAATCAGCGCGCTGGAGAAGCGGGTCTTTTCACTGCCGCTCGAGTAAACCGGTTTGCCCACCACCGAAGCGCGGGTAAGGATTTGCAGCTTCGACGTATCCGCCGGCATGTCCGAGACAACATTGAACATATTGTTGCCCCAGAACGTCATGCCATTGAACCCTGCGGCGATATCCTTGATCACCTGCCAGGCGTCGGCCTGCGCCTGAATGTACACGTCAAACATGAAGCGCGGCTCGGTACCGCTTCCTCCTTTCCCGTCGGGTACCTTCTGGTCGCAGCGCTGGGCGATGCGATAGAGCTCCCACTTATCGAGCATTTCTGGCGTCACGCGGCGGCCAAGGCCGAAACGCGGCTCTGTCAGAACATCGAACCAAATCCAGGCCGGGTTATTCGTCCAGCCCCACTTAAACGTCCCGTCCCATGTGCCGCTGTAGGTTCGGGCTATCGGATCGTAATTCGAAGGGATGCGGATAATGCGCCCCTTAGGTTTACAGGAAACCTTCGGGATATTATTGAACGATTTGGCGTTGAACGACACATACAGCAGCGCCGTATGGGGATAACGCAGGCGCGCATCAATCACCTCAGTGATTGCCTGTACCTGCGTTTTATTCTGTAACATCTGACTGGTGGTGTCATCGGTGTCACGCACCACTCGAATTTGCCAGCCAGTGCTGGCTTTGGGAAGATTAATACGGTGGGTTAGTTCATAGAGCGAACTGAGCTTCTCTGTGACGGTTTTAGTCATGACTGTCGAGTAAGCGCCACCGTCCACCGCCAGATCAATATGGTACTGAACCGTAGTGCCGACAATATCCGCATCGTTTTCCTGCTGCTGTAACCCAGGGATGCCAATACGAACCAGCACCGCGTCAATCTGGGTGTTACTCAGTGCGCGGGTCCATGGTGTGGCCTTTGTCAGCGATACGCCAACCGTAGTTTCATTCTCGACTGCTGGGAATCCCGGTATTGGTGTCTGGGTCTGCGTGCCAGGCCGGAAATCCCATGACACATTTTCAAAATTCATCGTTCCGTCGGGGTTTCCCAACGGCGTACCGTCCAGGAATATCCGGGTCGCATCCAGGCCACCAGCAAACTCACCCTCCCCGAGCGCCAGCAGCATGCGGCA
The DNA here is from genome assembly GCF_015159675.1 of Enterobacter cloacae complex sp. S2. Taxonomy (NCBI): domain Bacteria; kingdom Pseudomonadati; phylum Pseudomonadota; class Gammaproteobacteria; order Enterobacterales; family Enterobacteriaceae; genus Enterobacter; species Enterobacter cloacae complex sp. S2. The sequence goes on from NZ_JADDTS010000006.1 coordinate 72,497, forward strand.
GCGCGCCATTGACTGCGCAGAATCAGGTTGTTCTACAGGTGTGTGCTGCTTCTGGCTGCCACCCTTTGCACCAGTGATCGCTTCCATAATACATCCATAAAAAAAAGCACCCGACTGGGTGCTTGATATTCAGAAAGGAGTTATCAGATGTCTTCGGCGACTATGCCAGCGCTGATGATGGCGCCGCCAATCTCGCGGACGCCATAGAGAAGCGCGACCGGGTTTCCCATCGCAAGGGTATTAACTGAGCCACCAAAGGCATAAGAGGGTTTATTGTCAGGGTCGTCTCGCCCCTGCAACCCTTTGGGCTGGGGCGAAAGCATCTGGTAAATACCGCCGGCCATCATACCGATGCCAGCGGATATCATCGCCCCACCAACTGGCCCAGCCCAACCAGCAGAGAGACCAGATACTACAATGCCCGCAACCACCATCACGGCACCAAGGATGGTTTGAAAAATGCCGGCTTTTTTGGCCCCCTCCATCACTGGTGCGATGCGGATATCGGTGTCCCCTGACAGCGCCTTAAAGTCATCAACGCCGATGTTGCGTTTACCGCGGAACACCGCAAACGTCATGCCGTTCTTTTTGGCGTTCATCAGGTAGTCTTCCAGCCCGTCGAAATTGATGCACAGGGCTTTTACCGCTTCGGCAGATGTCTGCACTGCCAGTTTATGCACGCGCCCGAACCGGGCGCCCAGTGCGCCATACAGACGAATAGTGGTTAAACGCGCCATGGCTTTATCTCCTGCGGCAGGTCTTTGTGACGAACGCAGATCATCGTGCGGTCTTTGAAATAGCCTCGGGCATACGGGGTAATGCAGGAAGGCTGGCCGTACAGATGGTGAAGCAGCTCACCTTCCTCAGTAATGATCCCCGCGTGGTTCCACTTACTGGATTCAACCTGCATGATGACCATACAGCCTGGCGACGGGTCGCATTCGACAAACCCTTCCCGCTCCCAGTTTTCGAAATAGAGATTGTCCGGGTACTGGCTTTCCCACCACGGGTAATCAACGCGAAAATCGTTCAGCGTGACGCCCTGAATGGCGTGCCAGTCCATAATCAGCCCCCAGCAGTCATTCGAGCCCAGGATAAACGGACGCCCAATAAGCGGCACCGCCTCCGGCATTATCTCGGCGTATTCATCGCTGTCCGGCGCGTAAATGCCCCAGACCACGCCGGAGTTATTGCACTGTTGTCGGTCCAGATCGGACGGAATAGGCCGGGCACCGTCGCCAGGGTGGGAGTGGATGACGCGAATAATCGTCCCGATATCTTCGGCGTTAGCCCAGTGCTCGCCGTCGATGCGAAAATGCTCAGTCGGTTTTTCATGCGTATTCGGCACAGGAATGTAGCGCTGGCGACGGCCTGACTGAATAACGAAGCCACAGCACTCGCGTGGGGACTCCTCCAGCGCATGTGCCCGGATAGCTGCCATTATGGTTTTATTCATTGGTACGTCCGGTTATCGGGAAAAAAGCACGGTGGCTGGATAGCCCCCAAAATCAAGGGTCGCGGTATTAGGCTCTGCCAGCCCGGCACCAAACCGCTTACGGCAGTCACTCAGGCAGCCGCCGCACACATCCAGCGCCGGGTCAGCGACAGGATTACCCTTCGCATCAAAATACGCCGTGCCGTTGTAGGTGCAGCCGTCGCCGCTACGGTATTGCCCGCGCAGCGCCCACTCGCAGAGAGAGGTGATTTGTCTGGTTGGGATAACAAGCCCCTGCAAGTCTGCGGGGCTACTGAGTGACCATGAAACCACTTCGTCGTCTTCGGAGGTTTTCGTGTCAAGCCAGAAGGTCTGAAGGGTGAACATTGACGAATCAGCTGTAGGGTTTACGCCACCAGGGTAATTTACGGCATCGAGATAGACCGCATAGGTATCGATAATGCTCACTTTGGCGTTAACCATGTCCTTAAATTGCAGGCACAGCGCAGTGATATGGCCGTCAAGGTTTGAGACGCTGAGGGTGGGCTCCGCCGCCTGGTCTGTTGATAGCTCCAGGCCTGAAACCTGAAATGGCCAAAAATCGTAGGTATTGCCACCGAAGACGATTGGCTTGGGTCCGAGCTTTTGTTCATCTCCATTGGCAGCATCGATCTCTTCGGGTGTATGGGGGAAAGGTGCGTAGTGGAATCGGTGGATCCCGCCACTGAACTCTGAGGCGTCAACTTCAACCAGGCGGACCCTGCCACCCGGCGCCAGCATCGCCGCCTGATCGACTAATGCCATTATGCGTACACTCCGTAAGCCCGTTTGATGGTGAACGTCAACTCAGCAACTTTGCTGCTGATCTGCGTTTTACGAATCGAATCGGCTACGACGCGGTAAAGCCCCTTCTCTTCGCCTGGCGGCGTAATGATGAAAGCTTTCACGGTATGAGCGAGGAGAAAATCACGAATCCTGTCCACTTCCGACTCGTTGCCCGTGTGCTTCATAGGGACCTGAATAGCCGTGGAGTTAATCCCGTTATCGGCCACCTGCTCATAGCCATCACCGAACTGCGCCGCGCGTACTGCCTGGCTATATTCAATCGCACCAGCACCGAGCTGCGAGCGCCAGCTGTATGTTTCAACTGCCATATTTACTCCATAAAAAACCCGCCGAAGCGGGTTTGTATTTGACTGCGTTTAGAATAACTTCCGAAGATCGACGCCGTACACTGCAAGCCATGCCGCGCGAGGCCAGGACTTGACGCTACCGAAACGCGGGTCATCTACGTCGTGAGGGGTTGCATCATTCTCCCGGCACCATTTACGAAGCGGCTGCCATTTAAATTTCTGACCGAGTTTTTTCTCTACCGGGATAATGGCAGCAAAGTTCTTACCTTCCCCTACCCGTTCAGCCAGTTTGTTTTTGGCACGAACAGCAGCGGAAGCTGTTGCCATCGCGGTTACTTCGCGTTTCTCAGAGATCCAGCGCTTCTCTTTAACTGCACGATCGCGCTGTTCAGCAATAATGCGGTTCTCTTTCACTTTTGTCAGGAGGTCTTCCAGAGCTGCTTCATAGGTCAGCGGGATACCCATTGATGGAGTTGGACGGAAGTAAGCATCCTCAAGGCGTTCGAAAAAGGCCCATGCTTCGTCAGTATCAACAATCTTCGACATACGGGCCGCGCCCTTTTCGGTCCAAAAAACAACAGAGCGGGCTTTGCTCGAAATTTGTGCGTGACTATTAGTCACTCGCAAATCCTTCAGCTCTTGGCCTTTAATGGTGAAGATGTGGATGCCCTCAATGAAGCGGCTGGCATTGCGCGAAAGGTTTTTCCTAATATTAGCCTCATCAGAACCATAACCTGCGGCCAGCGTTTCAGTCGTAACAACACGCAACCCCTTCCATTCAATCACTGGCAGTGGCTTGGGATCGACATTTGGTTCATGAACTGCTAAATTTAAAGAAGTCATTGGTTGGACCCTTATGACAAGTTTCAAAGGAAGCCGGTAGCTCGAACTATCGGCTTTTTCTTTTTGCGCCATCCCATGCGCCCATCAGTGAATCCATCCGTCTTCGCCGCGGAGTTTTGCCAGCACAGGCTGAGCGCTACTTACGACAAAATTCGTGTTATCCAAGTTTTGTGTTTCTCGGAGTAAAATCTTTTTGGTTTCGTCCGTCATGTACCTGGTTTCATGTGCGATATCGCGTAGCTTGCCTGAAAGTTCAGATCCCAGTTCGCGCATCGCAGGATAGAGCTTCTTGCTGATCTGCTGGCTCTTTTCCATCCAGAGCTGCAAGTAACAAAGACTCACCAACTCCTCATCAGAAAACTGCTTGGCGATGGGTGAGTCCTGAACCTCGCGATCCAGGATGTCCAGCGCCCAGCGGCGGAAATCTTTGGCCTTTGGTGTTGAGGCAAACATCGCAACCAAATGAGCGCCTCGAAGTGAATAAACCCTGACCGATTTGTTACGTAAGCTATTGTTTATCCCGTTGACCTTCATATTGAGTGTCAATGACATCGACTCGGAAAACTCATCAGCATTACGTGCATAAATTTGGCTGATGGCATCAGTTTTTTTATAACCGAGTGCCTTCGCCAGTTCGGTGGAGGTAAACCAGATAGCCCCGCCTTCTGTCACTGGGTTAAATGCGAATCCTTGGAAGTTGTAATCTGATTTTGCTACAATATTCATGTCGATATTTTCCTTGCCGGATTTGTTCGATAAGAGGCCCAGGGTGTTAGCGCACTTCTGGGCTTCACTGTTTTTAGCGCGCATTCATACCTTCCCGAAACTTCAATGCCCAGACCAATGCCTGAACCAAGGCGGAATTCTCAGAAAGCCCCTCTTCTTTTGCGATCTTCTTAAACGCATCTTTCACTTCCTGCGGGTAGCGCAAAGTTAGCTTTGCTTCATTCTTGGTATTGCTTTGCATGATCCCTCCTTTGGGATTAATTTGACACCATTGATATTAATTTAACACCATTGCTCATGGTGTCAAGTTAATCCTATTATGATAAAAATTTGTATCATGAGATGCGCCATGACGAAGTACCCGAGCCAGTTACAGGATAAATTTAACCTCCGCCTCCCAGATGGGATGCGCGATGCGATAGCAGAACGAGCGAAACGGAATGGTCGTTCTATGAACTCTGAGATTGTGCAGATACTTCAAGAAACGTTGGATACCGATAAGGCTATTTCTGAAAGCGATCTTGTTGACTTCGATTCTACTCAAGCCGCTTTTAATGCGGCAGCGACAGCAGAAGAGAAAGATGAGTTCCTAAGAGACCTAGCTAAAAAAGACCCATTCACGGCAGATATACTGCGTGAGGGGGAGGAGCACGCAAGGAGGCTTGCTGCAATACTTGGTCGCCGCATGGGGTATTTGGACGATAAATAACAAAAAGCCCACCTGAGTGGGCTTGAAAGTAAGAAGATTTAGGATCTGATGCGGAGGTGCAGACTATCCAAAAACTCGTTGTTCTAGAGCGCTCAAAACATCACCGTATTGTTCCTTTAGGGCCTGGAAATCTGCCATTGCCGCAGCAGGATCTCTTACGTATAAGCTTCGAATAGCCTCGGCGCGAGCGTCAATTTGACGCACCAAATTATTCGCTTCATGGACAACAGTGTTGATATCAAAAGATACCCGCATATGGCGCTCAGCTATTTCCTTCTTCCTGATTGGATCTTTCTCTGAATTGTATTCTTTCCTTTGTAGCGCCAAAATCAGATCTATTGCATTCAGCTGTTCCCGTGACCAGTGCGAAATAATTAACCCATTAAAGAATCGATCGCCGGACCAGCTATAAGCCGCCGCTCTGTCATTGCAGATTCCAAAGACGACACGACCAAATGACGAGAATAAATCTACTCTACGCCATCTGGCACCGAATGAAGCCCCATGCCTCCACTTAGCCTTTATAAAGTGAACATCTTCATGCCCGCACGCGGTGATGATGTCATTCTTAAATGCCTCCCCAAGGCTTTCAACATCCCCACCATAACCAATGCTTACAAGTGAGGGTTTGCTGCTGGCCATTACGTTCTGAATGGCTTCCTCGCGCGTTAGTGTTGGGATTATCATCACGCACTCACATGTTTTTGTAATAGCCGACCTTGGAATCAAAGTCCTGTTTGGCGAGAGGTGTTTGGCTGGTCACATATGATTCCCACGAACTGTAGGCATCAATAAGCGCCTGCTTTTCATGAGCACCAGCTGTAGCTGACTTCATCGCCTCAAACACTCCAGAGGCGTACTCCTTACGCTTGTCTTTTCTTTTGACACCGCATGTAGCTATTGCATCGGCAACAGAATCATTCCACCCAACCATTTGAAGGATTTCTATCCGCTTTTGAATTACGAACTGATCCGCAGATGCGTTACGTGCCTGAGTTGAAAGATACTCAGCAAATTCCCTTTTATTTTTTGGCTCCTGAGAGGGAAATTCTATGTCCAAATCGCATTTTGACAGCTCATCATACTTGGCTTTTTTTTGCACGTTATTACCCAGGCCATTACCAGCGCACGCAGAAAGAGTCATTGCTAACACCACAGTCGTGAAAACCTTTTTCATTATCATCCCCTGAACAATATGTTTTTTTACATATTAACCAGGGGATGACGTTAACACTACCTACCTTTGGTGAAGTTGTAGATCATACCACCAGGCTTAAGGTGTTTCTGAACCACCTGTAGAGCTGCATTCTGCATTTCCTCGGCTAGTGCACGCCCCATGGAATCACCAGAACTGGACGTTTGAGTTGTTACCGAACCACCAGCATCGACGTTAACCGTGGTGTTGATAACCGGGGCCATACTGCCTCCACCTTGGGCACGTACACCCAACCTCCCGGCAGAATCCCGAGTTAGCGGCATGATAGCTTCTTCACCAGCCTCTGCGAAAACACCGCCTTTCGCAAACTTCGATGCGCCCTGGAAGGTGAAATACTGAGGAGAGTCGTATACCCCATTGACGTACTTACTGAGGCCCGGTGAATCATATACGCCACCTTTGGCATTAGGGGTAAACGAAGGGACAGCGAAGGATTGCCCAGCGCCCGCCGAAGCACCAGAGCCACCGTTTATCCAACCCATCGCAGCCTGAACTGCATAGGCAACCAAGAGTTGATTGGTTATCTGAAGAATCATCTTCAACATAGACTTCCCGAACTCTTTAACCGAAGCGGTGCCAGTTGTCATAAGCTCAGTCAGCATGTTGCTCAAGCCGGTCAGCGTGGAGCTGGCGACGTTCTTCACGGCATCATAGGTATTCGTGGCGGCGTCAAGATATTCATTCCAGCCAGCAACAGCCCCTGCCTTCCAGTCGCCCCGTAATTTGTCCTCTTCGGCATAATATTTCCTGAGAGCTGCCAGTTCTTTTTTATAACCGGCATCGTCAAGCTTACCGCCACCGTTGAGCCAGCCCTGGCGAAGCTGCGCCTCTTCCATCATGCGCTGCGTTTGCCGACTGCTGAGGCCTGCACTATCACGCAATGCATCGGTTTTTTCCGACATCTGCGTGACGTATTTATTCGCCTGCTGCGCCAGGCCGTTAATCTTCTGCTGCGCCTCTACTTCCTTATTCTTCTGATCAACCACCTTGGCGGCGTTCATAATCGCCTCACGGCTCGACAGTAAAGATTTTTCCTGAGCAGTCAGCGCGCGGGTTTTGGCTGCCTCATCCAATTCAGCAAACCGAGATTGCTGTTTACTGAACTCGGTATTTTTAGCGTGGGTTTCGCCAGTTTGTCGGAGGGTCTCGAGCGTTTCAGTTAACGTTCTGGCCTGGGCGCGGTAGTTCTCCAGGGTGCGATCGCCAGCTTCCAGAGTGGCTTTCGCCTCTTTGGTCTTTTTGTCTGAGTCCTGAGCAAGCTTCGAGACTGCATCTCTCGATTCGCGACTTGTTCCCCCTTCACCTGCCACTGTTGAGCCGCGAGCCTCACGTTCATATTTAGCCTGCGCGTTAGGATCGGTTACTCGCTTCCAAAGCTCGTTATAGCGTTTTTTGTTCGCCTCAATCTCTTTGTCCGCTTCCGCTCCAGCCTTTTTCATTGCCTCAACGTCCATGCCGAGGAAATTAGCCAGTGCTCCACCACCAGGGATTTTTTCAGCCCAGCCAGCAATTGTGCCGGTGAATTTAGCGTCCAGTGAAGTAATGTTGAGGAAGAGGTCTTTAATCGAAGCTTTAACTAGTTCGAAGATATCGATGATCTGGTTTCCCCATGCGCGCACGGTAACCCCGATTTGACCGAAAATGTCGGAGGAGAAAGCCTTAAGCCCGTTCCACGCCTGCCCGATATTATCGGTGGCCTCTACAATTTTATTACTTCGATCCTCCATGGTGTCGGCAAAAAGCGTTATAGCTTCGTTTGCCGCTGCTGTTTTCCCCTTCGTTTTCTCCAGGGTAATGAGGTGCTTCATCATGGCTTCATCAACAAAGCCATATTGCTGGTTCAAGCTCGCCAGGGCTTTAATAGGATCGTTTGCCAGTCGTGAAAAATCCGCCAGCGCAGCCTTCGTATCCAGCCCTGCATCACCCATAGCCAGAATGGATTTGGCAATTTTGGTCATCTGGTCGGCGGTATACTTCCCGGTGTCGTTTAGTTGGACCAGGGTATCAACAGACTCAGCCAAAGAAGCACCAGCGTTATCAGCAACATCCTTTGCCGCGTCGTTCAGTTGCTGCATGGAGGAAAAGCCAGCCCCGCCCATCAAAATGAGCGATCTGGCAACATTGTCGAACTGCTGGGATGAACTGTAGGCAGCCCCAGCCAGAAGAGCCAGCAAACCCACCGAGCCAGCAATCGCAAGATTAAAGGTATTTAGCAGCCCGCCGGCCCGCCCCAGTTTCTCCGCTGCCTCACTGGTATTGTTAAGTCCTTCAGCAGCGTCACTAATCCCCGCTGCCGACTCGGATGTTTCTCTGCTCTCCTCGTTAAACCCAAACAATGCGTCCCGCAAAGCCTGGAGCATTGGACTTAACCCCCCGAAGGAATCTTTTATTTGCCCACCTTGCTGGAGCAGGATAAGGAATGGAGACTGCCCTCCCGCCAGTTGCGTAGCGATATCGGTAAACTGCGCCGGAAGCGTGCGCAGCGCTGCGCTGTACTGGCCAACGGAGATTCCAGCGCGCCGGGCAGCAGCTTCCTGCCGGGATAGCGCCTCTGGCAGTACGTCGGCGACACCAGAGAGGCGCTCACGCGTCTGGTTAAGGATTGTGTTGAAGTGCTCGAACTGAGCACCGTTAATGCGGCCTGCTTCGAAATGGGCTACCAGCTGTGCGTGCTGTTCATCCAGTGAGTTGAACGCACGGATTGTCGGGTCGATGGAACCCAGCAGGTTCTTTAACGCTGCGGACTGCTTCTCTGCCGCCTGGGTAGCGGCTAATTCGGCCTGAGCGCGCGCCGCGGCTTCTCCGGTATCGGTCAGCTTGAGACGGGTGTCATCCAGGATTTTGTTGTAAGCCTGAAAGGTCTCGGTATCCAGGAAACCTTTGGCCTGAAATTTCCGCAGTGATTCTTGCTGCTCATCCAGGCGGTTTAAGGCCTTGGTAACCGGATCGATATTCTCCAGCAACCCTTTGAGCGCGTTCTGCTGCTCCTTGATACCTTCGCTGCCCTGTTTCGCAGATTCAGCACCAGCGCGGAACACACTATTCAGATCATCGGCTTTATCTACGGCACCAGCAGCCGCCTCGCCGAGCCTATCCAGTTCATTGCTGGCTGTTTTCAGGTCAGAAACATCGGCCCGCAAAGTAATCGAGGCGATCTGGTCTGTCATTATTTCGTCTCCTTATGCATTACCTTGAGAGCCTCGCTTTCCATAATTTGAAGGTCAGCCATGCAGGCCGCCGCATCCTCAACCCCGTGTAACTCGAACATCCAGGGGAGAACGTTGTAATCAAGGCCGGTCGCCCCGCTCGCGCCGACTCGCCACTGGGTCGCCAGGGAAGAGAAGATGGTGAAGGACCGCCACACCGAGGGCAGGATCCCCACCTCTTCTTCCACGTCTTCAGGCGTCAAACCAAAAGCGCTCAGCTCCGCGAGCGTCGGCCCCGGCGTATACAACGCTGCGGCGACCTGCCTTAGTTTTTTTCGCGGATCCCCATCAGCTCTTTGGTGTAGGCCAGGCCGATGCTGTCGAACGCGCGTGGATAGTTTCGCAGAAGGACAATAACGTTTTCGCGGCTGAACTCATCCGGCAGTGCCCAGCCCTCGACAATTTCCATTAGGTAGTCGGCCTGGGGCTCGATGGCAGTCTTTTTACCTTCAGCGGCCTTTTGCAGCTTCTCGTCCATGGAGCGCAGCTCTTCCAGCGTCTTATGGCGGAAAGTAAACGTCAGCTTGCCGTCTTCGGCACCGGCGCGTGGGATACTGGCGGTCACGGAAAACGTAGGGTTGGGGATCAGTGAAAATTTGGTCATTTCGGTTCCTTAGAAAAGAAAAACCCGCCGTAGCGGGTTGAATATTCGAGTGCGTGATGGGGGGTTATCGTTTGTACAGCAGACCGCCTGGCTTGAGCGCATTGAGGAGAGCATCGTTCACCGCTTCGTGCATCGCCTGTTGCAGGCCAACTACTGAAGCTGTCTGCGCATCAATCTTTGCCAGGAGGGATGCGAACAAATCGCTTTCACGCACGGCATCAATGATGGCATGTTTCATTTCATCGCCAAGCCTAATCTTCGTCTTCGCGCTTGTTGCGACGGCGTTCTCGATGATGGATGAAGCGGCTTCATGCACCTTAAAGCGATCGGCCAGAAACTCAACCTTGCTATGCTCACCTTCAACACCGAGGGTCATGCCAGCTTCGTGCGGCTTGCCTTTGCCGGCGACGTTTAATTTAACGCTGTAGTTTTGAGACACTACGCCATCGCCAATCAGCGCTTCGTGGATGTAAGCCTTGCCGGTTTTATCGACAAACCAGCCACCTTTAAGGCCATGAAGTGCGCAGCTGTTACGGATCTCTTCGTCCAGCGCCTCAATAATCTCTTCGGTATCGACAGAAGAAACCCCTTCGATCCAGTCACCGGCTCGCCAATCTCGTGCTGAGCCATCCTCTGCAATTGGACGCAGACGCACCTGCACTCGCTCACCAGTTTTGAGCCCGGAAATAAGGCATACGGTAGCTGGCCAGAAGATGCGTTCTTTCATAAGTCGGCCATCTTCATGAAGGCATTGCAGTTCTAGCACCGCGCAGCCACCCGGCCATTTCCATTCGACGTCCACACCAAAAGGTTTGGGAGTGGTTTTTACGTAAGGGACGATTGAAGGTTCTGACATTTTAATTTTCCTTTTAGACGTGAGCCTGTCGCACGGCAAATCCGCCGAAAGTTAACGGTTTGCCCAGGCTCACAGCTGAAAGACTTTCTTCGATGTGCGCGTGCGATGCGCATAAAAAAGCCCGGCGTACCGGGCCTGATTAGTTAGCTGATCGTGACAGTACACGCAGCCGAGGTGATGGTTTTGCCCGCGGCGTCGGTGACTTCACAGGTGTAAACGCCAGCATCACCGGATGCGACAGACGAAATGTTGAACGTCGATGCTGTTTTGCCCGGAATAGCGGTGCTGCCTTTCTTCCAAACGTAGGTGTAAGGTGCTGAGCCGCCCTTCATTACCACCGCCAGATCCAGCGCTGCGCCTGTAGCAACCGATTTGGTGGCCGGCAGGTCGGTCAGGAACGCCAGCGGCGTCACGGATGAATCGGCGATCGGGTAAATCTGCATGTCCGATTCGAAGTTCATGCGCGCCTCGTTACTTTCCACGGCGTTGATTTCCGTGCGCGGTACGCGCTGGAACGATACTTTGGCTGAGTAGAAACGATCGGCTTTGCCGCGTGGGTTATGGAACCAGACCGCCGTTGTATCGCTGGAGTCATCCAGGTCAATGAGGCGTTTGTAGATCGCCAGTTGAGGGTCATGCGCAAAGGTGTAAACCTGAACCACCGCGTTTTTAAACGTTGGGATAGTTCGCGCTTTGTCATCTTCGAGGAACTGCACACTGATGGTCTGCTGGTCACCACCTTCAGTTGATAGTGTCATCACCTGAGGCATGGTGATCCATGAGTCGATTTTGCGCAGCGTGCCCGCGCCAGTGCCTGCCGGGAATTTGGTGGTGTCGGTAGTATCGAATGCTTCCAGCACGATTTTATTACTGGTCACCGATTTTACGCGCAGCACCATGTTATCGAGCTTTAACCAGCCGGAACTCACCTGAACTACGTCACCGGCCAGAATGCCGGAGGCCGATGCAACGGTCAGTTCGCATTCCGTCGCGTTAGAGGCAGCGGTAAAGGTGATTGGGGCTTGATAGGCCTTGGCCACGTTCACACGCGAGCCGTTAGGGATTGCGAATGCCATAGCACTCTCCTGAATTTAGGTAATAAAAAACCCGCCATCTGGCGGGTCAGTAGTCAGCGCGGTACTGCATGCTGACGGGAATGGTGTAGGTTATGGAGCCACTGGACCCGTTGGGCGCCGAGGTTGGCCGGTCCTGGATGGGTTGTCTCACCTGCGGCGGCCCGTTGATGTAAACCGTCAGATCACCGTCCACCAGCGGCAGTCCTTCAGGGAATGCATCTGCCACCGACTGGGCCAGCCCTCTTGCCTGGCTCACGCCTGAGCCTGCGGGAGTAATGATGTTTACCTGCAATATCCCCTGATAGGTACGCATCACACCTTCTATGTCCTGACCTACAGTTTGTGCAGGTAAAACATAAACACGGGCGTATGGCGCATCCGGTGGATCGAATACGATATTCGGCCAGGCGATCGGCAAGCCGAGAGAAGCCGAGATTATGGCTACCCGGCTCTCCAGCAGGTCAGCTATTCGCATGGACTGATCACCGACCATTGCGTACCTCGCTCATTGCCTCCCGGAAATATTGCGCAGCATCCAATGCGGTCAGTCCGACCATGCCGCCGGGCGCCTGATTCGAATGACCATTCTCCAGCGCCTGGGCATATGGCAGGTTATTGGTAAAGTAAATCGAGTTCACCTGCCCCACCCGGAACACTTCGAGCACCGCCAGCCCGCGGGTGTTGGAACCCTGCCCGGAAGCATCTGGGGTATCGTTCGTCTCTGTAGGCTGGCTGTCGAGACCCACATACCAGTTATTTTTGAATCGCCCGCCGACATAACCCTCTGGCTTTTTGATGTCCATCGAATCGTTGACACGCAGGCCTCGCCTGAGCCGCCCTGCTTTTGTAAGGTTGGCCGGATCATTACGTAGCGCCGCGTTATGCTCTCGCACCGCGGTGTTATAGGCTGATGCCGTCTGGTTTACCTGCCAGATTTCTGGCTGCCCGACAGGTGACATGTCCACCAACCGCCCGAGGATTTTGATACCCGTCCGGCGTACCGCCTCCTCAATCTCCTGCTTTGAACCATCTACGAACAACTGAATGGCAGCCAGGAACGGCTGATTTGCAGAACTGGTCATAATCAGGTCCTCAGCTGGATGTTGTAGGAGATCAGCACATCTGCGGGCTTAACCGGATTCGGCTGAACCACGCGCCACTTTTTGCCGTCGATATCAATGAGGTCGCCAATGCGCACTTCCGTTTCAAACGTGGCCGCCAATTTTTTATCGCCCGTAGCAATTAGTGAACCGTCGATTTCACGCGTGGAGTATTCGGTGATAACGCCGGTAACGGTCGCTGTAATTGGCTCGGTGATAACCTCTTTCCCGTACTGATCGCGGGTGGTAGTACCTCCGCGAGTCAGTTGGTAGGCTTTGCCGTTCTCCGTCAGCAGCCGCGTTGCCGTGGCGCGCATGCGGCGATAGTCGATTGCCATGCTACCCCCTTTCGATCCGGACCTGGTTGCCGCCGACCACAAGCCCGCGCAGCGAGGAATAGAACCAGGGGAATGATGGAGTAGCCTTATTCGTTCCCGGCTCGTACTGCACAGAGACCGCCCCCTGTATGCTCTCAGCTATGACCGCGCCGCCACCGGAGACCGACGGCGTGAGGTCAATCTCCTGCGACTCGATAGCCAGGCGGCATTGGGCATCAATCAGGCGCTGTGGAATAGCATCATCCGGCAGGTCCACACCATCGAAGCGTACGCCGGAGCGCGGCCAGGATAGAGGCTGAGATGCGCTGGAGCGCTGACCACGCCAGGTCCTTCCTTCCAGAAAGTCCATCGCCTGCATCAGCATCTGGCTGCATTCGCCATCTTCGGCAGGTATGGTGTATCCGCGCCCCGTCGCAAACGCGCGCAGGTCAACGATGCTGGCGTAGCTGTTGAAGTCTGGTGAGTGAGGATCGGCATTAATCATCCCGGCACTCCACTCAGACTTCGGAAAGCTTCTGCTTCAGCAGATAGCCTTCCAGCATCCAGATTTTGTTGACCGCATTTTCGCGGGCAATCTTGCGGCCGATTTCAGCGTCGAAGTTCTCCGGGCTGGCGCAGGCGCTTTCACCGGTTACAGTGAAGCCGTTTTTCAGAACCAGCACACAGATGGTAAGCAGATTGATAGGAGAGCTATCAGCAACCTGACCACCTTTTCCTTTGACGGCATCAGCTGGAGTAAAGAAAACCTCTTCGGCAATAACGCTTTCGATTTTCCCAAGTGTAACGCGCGGTGCCGTTAAGCCTTTGGCCTGAATTTGCTGCTCAATATCTTTGTCGCTCACGATTACTCCTCCAGACGCCAGTCCAGCGCCAGCCAGTTATCCACTTCATCTGGATGAACATCTGCGCGCAGCGGGCCGCCAGGGAACTCTGGGGTGTCACGCACCATGACCACCAGCTCAATACCCTGCTGAGCTGCAAGCTTTTCCGCGTCACGCTGCGCGCGCTGCTCTTTGGTTAATCCGGCCATTGGGCCTCCTGAAAAACAAAGGGGCCGAAGCCCCCTGGGTTAACCCATGATGATGGCGGAATGGCGTGGCGCCACGGATGCCACACCCCATGCCAGACCGACTTCGTAACGCACCTGACGGTACTGTCGGTACAGTGCAACCTGGAAAGTGATGCCAGATTTCGGGTCGGTCACATTCATGACGTCATCAGCAGTATCGCCACCTTCAGGCATCGCCGGCGTACGGCTGGCAAGCAGGAATGCCCCACGGTCAAACGCCATGTTCGGTACGAATTCGCTCAACACGGTGACATCAGCCTGATCTGCCAGATCCTGACGGAGGCCCGGCGCGCTAATAGTGATAGTGGAAGACGTAGCCGCAACGACCAGATACTGATTGTCATCACCGGCGAACTTCACCGCAGTACCTGCAGCAATACCGCCGGTGCCGGCAGAGATAGCGATGATGATATCGCCCTCTTTCTTCTCGCCATTGACCTTATAGCCAGCAGCAGCGCTTTTCGCGGTACGCTTGATGCTGAAGGATTCGTGAAGGTTGAATCCCATGATGCGACCGATAACACCTTCACGCAGCAGTTGGTCGGTTCCCGCTTCGTTCGCTTTGAAGAGGACGGCCTGTTTACCGCGGATGGACGCCATCGCTTCGCCGCCAAGCACCATACGTAAATCTGTAGTTGGCGCGCCGTTATCCGTCAGAATCTGACGGGCCAGCGCAGCATCGGTCAGATCGTCTTTGATGCTGAATGGGGTATTCTTCGGCGCGCCAACAGCGCGGGAGGAGTTGAGGTACAGCGCAGCGAGGTCAGCATCCACTTCGTTCGCCAGCGCGCGGAAAGCCTGCTTGAACTGGTCAGCCAGGATGGTGTTATAGGTACCAGCCGGGCCCAGAGCCAATTGCTCTTCACCATTCCATTTCACCGGGGCCATCTTGGATTTGGTGATTTTGACATCCACACCACCGATGGTCTGGTCGCCAGAATTAGGTGCTGACGGACCAGGGACAATATCTTCAGTGGTGGCTGCAGGTGCGACTGGCGCACGTACGGTCTGGTCTTTTGCTGCAGCATCCGCTTTCGCGTCACGCGCCACCGCAGGAATAAAGCCAGTTTGCTCGCGGGATACTACGTCCAGCGCGGTATAGATGGTCGGGATCAGACCAGTAAGGGTATTGCCTGCCATTTATGGCTCCTTTCGATTTAATCGACGATGCTGACGCCGTCTTTCAGCGCTGCTTGCTTGCCAGCGTTATCCAGGGAATCAAACGCATCGCGTTTCATGGTTTTTTGCCCGGCCTGGTGCTGCGACTGGTGAGAACCGCCGCCGCTGTTACCGGACGCTTTGAGGATGTAATCTTTCTGCGGATGCGACTCGATCAGTGACTCCAGCGCTTCGTCGAAGCTAGCCAGCTCGCCAGGCTTGGTGCGAGAGAACACCTTATTGCCCTGACCGTCGAAGGCCACGACCTTGCCGTCTTCGATTTTGAAGTTCTGCCCGAAGTACGAACGCACGAACTCAGCCGGGATCGCCATCTTCTCTGAAATGAATTTGGAGCCACCGAAGCGGCCGCCGATCATCTCGTCGTAGAGCTGGCTTTCGAGCTGTTTGGTCTTGCCGTTCGCTTCATCCAGCTGCTGCTGGAATACCTTGGTAATCTCAGCCTTAACCTGGTCAACAGCGCCAGCGTCGATCAGTTTTTTCTGGTCGATTTTGGTCATCATCTCCAGGGCTTCGAGCGCCTTGGTCGGATCGGTGATGCCAGAGAATTTCGCGAGACTGGCTTCCGCCGCCTCCTTCGCTTCACGGTGAGTTTTAGCTTCACCGTTCAGGGAGGTGATTTTGGTCATCGCTGCGACCGCATCGAACGGGATCTCTTTGCCGTCATCATGGATGTACACAGGCATGCCGTTTTCAACGACCACATTTCCGTTAGCATCAAGTTTCAGTTTCATTATTTTTGCTCCAGCCTTCCGGCCATACGTAAAGGGTCATCCGACCCGGGCACCGCGTCGCATCCGCTCAGCGGCAGGCATAAAAAAGGCCGCCCGGAGGCGACCTGATACGAATTTAAGATAATAAAAAAGGCCGCCTTAGCGACCTATATGGCTAATCCCCATTTAATCCGGGGCCATTCTCTTTATGCCAGTCATTGTGGCACTTACGACACAGCCATTTCACCGAAAGCGGGAGGTTGTAATCGTAATGGTGTCCTTCCAGCCTAACGTGTTTGCCGCAGGATTCGCAGCTATCTGGCTTTGAAATCACCCCTCTCTCTACCGCCTTGTTAGCTTTATATCGAGCGGCGCTCTTTATAGGGTTGCGCTCTTTGTAGGCTGAAAGAGTTTTGCTTTTGACGTTCTTCCCTTTTTCAGATGCGTCATATCTAGCCTTGATAACCCTCCTCACTTCTTTCCCGTTTTCAGTCTCACGATATCTATCAGTGGCCTGATTCCGTAGGGTTTTAGCCCTATCAGAGGCGTTATAATCTTTGGTTACTTCCTGTCCATGCGGAGTGCGGTACCATGCTGCGTGTGCGGCTCTACAGCAAGATGCGCAGGAGGCCCGATAACCAGATGATTTCCGGCTATCTCTGTGAAATTCAGATAGCGGCTTACACTCGCCGCATTTGGTGCAAGTTTTCATATCAAACCTCGTAGTAGGCTGCGTAGATGATGGTGCGCGGCAGGAGTGTCTACGTTCACTCTTTTCGACTGGCCGGTCTAGCCGCGCAGGATTATTTTACCCTTTAAATGAATGCTTCCCTATCAATTTCTCTGAGTTGCTCAAGGGTTAAAAACTCACCTCTATCATTAAAAAAGTCCGGAACCTGCATCTTTCCATCCCGGAGCATTTGAGCCCTGGTAACTCCAAGTACTTGCTCCATTCGTGCGTAGGGTTGCCTTACCAGCCACTCACTGAAGCTTAGCCCAGCGGGAATTTGGCCCGACATGCTCGCCCGCGTGGCACTACTCAGTTCGCCAGAGGCTATCTGCAACTCCTCCCACGATTTCGTGATCAGGATTTCGCCGGAGCGGCAGCAGAAGTGGATTTTGCCGGGTCCTCGCAGGTATGGGACTACATGCCCCAGCGGCTTGCCGTCGAGCGTGTAGAGCTTGCGATCGCGGATGATGCACCACTGGCTGGTATGCGTATCCAGCGTGGAGGACCACTGTTTGGCCTTCACGATATCACTGTTGGCCTGGGCGAAGTCCTGCCGCGCTGAGGCGGCCATATGGTTCACAGCAGTGCGGGTCACCACCGCCAGGTCGCGCCGGGATGCGTTGATTATCCCGTCCTCACGGTTGCGCTGCGGCGTACCGGCAACGCGCTTAACGATTTGCTCTACCGTTTCGCCCTGAAGAAAGCCGGAGCGAACGGCATTGGTGATTTTGTCCAGCCGGTCGGCTTCAAGCTTCTGTCCCCACTCTTTCAGCAACCTCCCCTGGAACGGCTGCGCCACTGCTGCAGCGTATACCTGCTCGGGTGCGATGCTTTGCAGCGGAACGTGTTTCAGTATCTGCTCAGGGATGATGCTGCTGAACAGGTCCAACTGATACCCGGCCTCATATTCAACGTAGCGTGTCAGTTCGCGCTCGAGCGCAACGTTAACCGGTTCATAGGCCTGTTGGTTCAGGTCACGTACGCCAGCCAGCAGCGAAGCCAGGCGGCGGGCACTGTAGGTATCGGCACGCTTGCCGTCCAGCAGCACCAGCAGACGGGCTGCCAGTTCTGCATCCATCTGGTTCAGCAGCGACACCATGCGCCGGGCGACGCCCGTACCGTAGCGGTTAACATACAGGCCGTGCGCTATCGTCTCGTCCTGCAGGCGATCGTTGACGGAACGGGCCATATCACACCTCGCCAGTCGGCGGTTCGGTCAGCGTGGCCGATTCAGCCAGCAGCTCGCTCAGCACCACATCGGGATCTGCGGCAGCGTCAATCAGGTTGAGCTTCTGCAGCGCCTTAATCGCGTCAATACGGCGGAGGTCACCACCCTGACGGAGCGACTGAATAGCCAGCGCCGCCGGAGGGTTGAACTCTTTCGATTCGACATCCAGTTCAGTGCGCACATCAACGTTGCCGCCTTCCGCTTCACCGATGTACTCAGCCATGATTTGCAGGATATTGTCGATCGCATCTTCCAGGCTTGTCGCCATGGTGTAGAGCGGTGACTGCTCCTGCATTTTCTCTTCAGAGGTCTGGTCTACCGACTTGGTAGAGGTATTTTCGGTGCGCAGCATCTTCGCACCTGCCTGTCGCATTTGCTCCACTAGCTCTGACAGCGACTCTTTGCCGGCACCGATGGAGGAACCTGTGTGCTCGACGTATTCCAGGCCCTGCCTTTGCCGATCGGAGAATGAAGTGGCAGAGGATGATCCAATCACAAGTTCTTGCCCCTCCTCCAGCCCGAACACCGTGAGCAACGGCACTCTGGCGACGTGCAGGATGTTGTCCTGCTCGCTCTGGCTCTGCCAGTGCTTAATGTTCAGCAGGGCCATATTGAGCAATGGAGGTGAACCACACATAAACCCGGTGCGCTTGGTGTAGAGCGTGACCAGAGTGATATCCTGGCGGGATGTCTGCCACCCATCGAATAGCGCCCAGTTCGCGGCACCGTCAGCATCTTTAGCCTTGCGGTAAATTTCCACCTTTCCGGGTGTCAGGTACCGTATTTGTTCGACTTTGGTCTGCCCGAAGTCGTCGCCGTCTTCGACCACAACCTCTTTGATACGCAGCGCAGTCAGCACCACTTTGCCGTCCACCATTTTCGACTTCCAGCCAATTACCTGGCGTGGATTGAGCATGGTGACATAGGGGCGCGCGCCGGTAGCTTTCTCTTCAGCTTTGGTTTTCACCTTTTCGGTGTCCACCCTGGGATAATCCACCAGCGCGTGGGAGAGTCCATACTGCATCGCCAGACCGAAGAATGCCTGCGCCCATACGTCCAGGCGCGTCCCCTCAAGGTCGAAGTTTTTCGCATACTCTCGCAGCTCATCAGGCACATTCTCGGCAAGCTTAATAGGCTCGGCGAATACACGCCCGATGTTTTGCTTAATGGTCTCTTCGTAGGCTGGCAGAAGCGTGGCCACGGCCAGACGTTTTTTGTAGTCCTCCCTGTCTTCTTTCGGCCAGCGCGGTAGATATTGCTCGCCCAGCTGTCGCATATAGAGCGTGCCGCCCATCAGGGCATCGTTGATATCCCACGCCTCGACCATGTTCCCATAGTCCAGATTGGGTGTTGAGATGTCAGGCATGGAATTACATCCGTAGTTGAGTGACTTTTCCGGTCGGCTTGATGATCGGGAATTGCTTCACGATGAAATAGCCACCAGCATCATTAGGGTGATCGTTGTCGGCTGATTTATCCGGTTCGCCGTTTGCCGCCCATACCTGCTGCTCAAGGCTGTCGGTATAGACCGGGCAGCGAGCAACATTCACTTTGTAACGGCGCTCGCCGTTGCCATTGCAGAACATGGCGTTCATGGAGTTAATGCGATCCTTCACTGGCGGGTTGGCTGCGTTTACCACCACGCTGAACCCGGCCTGTTTGAGCTGGGCGATATCCGTAGCGCTGGCGTTATTCGATTTGCGCGAATCACCAGAGGCATCCGGAAAGATATAAATCTGCCTGGAAGACACGTAGCGTCCGCCCTCGTAGCGCCAGAATTCTTCCTGAATGCGCTTAATCATGGCCGGTGTGTCATAAACCTTTATCAACTCGCGTACCGCTCTGGGCTGGCCGTTCCGAAGAACGTGAACGATGGCTGCCATCTTGCCAACGTTAAAGTCCATGCCGATATAGAGCGGCTCGCCGGCCTGCTCTTCATCGGTACAGTTATTCAGGTGGCGATCGAACTGATGATAAATTGTTCCGCTGGTCAGGTTTGTAAAACGCCCCCTCAGGTACGCCTTAATTAGCTCCGGCGGGTAGGAGTTCATCAGCGACGGGATGTAATCCGGTGGCAGGTTCTTCGCGTTGTCGAACGTACTGGCCTGAATCAGCCCATACAGAGCAGAAAGCTCAGGCTTTTCACGCACCGCTTTCACGAATTGCTGGTAAACGAACTTGAAGCCCTCCGGCGTAGTCGTGACATCGATACCGTTACGCAGACCATCAACTTTGTAACGCATACGGGCGATGATTTTTCGCCAGGCCTGCTGCGCTTTAGCAGCCGCCATGACGTCCAGCTCATCCACCATCGCGTTACCGATTTTAAAGCCGACTATCGATCCGGGCTTCTCCATCGAGCGGCAAATTGTCGTGCCGCGATACCGACGCCCCTCATAGAAGTGAACCTCTTTGTTCCCCTCATTGATTTTGACGCTCAGGCCCCAGTCAAAGGCCACTTCTTCAATCGTCGGGTAGAAGATGTCACGAATCTGCGGGTACGTCGGCGCGAAATATCCCTGGTTGATTTTCGGGTGCTCCCACATCCCCTTACAGATGCCGCCACAACCCACCCACGTCTTACCGGAACCGAACCCGGCAACGTAGGCTTTGAATTTGTGCTGCATCGCGAGGAAACGCGCCTGAGGAATGTTAAGTGTCGGGCTGATCCCCATCTTCCGCCCTCGCGTCCACTACGTTGATATTGATTGCAACTGGCGTTGGTTCGTCATCATCACCATCACCGGCCAGCTCTTTGCGGAGTTTCTCAATCTCCAGCTGCCGGCGGTCGATTTCGATCTGCTGGAGACGCTGAGCGAACTCGCTATCCGCCAGGCCGAGCCGTTTCATTACCGCTTCAAACATTCGCTCACGGCTGATAGCGGTTATCTCGACGCCATTCTTCCCCAGCTTCACACCGGAATAAGCCAGAGCAGCAACAGGGGAGAGTTTCCGGGTGTCGGCGAAATACGGCTGGCCAATACCATCGCCGTTGCAGCGCGGACAGCCAGGGTTAGGCTCTCGGGTGTGATCGTAGCCGTAACCCCCAACATCGACTGGCTCACGCTTATCGCGTTCTGTCGCTTCGAGGCGTTTCTCTTCGAACTCCACCATATCGCGCCACTGGTACTGGTGACCGAAGCCCCAGCAATAACGACACGCGCCGCGGCGATATTGCGAGAGCTGGTTTGCATCGAAGGTGGCAAGCTGCCACATCTGCGCGAGGACTTCATCGGCACCGCCAAGCGTGCGCACAATGGACGCTTTTTGCTGCTGTGCAATGGCCTGCGCAACGTTAGGATTCGTTATGAGCTGACGACCATAGTTTGGGTCACTGTAACCAGCACGCGCAGCGGCAGCGGTAGCGTTATTATCCTTAAGATATTCCGCAATGAAGCGCTTTACCTTAGCGCTTAGCTTTATGTCTACCAGCTCTTCTGCGCTTTGTTCTTTCTGCGCAGTGCGCACTTTTTTCTGCGCAGTTTTTTGCGCAGTTTGCGCAGTAGGCTTTTTGATGTGTCGGCGTGCGGTTGCATAATTCAGTCCCTGCGCTTCACACCAATCTTTCGGTGATACGCCGGTTACGGCATGGTCGGACAGGAACCGTTGCTGAAGCACGCCCCAGTCCGGTTTTGCCATATTGTTTATTCCTGTTTGATGTATGGCAGGAAGTGGCTGAACATGCGATCCAGCATGTAGCAGTACGTTTCGTTGGCGTCTTCCGGCTTGGTTGTCACGCCGACATCAGAGCAAACGTAAAAGCATACGTGAGCGCATTCATGAACGAGCGTGGATATCTGATTATCGAATACTCCGATCAGGTAGCAACGCTCTCCGGTATCGGTGTTTTCATAGTTGCTTGCCAGTCCAGAGTTAAACGGCCTCTCATCCCCGCTGCCGCCAAGGAATTTATCAGCGTGCTGAAACTGTTCTCTGGTTGTTGCGAGGTAGACATGCGCACTTTGAAACAGCGGAATGGTGAATGCCGGAAGTCTGTGCCATTTGGCTTTTGCCATCTGTTGCTCCGTCATTATCCGTTGCAGGGGTTATTTTTGATTTATCCGCGCTAGGGGATATTCATTATCGAAGCCCCTCGCAAGGAGCTTCTGTAATGGCTACTTCGTTTTTGATTCCGCTCTTTTACGACGGCGCTCTTCTTTCTTCTCGGCGTTTGCCATGTCCATGAATGCCTGCATGATCTAGTTCCTCATCATGTAGCTGACAAAGTGATGATTGACGCAGCCGTTAAGACGGAGTTGCTCGCCAAACTGATCAACCGAGGCCAGCACTTCCATCATGTCCTTCTCGCCTTTCATGAACTCAGAGAAGTCGCGCCCCGCTCTGGAGGCGCATTCGATGACGCGATTACTCATCCCGGCAGCCCTGGGATCGTGATCTGCAGCTGGTTAGCAAGGGTGTTAATCTCAGCGACCAATACAGGCTTCGTATAACGCCATGCAGCAAGTCCTTGTCCGCAGAAGCTCGCCATGTCCTTTTTCTGGTCAAACTCATGGCACTTCATGTTGAGCTGCGCACTTAAGCTGTTGCGATGCTGAAGCTCTCCGGTGAAGTAGTCATCGAGGACCTTATATGCCGCGTACTTGAACCCGGGGTTTAACCAGGCAGCATAATCGTAAGCAACAAACTTCCCGCCATAGGTTCCGCCGTGTACGCCGCGGGCAGTGAAAACCACAGATTCGTGGTTTTTCTCCAGCTCGGCCAGGAACTCTTTGGTCTGCTTGTTTCGCAGATAGTGGTAAGGCGATTCAGCATCACTTTTGCCACTGGCTTTCCACATATCGGTGAGGCAGATCATGCCGTCTTCCCCGACACGGATTGGTTGATTGAAGAGGGTTAATGATTTCATTTCGCTGATACCTTTTGGTGGTTGAGCCTGTTCTCGTAGATACGGGCAGCCCAAGAGCGGTCAGCGTTACCACTGCCCTATCTCAAGCTCTACCCCGAAAGGCTCTTGGTTGATATGCGCACGAGAATGCGCGTGTTTACTTCAGGCATAAAAAAGCCCCGCTATTGCGAGGCTTGGTTATTCATGTGGTAACGGATGCATGACCCCGGCATTGCAGTGTGGAATGCGTAGGCGGTCTTTCGCCATACGAATACATGCTCACCTCCGTATTATTTCAGGCACTGAGTCCGAACGTATTCCTGCAGGCCGGTCAGTTGCTTTGTGACGGCGGCGATCCCGTCTCTGAGACGCCAATAATTGAGTTCAGCATCTGCTGTAAGTCGAGGGCTTGAGCCATCAACCAGGCCGGAGGATCCGGTGGTTTCGTCTTTGGAGCAGGTGGCGGCGATTTGCAGCCGACGCTTACCAGCGACAACATCAGCACGAAGCCTGTTATTCTCAGCATTCGCATCTGCTAATTCCTTCGTGTATTTGGCATCCAGTGCAGCGACATCACGCTGGCGGGTCTGCATGTCTTTAATGGTGGCGTTAGCCAGGCGGAGGTTCTTTGTGGCTTTATCGCGCTGGTCTTTGTAGGTGATAGCGTTGTTGCGGTAGTGGTTCACGAAGAAAGCCAGTACGCCGATTAACGCCAGCACCAGCAACTGCAGCCAGTAACGCTTAACCAGTGCGCCAATCACGAATGCTCTCCTACGTAACCAATGTGTAATGACCTTTTGGCAGTAAGGTAGGCGTTCCTTGCATCAATCTCATTTTCAAAGTAACCGAGATGCAAACGCTTACCAGTTCCAGGTTCATTTATGGTGGCAATATACTTATTGATACGCTTATGAAAGCTGTAGCCCTTTGCTTTCTTCCTGTTTTGCGCGTTGACAGAGCGGCTGACATCTCTTAGGTTTTTCGGATCATTGTTGGTCCTATCCCCATCAATATGGTCAACCTCACCTTTTGGTAGAAACCCATTATGTAAGAAGAAAACCACCACGTGTGCTGACAATCGCGCACCGCAGAACTTACCAGCGTAATAACCTGAACGTGTAACTGTCGTAAATGCTGGGTCTCCGGCATTAACCTTCGCGCCAGGCGATTTCTTCCATACAAGACCACTTGGCGATCTATTATTTATTTCAAGGTAATCAGAAAGTTCTTTCACAAGACACCTCATTGCCCAAGAAATAAAGCGCGCTCCGCCTCACGCCGACGGGTCAGGCCGTTCAGGACTTTGCCACCAGCTTTATTCCAGCGCAGGAACTCATCGGCAGCACCAGCGTAATCACCGGCGTTGATTTTTCGCAGGAGAGTCGATGTCGACAGTGACCGGGCGCCGAGGTTGTACGTGAACGACACCAGGGCGTCGAATTGCCCCTGAGTCAGGCCAACTTTGACCAGGCGGGACACATCGCTTTCGTAGCTTACTAGCCCGGTCTTCAGCAGACGTTCTGCCGTTTCCTGCTTGATAGTCATCCCGGCGCGGATTGGTTTCCCGTCGACAGGCTGAGTCCAGCCATAACCGATCGTCCAGACTCCGACGCTGTCCTGGTAGGCGGTGAGTTTGCAACCTTCGAACTGTTTGATCAGGGCAATGCCTTTATCACTGGTTTGCATTCTTCATCCCCGTCAGACGCTCCCAGAAGTACGTCAGTGCCACGGAGCCCATCGCCCCGCTGATGCCAGACGTAACCAGAATCATGTAAAGACTCAGCCCGCTTTCAACGCTAATTAGGCCGCCAATAAGACCGGTAAAGCCGGACACTGCAATTTGCGCCAGCGCGTTGATCCAGCTCCAGGTGGCTTTGTTCTGCTTAACGTCAATAAGGTATCGGACCAGGCCGCCCCAGCATGACAGAGCAAGGACAATCAGCCATGACACTCCGGCAATGCTTTCTTTATCTTGCATACGTTTAGCCATATCACCTCCGAAAGAACGGGGTGCTGTTTGTAGTAAGGGATCAGGCCCTCGGGACGATTTAACAAGTAGGCGTGTCGATGATGGTTCCCGGAACCTGAGAATAAAAAAGCCAGCGACAGGCTGGCAATGTGAGGGTAAGGCAATGTCGGCTCTCTGGCCGAAGGGTCCCAGGTAGTGGGTTTGGTTTGTGGTGGCCGGCGCTGCTATCCGGCATTCACGGCTATCGCTTTACAACGCCATCAGGACATTCACCACAACGGACAGAGCACTCATGACTCGCATCATGTGGCGCAACCCCACGGCAGGGAGTCGAACCCTACAAATGCTCTTTCCTGTTGTGCACTCCGTTTCGTGGAGCGGACGGCATAACGTATTCGCGAATTCAGTTATGCACCTGATGCAAGATAAAGCCGCCGAGATGACGACTTGTTTTGCTGATGGCTCGCCTGGCTGGATTCGAACCAGCGACCAACCGCTTAGAAGGCGGTTGCTCTTTCCTCTGAGCTACAGGCGAATTTGGCGGGACAGGAAGGATTCGAACCTTCGACCATTCGGTTAACAGCCGAACGCACAACCGCTGTGCTTCTGACCCTGAAACGAAAAAGCCCCGCACGATGGCGGGGCTTGGTATTCATTCATGTCACACACAACAATGGCAACATATACGAATTAGTTTGCTCATTTGTTCATTAAATTGCAAGCACGTTGTGTGATTTATTTGCAATTTTCCTCACATTTTCGCGATCGTTAAACGCATTTTGAAGCGGTTGGTATAAACAGAACAATGAAGCATTGATGATTTGCTTCACCTCTCTACGGATTGTCGAGATGCTTGGGTGTTTGTACTGATTGCCGCCACGCGTCTTCATAAGGCGAGGCTTACTTACTGCATGCTGCCATGATGCAATTCGGATCTCGCTGGAGTTGCAGACATAGTAGGCGAAGATAACCCGCCAGGCATTTTCATCCACATTCTTCAGGTAGTGGCGAATGACAGCATCAATGAGCATCCCGTCATCATCACTACATACCGGTCGTGATGCTTGCTGGGGCTCGACGGTAGCCATGAATCTGGCAATCATGTTGATCATCGCTTTATCAATCTTGCCGGTCTGGCACCATGCGCCCCACAACTGGAGCCACTGGTCTACCCATTGATGCTGGTCGTTGGTTAATTCCAGTTTCATTACGCGGCTTCCTTCTGAGGCTGGTTGGTTTTGGTCTGGCTGTGCTTTGCTACTGGCGGCTGTTTGGCGCGCATGACGCTTTCGACCTGGTACCGGGTTATTTCGTCTCTGGTCACGGCGCGCACTCCCCGATGATGATCTGCCCCTTCTCACCCCAGACCTTTGTGATGCGGCAATCCCAGATGTGAGCATCATCCTCATAAAGCGCATCCATCAGGGCCTTCAGCATGTTGTCGCAGTCTGGCTTGGCCCGGTGGGGCTTCCCGGCGAACTCCGCTCGTTTCTTCTTACTCCAGCTTGGTGGCATTGGTAGGACGAATGTCACATGTGATCCGGATTCAGGCATGGTCAGCTTGCGCAGGCGGACCTCATCGCAAAAAGCGCGATAACGCATTACAGGTGGGCGCTGCTTCCACTTATCCGCGCGGGTCATGCGAGGCTTGCCGATTGGTGTGATGTCATAGATTTTCATGCAGGCACCACCAGGCCACGACGGGCAATCTGGATAATGGTCAGGACGATGGCGCGATCCATTAACTGGCGGCGCTCGTCACGGCTAAGCCCCTTCCCGTTATCAATCTCTGAATGGCAGGTGACACAGATAGCGGCGGTGGCGCAGTCGTCTGTTTTCATTCCGATACCCTTACCCTCGTTGCGGTGTGCCACCTGCACGCCCCACGCTCCGCACAGGACGCATTGCTCAATCTGTCCGACTGCGGCTAGCCATTTTTTATTGCGGTAGGTGCTACGCATGATTCCTCCGTGCCGCGAGACGCAGCCATTTCTGATCCACCAGGCGGGCGGTGTAGCCCTTCAGTGTCGGGAT
Source organism: Enterobacter cloacae complex sp. S2 (assembly GCF_015159675.1). Classification (NCBI taxonomy): domain Bacteria; kingdom Pseudomonadati; phylum Pseudomonadota; class Gammaproteobacteria; order Enterobacterales; family Enterobacteriaceae; genus Enterobacter; species Enterobacter cloacae complex sp. S2. The sequence continues at coordinate 99,504 of NZ_JADDTS010000006.1, forward strand.
GTCTGACGGCTTAACCGCTGGCTTGCGCTTGCGGCGAGCCGGAACGCGGAAGATTTCATTGGTGATGACGCGAGAAAGTGGAGTAGACATCAGGCCTCCTGCTTATCGCGCAGCACCTGAAACTCGCTGCTTTGAGGGATGGTGAGCACCAGGCCAAACTGAGCGCACCAGCCTTCTACCTGGCACATGAAATGGTGCATGTCGCCAGTGTCCAGATCGGACGTGTGGCGCAGCTCTAATTCAATCGTCTTAATTCCGGTGACGAAGTCGGTGTATTCAACCTCTTCATAACCGAGATAGGTCTTTTTGAGGTTGCGCTTTACCCATGCTGGCGTGGCATCAGTGCGCCCAGACTTGATCAGGTAGTCGCTAATTTCCTTGTACCAAACGTGGCTCAGACTGTTTTGTGAAAGGCTTCTCTTCTCGCGCCAGTCTTTGAGTTGGAGCCGGAAGCACTCACCGTTTTCGAGAAGTGGCTTCAGATGCTGAGTGATTGCGCCAAGGTTTCCACGGTGTAGCTTTATGCCGTCTTTTGGGAGAATCATACGGCCTCCTTAACGGAAACCGCAGAATGCAGAAAATCGCAGGTGCCGCTAAGCATCTGTGACAAGGTGAGCAGTTCAGATTGTGGTCGCATTTAAGTCCCCTTAAATGCGCAGAAGTCACCGGAGTTGTTCAGGCTCCGATGACATGATTATGGCGGGTTGATTTTACAAAATCAAATGGGTGAAGCTTTCTTTTTTAACTTCCATATTGGCGCTTTCTCCTTCGATTTATTCTCACTTTCAAATGCGTCTTTTGCATTGTTGCATCCGCATTGATGGCAAACATAGTCGCCACTCCACCCTCTGCGAGTAACCTCTTTTCCGATAGCGGTTGAACCACATTCAGGACAGACCATAACACCCTCCGGTTTGAATTTAACTGCACTATGATGGTACCAATTCAAATCCGGAGGGAAAGCCGATTTACAAAATACTCGTTTTATTTCAATAATATAATATTGTTTAAAGGCATTTCTCACACACGCCGTGATTATTGATAGGCATTACCGTACATCTGGCTTTGGTGCTGCCGAAATCATCGCTGCCCAGCACAGCTTCGCCCGGTGCGCCGCCTGCTGACATCCGCTCATAGCGTCGTATGCTTCCCACTCCTTCTCATCGCTAAAGCTCTCATCTGGTTCCGACTCGAACCCGTTGACGATCATGTCTTCAGTCGGATCGATGGGAACAAGTGCCCAACCATCCGGAATCACCGGAGAGTTGAGAGCATCGCGCTCTGCCTGAATCTTCTCGGCGTCGATTGGACCCAGGTTGCGAATTGCTGCTATGCCATCACGCAGGCTTACAGGTTCGGCACCCTGAAACAGGGTTTCCTGATACCGTTCCAGCGTCACGTACTCTTGGCATGACCAACCGCCATCAATGAAATCACGAGCTTCAACAGCGTCGAAAGTGAATGATGTTTCGCCACCAGTTGGTGAGGTTAAGCCGTACAGGTCTGCTACCGGCTTAAACTGTGTGGCTGGAATATTTTCCGGAATATTTTGCGGTTCGTTTTGTGGTCGATCGGCACCCTGAAGCATGGCGGCGCGATAGGCGTTCCAGCCAACAGCTTTTCCGTGTTCAAACGCGCTGTCAAAGTCATCATCCATTTCCATCGCAGCGGGCACAGATACCGGCGCTGGCGTGGCGGAGCGATACAGAAGCACATCACCCATCTCTGCTCTGGACGCAGGCCATACGTCTGCATCGGAGCCAGATTTGAGATAATCAAGATTGGACTGGTCGATGACGCACACAGGCTCCGCTTCGAGCGATGCCAGCGCGATACGCGCCAGCTCCAGTTCTTCTTCAAGCTCTGCGCGTGAATCGGCAAAGGCGGTCTGTGTTACCGCAAGCTCCAGCGACTTAACCTTTTGGCGCGCACGTTCGCGTAACTGCTCTTTGGTAATAGTGCTCATAGGTTAGTCCTTAATCACATTCTGACGATTAGAGCGGCAAATCAGCGCCCAGAAATTCATATCGCAAATCAGCGCTACGCGCATTTCCGCCGTAAAACGACAGCCAAGCTTATTTGACTTGCCGACAGACCGCCGACGCTTGCGCATTAACTTGCGTACGTGTGCCGCCTGCACTTCAACCTGACGATGCCTTGAGGCATAAACACCCTTAGGGGGTATCTTCCGAGCCTGTTTCTGATAAGCGGTTAACAGGTCGTGTACGTCTGTAAATTTAGCCATGCTCACTCTCCTTTACCGGCTGCGGCGGCGCTTAGTTTGGTGTTCACGTCTCCTTCAAAAATAGGCAGCACACCAATTGCAGCGGCCCAGTTTTTAGCTAGCTCAGGGTCAGATGTCTCGTCGGTGTAGTCTGATGCTCGCCAACCAATAATTCGCTTCTGGTCAGGAAGGTCAGAATTTCTCTTCTCTGATGATTGCCCTAACGCATTAAGAAGCGTTCGTATCTCCTGCTGCTGAGTGGCTATGGTTGAGTCTTTTGCTTCCAGCTCATCCAGCAGCGCCTCCGTGCAGGCATTCCATGCATGCCACATGTAGGTATAATGGGGTCCGGGGTAACTACCGTCTTCATTGCGGTGCTTTTTAAGGATCCCCCACGGAAGAGCTCCAGATTGCTCAGCCCACTGTTCAAAGGCCTCGCGTGTTTTTTCTTCCTGCGCCTGTTTGTCGATGTTGCTCATTGGGCGGCTCCTTTGCGAATGCTTGCTGCGTACTCTCTTGCTCCAGCCGCTTCGTTGCTATAGCCGTTAAGTTCCATATGGATGGCTAATTGCTGCACACCGCTGGCCCGCACTTCAGCCAGGAAAGCGTCTGTCGCCGGGGTTTCTACACACTGCATTTCCTGCAAAGTCTGCATGTCCATGAAATCGCCGTCAGGCTCAGTGATGGTTGAGTTATATGCCGAGTAAACCTCTGACGCTTCATGTACCAGTTCAGCGGCTTTAGACTTCAGCCCCGCATTCTCCGCAGCCAGCGCCGCGCACTTGGCTTCACCTTCAGCCACGCCAGCCTGGTACGCTTCGAACATGTTCTGCGTCATCTCGTACACAAAGCTTCTGTCGTCTTCCATCGCTGGCGAGCAGCCGTTGTTGTTCTTGGTAAACCACTCGATAAATTTCTGTTTCATACCCCTACCCTCCCCCAAACCATCAATACTCGCTTCATTGCCGCGCTATTGCGGCACTCCTGGAAAATTCCGTTGGTGCAGCTGCGTGCGGTGCCGTCCTGCTCTTCGGGCGTCGCCAGGCGATAAGTCACCGTTCGCCATACCTTGCTCACGCGCACAATCTTGCGGGCCCGCTCCAGATCGATAGCGTTCTTCGTGATGCAGTTGATGGTCATGCCGCACTCTGTGGCCACATCCTTCGCGGTGAAGGTCCGGTGCGTTTCGAGATAACGCAGAATTGCCTGTTTGCCTTTCATCGTCTTAGCACTCATAGTCAGCCTCCTGTTGCATCTGGCCGCTGTAGGTGAAATCTACCGGGTCCAGGCCTGAGTAGCGGCTGCTGAAGTGGTAGGTCTTTTCTGCCCCCGGCGCATGGCGGGACTTCACACAGATGATTTCGGTGATGCCTTTCAGTTCGGTGTTTTCGTTGTACTTCTCATCCCGGTAAACCATGAAGATCACATCTGCTTCCTGCTCAATGACGCCAGACTCTCGCAGGTCTGCGGCAACGGGACGCTTATTAGCGCGCTGTTCAAGGTTTCGGTTCAGCTGGGCCAGAGCGATGACCGGGCAACGCAATTCTTTCGCCAGGTTCTTCAGGCCAGTGGCGATCTCCCCTACACTGCGGTTCATGTTCTCCGGGTCTGACATCCGCATTTTCTGAAGATAATCGACGATGACCACGCCCAGGCCGCCCAGCTTCTTGCTCATTCTGCGCGCTTCAGCACGCACCTGGTGAACGCTCAGGGATGGCTTGTCATTGATGTAGATTGGAGAGTCGATGAACTCCTTCATGCAGTGACTAACCTTCCCCCATGCCTCGTCCATTTTCCCGCTAACTTTGCTCAGCAGATCTTCTTTGCTTACCCGCGCCCGGTGGAAAGCGACTCGCTCAGAGATTTGTTCCACTGGCATTTCGAGACTGAAGAACAGCACCGGCTTTTTGTTTTTCAGGCCTACGGTTTCTGTCACTGTGGTGCTAAACATGGTTTTCCCCATGCCAGGGCGTCCGCCAACGACGATAAAATCCGTATTGTTGAATCCTCCGAAAGCGCTATCGATGGTCGACATACCCAGCTCTGTTTTGTATTTCCAGATGTCGCCATTGATGATCGCCTGGATTGTTTCCAGCGACATGTCGATGCCAGTGGTGATGTGTTCAGTTCCGTAGTCAGCGCTGTGCTCAATTCCAGAGATGTCGGCCTGAATGTTGCCAATGATGTCTGCGATACCCTCGGTCGTTGGTTCAGAAAGCTTCTGGATCCCGACCTGTAACGCCAGGGTCATACGGCGACCAAGGTACATTTCACGTAGCTTTTCGCAGTAGGCTGCCAAGTTGGCGAAAGAGGGAGTGTTTTTGCTGCATTCAGCCAGGTAAGCGAATCCACCTGCGCTCTCCAGCGCCCCAAGCTGCTCAAGGTCACTGGTCAGGGTGAGCAGGTCTATCTTCACCCCGGACTCGTTCATGCGCTTGTAGGAGCGAAGAGTCACCTTATGCTGCGTTGCCGTAAAGTGGTCTTCAGTCAGCCCCTCAATCGCATCGGTAGCCATGTCCGCACCCTCTGGGCGACCTGCTGCAAGCATTATTCCGCCGATGACGGCCTGCTCAACGTATAAATCAATAAAACGGCTCATGCTTTCACTCCCTTGCGCTCACGGTGCTCGTTGATGGCCTGCTCGTAGACAGATCCCCAGTTCTTCGGATTCAGTATCCAGTCGAGAGTCAGCCATGGCTGATCGCCTCTGGTGCCGAACAGGGAAGACTTGCTAATCAGCTCGAAGGCCATTCCCATGTGCTTCAGTTCTCGCCAGTTGCCCTGGGTGGTTTTGCCGTTCCACACAGCTTCCAGGTCTCGATAGGCCGGACGGCGACGGTTCCACTCATGCAGTGAAACGGCCTTCGAAGGGAATTTTTCATTCCAGAGCTTGATGATCTCTTCGTGCGGACAGGCTTTCGGGTTGCTTCCATTACCATCTGCCCATATCAGGGCGTCTGACAGGTATCCATCAAAGCGGGTCATACGGCACAGGTTCTCTGGCTTGAAGCTGTGGCCCCAGTTCACATGGGCCCAGCGGATAACCAGTTTCAGCTCTTCAGCGGTGTAGCACTGGTCTTTGCTCTTCACCGTGGAGAGAGCTTTCTCGAAAGGCGCCAGCGCAGCACAACGACTACCCGTTAGCTCGTTGAAGTAATCCATCACCTCCTGAGCGAGTGAGTTTTCCCCCTGGGGGGATTTAGGGGGATCTTTTCTTTCTTTCTTTTGAATAGTTTCTTTTGTGTTTAGCTGAGTTGGCTTATTGGTATTAGCTGACTTGGCTAATGTTTCATTAGCTGTTTCGGCTAATGATTTGCCATTTTGGCTAATGCTGAAATTCCAGTCAGAAATCACCTTATTCACCCCGATCGCAAGGCCGTTGGTAACGATGATGTTCATCGCAATCATCTCGTTCTTGGCCTTGCAGACATGCGTATGGTGAATACCGGTCATCCCTGATATCTGTGTATTGGTAATGCGGTCAAACTTTTTCCCGAACCCGTAGGTTTTGCGGATCACCGCCAGAACGACCTTCAGCTGGCGAGCCGTTAAATCAGCAGCCATAACCGCTTCCAGCAGCTCGTTAGCGATGCGGGTATACCCATCATCGATATCTGCCACCTGACGCTCCACGACCGATACAGACGGTCTGAAAGGTATTACTTTTGCGAGGTTACCCACGGCCACTCTCCTTACGTTTCAGTTCTTCCAGGATGGCGCGCATCTTCTCTGCCACAATCGGATTAACCGAGCGGATGAAGCGGTCGCGGGTTATGTTTTTATGTACAGCGGTATGGTAATAGCGTGGATTTTTTGCCATTATTCCTCCTGCAATGAGTGCACACGATTTGCATCTGAAGGCCAGTTCTGTTCGCGCAGACTGGCTTTCGCCATTTTTGAAACTTCCCATCACATAACCCCCAGCATCGACGTCACCATCGTCATCAGCGGGCCTACCTGCTCAGGCATAAGGCGAAACAGCGACGCTATACCCTCGCTTACCTCTTTCAGCTTTTGATGCTCTGGAGCGTCCAGGAGCACGGCCTGTTTAGCTTCAGCGCACTCTTTCATCGCAGAGGCGATCAGCGACATCGTGTCGTTCTGCGGCGCCAGGCGGTTGCGGTACTCCAGTGGCAGGACGGCCATGATTGCCGGTGTCAACTGGCGCACGTTCTCGCGGTACTGCTCGGAGTCGAAGCGGTTATCCAGAAAGCGGAACAGCTTCTGCCGCGCCCGGCTGATGTCTTCCGGAAAGCTTATGTAGTTCCCGCCCTGCTCCCGGTATTCGTTGATGATCAGCGCCGAAACGACGTCCTGATTGTCCAGCGCCGACGACCATGCCCGGACCGCATCGCGGATCTTTTCGTGGTCTGGCGCCGCCTTAGGTTGAGCGCGGTTTATCACCGCTCCCGGGTGTATTCCGGTATTGTGTTGATACGCAAGTGAATGCATTGCTTTCCCTTTCGTTGTTAAGGCCGCCGTTAAGCGGCATTGTTGTCGGCCGGTGACGGAAACAGCGTCGGCAAGTCAGGGCGAATCTGGTATGCCTGAATCTCGCCACCAGTTGCTTTTACGATGCTGTTCACATGCTCCGGAGAAACCTTCGCTTTGTTGTGTAGCCACTTGTAAACCGCCTGCTGCGACACTGCGCACGCTTCACCAAGGGCTTTTTGAGAGCCGACAATGGTGATAGCGGTTTTAATGGTTGGGTTCATAACAACCTCCGTAGTGAATATGAATGAAGAATAAAACTATGGTTGTATTTAGTCAACAACCATTTTCGTTTGATGGAATAAAACCACGGTTGTACATTTAACCTTATGAAAACGACACTTGCTGGAAGACTGAAAGAAGCACGCGCGGCACGAGGCCTGACACAAAAGGCGCTCGGGGATCTCGTGGGTGTTAGCCAGGCGGCTATTCAGAAAATTGAAACAGGAAAAGCCAGCCAGACCACCAAGCTTGTGGAAATTGCTAACGCGCTCGGGGTAATGCCTGATTGGCTCAGCTCTGGAGAAGGGGCGATGCTTAATGACGGAAAGCAATCAGGGGCAGCTTTATTAACTAATGCAGCTTCGGACGTATTCCGCGTAGACGTTCTCGACCTCACTGTTAGTGCGGGACCGGGATCATTCATGATTTCTGAGTTTGTAGAAGTTCTGCATGCTATTGAGTTCACAAATGAGCATGCCCGCGCCCTCTTCGGCAATCGCGCACAGCATGATGTGAAGGTGATGACTGTAGACGGTGACAGTATGTGTCCAACGATTCAGTCTGGTGATCGCCTCTTCTTCGATGTGTCAGTGAGGAACTTCAAGGTTGACGGAGTATACGCATTTGTCTTTGGGCAGCACTTCCATGTTAAGCGTCTGCAAATGCAGGGCCTGCAATTAGCCGTGCTTTCAGATAACCCGGCTTACAAAGACTGGTATGTAACAGAAGAGAATCAGGACCAGCTCTACATCATGGGAAAAGCGCTGATCCATGAATCGATAGCTTACAACAAACTGTAGCAGTGGCCTGATGAGGTGTTTGGGTGATAAGAGAATATCTGATAGTAGGCGTGGTTACTTTGCTCTCGGTTGTTGCGATCGTGCTTATGGTGGCCTGATGAGACGTTTGGTTAAGGATGGCGAATTTTTCATACAAAACAATTACACTGTATAAAAATTCAGATTAATAAACCCCACTCCTTGACATTTACATTTTTATCTATTTTTTGAGTTGCCTAAAATCACCTATAGGGTAAACTTCACTTAAGCTCCTATATGAGAGCTTCTGAGGAGATACAAAATGAAAACCTTACGTTGCATGGCCTACCAGCAGAACGGCGTTTACGTAGCTGCGTGTTTAGACCTGTCATTGGCAGCGCAAGCAGATACCATGCAGGACGCCGTAAAAAAACTGGACGAACAGATTAAAGACTTTTTCACTGAAGCACTATCAGAACCGGAATATGCAAAACAATTACTTAGCCGTAAAGCACCGCTATCTATGTGGCTAAAGTATTGGGTGATCGCCTTTCAGGTCTTTGTCAGAAAACGAGGTGAAGCAAAGCTCTTTGCTGAACCTTGTGATGCTCATGCTTAGGACTGCATTACATGTTCTTGAAAAAGCTTACCCCTTTGAAATACGACGAGGTAATCAGAGGGCTTAAGAAAATGGGGTTTGAAATGAAACCCAAAACAGGAACCTCTCACGAACAATGGGTTCTCAAGAACAGCAAAGGGAAATGGGTGGTTACAGTTGATAAGCATCACGCCCCATTTTCCAGAGATTTGATAAAATCCATGGCTAAACAAGCCGGGCTGAAAGATCGCCACTTTCACGCATTATGCAGAGGTGACGCTACGCTTGAAGATATAGGATTTCAAATCACCAGCTAAAACCCGGCCACCGCGCCGGGTTTTTATTTACCCTTCCGGACCATCTCAGCCGCATCCCGTAACATCCCTTTGTGAATCACGTTCCCGACGGCTTTACGCTTCCCTTCCAGAAATCCCACAATGTTGTCCTTGTTAATCTCAATCCCGTTGTAAACCAGCTCGAACACCACACACCCAACCTCTCCAGCCATGAAGGCTATCCGGTCATCTGCAAGCTCATCACGATCCATAGCCACCTCCTGATGTTTTTTCAAACATACCATCATCGGAGCTAAAAATAAATTTCGTTTAAAAACAACCAAATAAAACCACATTAATCATTAATACAACTATTGTTGTTGACGATAAAACAACTATGGTTTTTAATAAGCCCATCGAAACGAAACATCGACAGCTGAGCGAAGTTAGCCAGCGGCGAAGTTGAGATTCGGTCAGTCGAACGGCGCGACAGTAAACCATGCGTCGGACCATAGGCGGGCTCAGGAGGAGCGGCAATTATGGCTAAACGATTTACCAGCATCTCTTTACGAGGGGCTGATGGTAAATAACCAGAGGGGTGTGTATGGCAGATAAAAAAACGGCGCCACTACTGCTTAACGTAGACGCCAGTGAGGTGCTTACTCAGACCGGGGAGCTTTTAAAGCTACTAGAACTTCCAGCCAGTTCCTTTCAGGGAATTCCTGAGCATGTCGTCGAGCTGTTTTTTGACCGTGTCCGTGGCCTGATTGACAACATCGTCCTTAGTGATTTCGCGACCACAGTCAGCACAACTGACGCCGGTGAAATTTATCTCAAAGTCAAAATCATCGGGCTGGTTGAACATCTCACTTCCGCAGTCAGGGCACACGGTCAGCATGGTTTGCATGAATATATCCTTTCTACTGTTGGGGAGATTAAAGAGTAAGCGATTTCTTGCTGTTGGGGAATAGCGGGAAAGCGCGCGCCGGGCGCGGATAAATACCCCGGCAATAACTGGAATGTTTTGTAGTGGGGTGTGGCTGGGCCTGCATGGACTGATCACCCATGAAAACTTCGGTTCGAATCCGGAGCACTCCACCACAAAGCATTTCTCCCGCATCAGCGGGTAACGACAGAGGGTAAGGCGATGGCAATAGATGCGACGTTAAAAGTTAAGCAAATTAACTCTATTAACCCATACGGCGACGGATGGAATAGGCATATGGAAATCGATATCGACAGTATCGAGTTAGTTGAATGTGTTAAGCCGGAAGAAATTATTTCTGAGTACACGGCGGCATCACTTCTTGATGCAATGGATGAATCTGATGTGGTTCGCTGGCTTGAAAACGAAGGTTACACAGTGACAAACGACTAACCCGCTCCGGCGGGTTTTTTATCGGTCATACATAGGCAGATTTTCGAGTCTGCCCATTTATGACAACCGGCGGCCATCCACCGCCCATTAGCGCAGAAGTCTTTTAACGTTCAGCGGCCCGGCTTAAGGGCGGAGATGCTTATGTCAAAACATTGTGAAAATTGCGGATGCGCAATCCGATCCGGATATTGCACAAACTGCCAGGAAGAAGCGTATATCGCGTTCGTTCAGGCCCCTGAGATGGAATTTAGTGAAGAGTTCTTGCGTGAAGCATTCCGTCAGGACTCCGAGGCAAATCGCCGGGAGGTATCATGACAGTCACCCACAACGGAAAGCAGTACACCGCCAAAAAGCTCAACGATAACGAGTGGCAACTGACGTCGGTATCGGCACCGCGGGAAAAACTGGTTCTGAACCGCTGGCAGATGCATATCGCTGGACTCCTGGAACAGGTAGAGGTGAAGGTATGATCAATCACTACGGAACCACTCCGCTCATTCGCCAGTGCGTCACGCCAGGCATGATGGCATTGCATGAAGGCCGAACCTATCGCGTCTCAGCAGTCATTCAGGAGCGCAAATGGGTATATCTCCACACTGATGCAGAAATCATCCGCCTCAGTGACTGCGTGATTGACGTCCTTCTGGACGGTCACGGCAACCCTATCCAGCACTAACCACCCTATTCAACCGATCGGCCTGGCTTTTTGCGGGCGGGATCTGCACATCCAAATTTCAGGAGAAACCATGAGCGAAGTAACGGATTTAGTCGTCATTGAGAAACAGAACGCAATGGCGGTATTCACCACCAAAGAGCAGCTCGACCCGATTATTGAGGCGATCGAGAAAGAAGCTCGCAGCCTGGTGCCGGATGTGTCGACCCGCAAAGGCCGCGACGCTATCGCATCCATGGCGCATAAGGTTGCCCGTTCCAAAACTTACATCGACAACGCCGGTAAGGATCTGGTTGCTGAGCTTAAAGCCCTGCCGAAGCAGATCGACGAAAGCCGCCGCATTGTGCGTGAGCGGCTGGACGCGCTGAAGGATGAAGTAAGGCGCCCACTAACCGAATGGGAAGCCGAGCAGGAACGCATCAAGGCTGAAGAAGCCATGAACGCGATGCACGCCGAAGCGCTGGAAATGAACATCAAGTTCGATCAAGAGCTGGCAGCCAAGTTCGAAGCAGACCACGAAATGGCTCTGCTGATGAACAAGGATTTCGACCGTGACCGCGAAGAGCAGCGCCGCCTGGCGGAACAGGCTCAACGCGAGCACGAAGAGCGCATCAAGCAGGAAGCGGCAGAGCAAGCCCGCCGCGATGCAGAAGCGAAGCACAAAGCGGAGATTGAAGCCGCAGCGCGCCGTGAAGCTGAAGAGAAAGCACGTGCAGAGCTGGCTGTACGCCAGCGCGTCGAAGCGGAACAGCGTGCAGCTCGCGAGAAGCAGGAGGCGGAAGCCCGGGCGGAACGCGAAAAAGCCGCGGCAGTGGAAGCTGAGCGCCTCAAGGCAAAACAGGCAGAAGAGAAACGTCTGGCCGAAGAGAAGCGCATCGCCGATGAGCAGGCAAAGCGTGAAGCTGATGTGAAACACCGAAAGACGGTCGGAACCAACATCGTCAACGCGCTCACCAGCCACACCAGCTTAACCCGCGAACAGGCTATCGAAGTGCTCACCGCACTGAAAGATGACCTGATCCCCTGCGCGAAAATCCATTATTGAGGTGAATCATGAATATCACATGCGAGTGCGTAGACATGCGCACGTCCGTCGGCCCCCACAACACCATCAAAGTTGAGATGGAAGGCGTTGTGCTGGCCGGCACCGTTAAAACCCGTGACGTTCTCCCCCAACTCGACGGCGCAGAAGTCATCGAGTGGCTGGCTGAACAGGGTTACGTCATCACTCATCAGGAGCGCGCAGCATGACGGCCGCAGAACGGTGGGATGAAGAGTCACTCCTGCGCCTTATGCACGACGTGATACCGGAAAAGCCGGAGAACGACAACGAGCCAGTCAACCTGGCCGCCGAGCGGCAGAACCCGATCATTAGTTGGGATGAATTTGCGGGGAACTACACATGACAGATAAGAAAGTATACGCCGCCATTAGCGGCGTTGCTTCAGCGCTTGCTGAGAAGGGTATCAGCAAAGAAAGGAAGCAAGGGAGTCAGGTCAATTACGCGTTTCGTGGTATCGACGACATTTACAACGCGCTGGCCCCGGAGTTGGTCAAAAACAAACTCCTGATCCTACCCCGATACACCGAACGCACCAGCGTCGAGCGAACCAGCAAAAATGGCGGTGCGCTGTTCTACATCACGGTTCGTGGCGACTTCGATTTCGTCAGCACCGAAGACGGAAGCATCCACACCGTCACCACCTATGGTGAAGCGATGGATAGCGGCGACAAGGCCACAAACAAGGCCATGTCGATAGCATACAAATACGCGGCTTTTCAGGCGTTTTGCATCCCAACTGAGGAAACTGCAATCGACGCGGATGCCGAAACCCATCAGGTGCAACCGGCAGATGCCGATCAAATTCTCGCTGAATTTACTCAGTACGCCAGTACTGAAAACGACAGCAAAAAATTGCAGGCGCAATACGCGACAACATGGTCACGTCTGAATGGTTTTGCTGATCACCAGGCTAAATGCAAAGACGTCACCGGCATTCGACTAAAAGAACTTAAACAGGCGGCTTAAATGGCTATTAACACAATCACAGTGTCAGGAAATGTCGGTAGAGACGCGGTACTGCGCGTCACGCCAAACGGGAAACACATCGCCTCGTTTTCACTCCCGGCAAAATCTGGGTTTGGCGAGAATGAGAAGACATCATGGCTGAATTGCAAGATGTTCGGGGCAATGGCCGAGAAGCTCTCTGGCGCGATTGTTAAGGGAGCAAAGGTTGCTGTTACTGGCGAGTTTGTAATTGAGGAGTGGACTAAGCAGGACGGTTCGCAGGTGCAGACACCGACAATCCTGGTACGGGATATCGATCTCCCACCACGCGGCACGCCAGGAAATGATAACCCCCGTCAACAGGTATCATCGCATCCACAACACCAACGGCAACAACGCTCACCGGCACCACAACATCAACCAAGCGAACCACCAATGGACTTCGACGACGACATACCCTTTTGAATCATCTCCCGGTCAGGAGAAACCAATGAACAAATTTACCCCCGAATATCGAAAACATCTTCTCCGGCCAATCCCTGACCGGAAACTTAGCCCGCAAGAACGCGCCGATCGCAAAGAGCTTTACCAGATCATCCGTGAGGAGCGTGAGAACGATACATCACCGGAAAAACCATCGACTTACAGGCCATGTGATCCATATCTGAATGACAACCGCAAAGGTCTTGGCGGTGCTTCAAGGAGTGACTAATGACTCACGCTCACGACGACATCAGGGTTGGCACTCTGTGCCTTCCCTTCATTGGTAACGGCTGGCTAATGCCATGGGGTGAAGTGGTCCGCAATCCATTAAAGGCGCAGCGGCTCGCTGAGGAATATCGGGAAAGGCAGGAGGCGGCATGACAACGAAATACTCACTTCTGTATGTCGATCCACCATGGTCTTACGGCAATACCATCAGCAACGGGGCCGCTGCCGACCACTACTCCACCATGAAGCTCATCGACATCAAGCGCCTGCCAGTGTGGGAACTTGCCGCCGAAAACGCGGTGCTGGCGATGTGGTACACCGGCACGCACAACCAGGAGGCCATCGAACTGGCTGAGGCCTGGGGATTTACCGTTCGCACGATGAAAGGCTTTACCTGGGTGAAGCTGAACCAGAACGCCGAACTGCGCATCAACAAGGCGATGGCCGAGGGTGAAATCACCGACTTTTACGACTTCCTCGATCTGCTTAACGCCGAGACGCGCATGAACGGCGGCAATCACACCCGGGCCAATACAGAAGACCTGTTGATTGCCACCCGCGGCGCCGGGCTGGAACGAAAGCACGCAGGGATTAAGCAGGTGGTCTACAGCCCGCTCGGCGCGCACAGCGAAAAGCCGTGGGAAGCTCGCCACCGGCTGGAACTGCTCTACGGCGATGTGCCACGAATTGAGTTATTCAGCCGCAGCGCGGCGCCAGGCTGGCATCACTGGGGAAATCAGGCTGAATCACCGGATGTTGAGCTTTTTCCAGGTAACATCCAGCCCATCTTCAAAGACGGATGGAGGGCAGCTTGATGCACACGACGCCAGAAAAAGACAACGCCATCCGCGCCGCCTGCCGACGCTGCACCGAAGAAATCCAGCATGCCATGCGCAAGAAGCCAAAGCCAAACTGGAACGAAACGGTGCCTCCCATCATCAACAAGCATCACAAGAAAATTGAAGCTCTGGGAGTTAGCCTCCTGGAGTTCGTCGTCAAAACTGGCCGCCTTAACGGGCGGTTTGGAGCTGAACAATGACAACAAAAAAATGGGGTCATAACGAGCTTGCTCATGACCTTGCAGAACATTTGCGCCAGAACACAGCGCGCATCTGCTGGGAGGATATGCAGCTTGGGCCCGCCGGAACGTGCCGACCTGATGTCTACTCTATTGCTCACAGCTACAGCAAGTTCTGCCCAGTCGTCTATGAGGTTAAAGTCAGCGTAGGTGATTTCCGGGCTGACGTTACAGCAGGCAAATACACCAAATACTTCAGCTATGCAGGTGGCGTTGTTTTTGCAGTTCCTGAAGGCATGCTCAAGAAAAGCGACATCCCAGATGGTTGTGGCTTGATGATCCGGAAGGAAACTGGATGGCATACCCTCAAGGGGCCGACAATGCGCCAGATTGATAACCTACCTCGCGACGCCTGGATGAAGTTGCTTATGGATGGCATGACGCGACAGGCAGAGAGAACCCAAATAAAAAGTCGCGTAATCAACACCTACCTAAGCGAACAAAAACTTATGAAGCGACATGGCAGCGAAATCGCCGATCTTGTTTGTCGAGCGCATCGGTCGAAGGAGCGGCTTGAGCAGCAGGTTAGGGATAACGATGAAAGGCTGAAGAACCTGCGCCAGGAAAGTGAGGAGGAGATGCAACGCCGACGTAAGCGCCGGGAGGAATCGGAGGAAAGGTTAACCGACGCTCAGCAAGGTCTGGCGAAAGCGCTTGGCCTCGACCCGAATGTCCCTATCTATGTACTGACAAGGACGCTATGGGAAGCAATGCGCCGACTGACCGAGGATGAAGAGATAAAGAGGTTGCGAGGAATATTGTCCAACCTTGAGCGCACGCTGAATGATGGTCTGAAACCATTACCCGGGGAGAACGCCGCATGAACAAAGCCTCGCCCGTTGATTTGAGAAAAAGCATCGAAATCGCCAACCACCTGGCGCACATCGGGATTCGCTTTGTGCCGATCCCGGTGGCGACCGAAGAAGAATTCCAGGCGCTGGCCGCCGAGCTATCTCGACGGCTTGAGCAGATGGCAGTCGAAGCCGAGAAGAATGAAGGCGGTGCAGCATGAGGGCACTAATCACCAGGTCGCTAAAGCGGCCTTTTTTATTGATGGCGTTCACCTTCAACCGAATTAACCGACAGTTCCGGGAGCATTGAATATGGCTCGCTACAAATTCACAAACCGTAAGGCTCGCATTGAGAAGAAATTCAGCACTGAAGCGATGCGTCTGCTGATTGCACTCATGCCTAAGCAGTACCCTCCAGAGGCATTCACGCTTGATGAAGGCTATTTCGCTGGGATGGATTATCAAGAATGGCAGGTCTGCGAGGTAGATTACTGGGGTGAGGCAAAAAGCTGGGATGCTTTTTACCTGTTACACGATGCCCTCATCCTACAAACGACCGACTGGGAAGGAATGAGTCGAGCGGATGATGCTGAGTATTCTGGCGGAGCGCTAATCGATAGAACCCCCTTCTACTCTCCATGGCGGCTTGGCATCGTCAACCGCGCTCAAATCATTAGGCATTGCCGACAGCTTGTTTCTGCTGGCATCAACTGGGACGCATAACATGGCCGATATCATCGATACCGCAGCAGAGATTGAAGAGCTACAGCGTAACGCAGCCCTTTCCGCTCACCGCATCGACCGTAATGCCGTATCAGCTGAGCATTGTGAAGAATGCGACGAACCAATTCCCGAGCCGCGCCGCGCTGCCGTTCCCGGATGCCAGACGTGCGCGGAGTGCCAGGGTGTCATCGAACTGAGGAATAAGCAGAGAGGGCTGTCATGAATAACAGAAAAGCCCGTCGGCTTATTGGCGCTCACATTAATAACACATATCGAATCAGCAATAGACGCTGGTTGGTATGGGGTAGCAACTGGCCTTTTGTTTGGGAGCACGCAAAGTCATCACCACGGCAGAAAAGAAAAGCTAAAGAAGTTGCTGCTTACCGAGAGGAGTTTAAGCGCAGTCAGGAGCAAGCCAATGTTCAGGATAATCCAGCCTAATACCTGGTACGCCGATCCCCACGGCGCGCCCTGCAAAATCCTCCGCGCTACCCACGAAGTAATCCACTACATCCGCAACGGTCGCACCTGCATCGCCAGCATAGGCCGCTTTCAACACGAATTCGAGCCGCTGACCAAAGCACAGGCTGAGCGGATCGCCGAAGAAATCGAAACAGCAGAACACCTGAAGAAGCTGCGCGCCCAGCGTGCGGCATGAGGAGAGATTATGGGGAAGATGACGTTCGTATTCGAATATGAGGACGGCAAGGAGCCGCCAGTCAGTGCCGGAATGGAGTTTATGGGCGGGAAGATTGTTGCAGCGGCTTTTCGTGATGCTCTCGAAGAGCCAGTGGTGTGTGACGAGATAGTGCCCAACCCTGAATGGCTTGAAAAAAGCCTCAGCCGGTTATGACGCAACTGATAGCCAGTTATGAGCTGGCTATTGGGTGCGAAAGCACTGCTCCGTTATCCCTTTTGCCCGGTACGCCGGGCTTCTTTTTTGCCTGGAGAAAACCATGAGCGACATTATTCAGTTGGTACCGAATAAATGGGTCACAGAGGAACTTTTAACTGCGACAACCGGCATGTCAAAGCACATGATTCAGCATGCTCGCCGGTCTACCTGGATGGAGGGAAAGCATTATCGCCATGTTGCCCCTGATATGGCACCTAAGCAAAACAGCCCAATCATGTATAACCGCGATGAGATAAACCACTGGATCGAGCACCAAAGCCCAGCGAAACGCCGGAGAATATCTGCTTAAATGTCCTTTGGCACATCAAACGAGGAATGATTATGGCAGCATACCCAACAGGCGTAGAGGTTCATGGCGAATCGTTACGCATATGGTTCATATATCAGGGGAAGCGTGTCAGGGAAAATCTCGGCGTTCCTGACACGCCAAAAAACAGGAAAATGGCAGGCGAACTTCGGGCTTCAGTCTGCTTTGCGATAAAGACAGGCACATTCAATTATGCCTCGCAATTCCCTGATTCATCGAACGCAGAGAAATTCAGCACTGTCAGAAAGCAAATCTCACTACTTGAACTGAAATCGAAATGGCTTGGGCTTAAAGAGATGGAGCTTAGCCTCGGGACGTTGAGGCGTTACGATTGCCACCTCACAACCACTATCGAAACAATTGGTGAGCACAGGTATATCGGCAGCCTGAACACTGAAGATATCCTTAGTGCCAGGAAGGAGCTACTGAACGGCTGGCAGAAGACCAGACATGGTCTAAATCATCCACCCAAAAAGGGAAGAAGCGTTCCTACAGTCAATAGCTATATGGCATGCCTAGGCGGGATGCTGAGCTTTGCTTTCAAAAGTGGCTACCTGAAAACCGATCTGATGGCAGGTATTACCCCTCTCGCAAAAGAAAGACCCATTCCAGATCCTCTTACTTCTGATGAGTATCAGAGAGTGGTTGCGGCCTGCCCAACGCTACAGTTTCAGAATATGGTTATCTTTGCGGTAAATACAGGCGTCAGGCATGGCGAACTAAGCGCGTTATCCTGGGAGGATGTGGATACTGTCAACTGGACTGTTACAGTGTCACGCAACTATTCCCTGAAGGGAAACTTCACCCTGCCAAAAACCAACGCCGGGATTCGAACAATACAGCTGACCCAGCCAGCAATTGATGCACTCAAGGCGCAAATGCCACTGACCAGAATGATGGCATCCCACAAGGTAAGCGTCAGCCTACGGGAATACAAAAAAAAGAGAACCGATGAATGCACCTTTATATTCTCGCCGTCCATTACTTCAATGAACGGTAAGAAGACGATGTGCTACGTCCCAGGATCCATTAATTCAGCCTGGCGCACTGCCCTGCGTCGTGCAGGCGTCCGACAAAGACGGTCTTATGAAACCAGGAACACATATGCGTGCTGGGCACTGGTCGCCGGAGCGAACCCAAATTTCGTTGCGCACCAGATGGGCCATTCGTCAGCGCAAATGCTATTCACGGTTTACGGTAAATGGATGACCGAGAATAACCATGACCAGGTGGGCATTTTGAACGCATCATTTACTCAAAATGCCCCACTGATGCCCCATAGAAAAACCGCATAACCTTAACTATCTGATTTAACATATTAATACCACCTCAATCATGATTCATCTGGATGAGCAAGGTCGGCTCTTTTGCCTTTAGCTTCCTGCCGGTAATGTTCTGTATCGCCATTCCTCTGGGTCTGGCGCGCGAAAACAAAGGCGTGGCGGCGTTTGCGGGCTTCGTTGGCTATGCGGTCATGAACCTTGCGGTTAACTTCTGGCTGACCGCCAAAGGGATCCTGCCCACGACCGACGCGGCGGTACTGAAAGCCAATAACATTCAGAGCGTGATTGGAATTCAGTCCATCGATACCGGGATCCTTGGAGCCGTGATCGCGGGAGTGATCATCTGGATGCTGCACGAGCGCTTTCATAACATCCGCCTGCCCGATGCGCTGGCCTTCTTCGGCGGCACCCGCTTTGTGCCAATCATTACGCTGGTTGTGATGGGTCTGTTTGGTCTGATCATCCCTCTGATTTGGCCGGTTTTTGCCATGGGGATCACCGGTATTGGCCGCATTATCAACGGCGCGGGTGATTTCGGCCCGATGATTTTCGGTACGGGTGAACGTCTGCTGCTGCCATTTGGTTTACAGCACATCCTGGTTGCCCTGATCCGTTTTACTGAAGCAGGCGGCACTATGGACGTTTGCGGTCATTCCGTTAGCGGCGCGCTGACCATCTTCCAGGCCCAGCTGAGCTGCCCGACCACGCACGGCTTCTCTGAAAGTGCGACGCGTTTCCTCTCTCAGGGTAAAATGCCTGCCTTCCTCGGCGGCCTGCCGGGCGCTGCGCTGGCGATGTACCACTGTGCCCGTCCGGAAAATCGTCATAAAATTAAAGGCCTGCTGATCTCCGGCGTGATTGCCTGCGTGGTGGGCGGTACGACAGAACCTATCGAGTTCCTGTTCCTGTTCGTGGCACCGGTACTGTACCTCATCCACGCCGTACTGACAGGCCTGGGCTTTACCGTGATGGCTGTGCTCGGTGTGACCATCGGTAACACCGACGGTAACGTGATTGACTTCGTGGTATTCGGTATCCTGCACGGCCTGTCCACCAAGTGGTATCTGGTGCCGGTTGTGGCCGCCATCTGGTTCGCGGTTTACTACGGGATCTTCCGCTTCGCCATCACCCGCTTTAACCTGAAAACGCCTGGCCGCGATACCGATACGGCCACCAGCGTTGAACAGGCAGTGGCCGGTACCGTTGGGAAATCCGGATATAACACGCCGGCTATTCTGGCGGCGCTGGGCGGTGCGGATAACATTACCTCTCTGGATAACTGCATCACCCGCCTGCGTTTGTCGGTGGCGGACATGTCCAAAGTGGATACCAACGCACTTAAAGCTAACCGGGCTATCGGCGTGGTACAGTTAAATCAACACAATTTGCAGGTCGTCATTGGCCCGCAGGTACAGTCAGTGAAGGATGAGCTGGCAACCCTGATGCGAACCGTCGAAGCCTGATGCCTCGCCCCCCTCGTCATGAGGGGGTTTTACTTTACGGAGCACCGTCATGTTTGATTTTTCTACCGTCGTGGATCGACACGGCACCTGGTGTACCCAGTGGGATTATGTCGCTGACCGTTTTGGGGCTGCCGACCTGCTGCCCTTCACCATCTCTGATATGGATTTCGCCACCGCTCCCTGTATTACCGATGCGCTGCACCAGCGCATCAACCACGGCGTGTTTGGCTACAGCCGCTGGAAAAATGACGAATTTCTGGCTGCCGTGGCGCACTGGTTCCGGCAACGCTTTAACAGTCAGATTGATACCGAAACCGTAGTGTATGGGCCGTCGGTCATTTATATGGTCTCGGAGCTGATCCGCATATGGTCCGCGCCTGGCGACGGTGTGGTGGTTCATACCCCGGCTTACGATGCCTTTTATAAAGCGATTGAAGGCAACCAGCGTACCGTTGTTTCCGTGCCGATGCAGAAAACGGCGCGTGGCTGGGACGGCAATATGGCCGCGCTGGAAGCGGCGCTGGCAAAACCGGAAAACACGGTTCTGCTGCTGTGTAGCCCGCAAAATCCGACCGGCAAAGTCTGGACGCGGGAAGATCTGGCCACAATTGCAACGCTTTGCAGCCGTCATGATGTGGCGGTAATCAGCGACGAAATTCATATGGACATGGTATGGGGCACGCATCGCCATACCCCGTGGAATGAGGTTGCACGCGGTAAATGGGCGCTGCTGACCTCCGGTTCCAAAAGCTTCAATATTCCGGCACTGACGGGCGCCTGGGGGCTTATCGCCGATGACGACAGCCGTAACGCCTATCTGAATGCCTTAAAAGGGCGGGACGGACTCTCTTCCCCTTCCGTGCTGGCGCTGACCGCGCACATTGCTGCTTACCGGCAGGGCGAACCCTGGCTGGACGCGCTGCGGACCTATCTCGAAGAAAACCTGCGCTACATTGCTGACGAACTGAATGCTGCATTTCCGACACTCAACTGGCAACCGCCAGAGGCCACCTATCTGGCCTGGATTGATCTCAGCCCACTCGGTATTGATGACAATACGCTGCAAAACGTGCTGATTGAACAGCAAAAAGTGGCCATCATGCCGGGATATACTTATGGGGATGAAGGTAAAGGCTATGTTCGACTGAACGCGGGCTGTCCTCGCAGTAAGCTCGAACAGGGCGTTCAGCGCCTTATTGCGGGTATCAACACTCTGCTGTAAATAATTTGCGCAACGGAATATTCCCTTGCGCAAATAGCTTTTTCCCCCGTTTTGTTTTTATAATATGGCGCACTTTAACCAGCAAAGAGTGCGACCATGATTGATACACGCCTGCCTTTAACTGATATTCACCGCCACCTCGACGGGAACATTCGTGCCCAAACTATTCTCGATCTTGGTCGCCAGTTCAATTTAACGCTTCCTGCCGAAACGCTTGAAACCCTGATCCCCCATGTCCAGGTGACGTCGAACGAGCCGGATCTGGTAAGTTTTCTGAGCAAGCTTGACTGGGGCGTGAAGATGCTGGCCTCGCTCGATGCCTGTCGCCGTGTCGCCTTTGAAAACATCGAAGATGCCGCTCGCAACGGCCTGCACTATGTCGAACTGCGTTTCTCTCCGGGCTATATGGCGATGACCCACAGTCTCCCCGTAGCGGGCGTGGTTGAAGCGGTCATTGAAGGCGTGCGTGAAGGCTGCAAAACCTTTGACGTTCAGGCGCGTTTGATCGGCATTATGAGCCGTACCTTCGGTGAAGCGGCCTGTCTTCAGGAGCTGGAAGCGTTACTGGCGCATCGCGACCAGATCACCGCCATCGACCTGGCCGGTGATGAGTTGGGCTTCCCGGGCAGCCTGTTCCTGTCTCATTTCAACCGCGCACGTGATGCAGGATGGCATATTACCGTTCATGCTGGCGAAGCCGCGGGGCCGGAAAGCATCTGGCAGGCCATTCGTGAACTGGGTGCGGAACGTATTGGTCACGGTGTGAAAGCCATTGAAGATCGCGCGCTGATGGATTTCCTCGCCGAACAACGTATTGGAATCGAATCCTGCCTGACCTCCAATATTCAGACCAGTACAGTGGCGTCGCTGGCGCAACACCCACTGAAAACCTTCCTTGAACACGGGGTGCTGGCTTCACTGAACACGGACGATCCGGCGGTTCAGGGCGTGGATATTATTCACGAATACAACATCGCCGCGCCGCAGGCCGGGCTGAGCCGCGAGCAGATCCGTCAGGCGCAAATCAACGGGCTGGAGATCGCCTTCCTGACGCCTGAAGAGAAACAGGCGCTGCGCGATAAAGTTGCTCAGTAGTCCTCTTTACTGCCGGGTGGCGCTGCGCTTACCCGGCCTACGAAAGCGTTTGGCACTTATGCCAGACAGAGCGTTGCGCGATGTTTGGCGGATTCGATCCCCAGCTCGATGAGCTCCATAATCTGGATTGCCTGGCTCGCCGGAACCGGATTTTCACCTGAACCGTTCAGCGCGTCACGAATTGCGGCGTAATACGCCGGATAGTTCCCCGGCTGGGTCAACACCGTCTCTTCGACCAATACCTCACCCTCCGCACGCGTCACCACCCCGTCCCGCATGTCGTAGCCCCAGTCCTCCTGCGGTAAGCGTTCGCCATTTTTGAGGCGCTCTTCCTGCGGATCCAGGCCGAACTTCACATAGCTGCCGCGCGCCCCGTGAAGGATATAGCGGGCCGATTCCGCCGCCGCAAGCATTGTCCCGTGCAGCACAATGCGCCGCTGCGGATAACTCAAAATGGCGTGGAAATAGTCGGTGGTCTGCGCCCCCGGCCTGAGCTGCGCTAAATCGACCGTCATGCTTACGGGCAGACCAAACAGATGAACGGCCTGATCGAGAAGATGCGGCGCTAAGTCATACCAGATGCCGCTGCCCGGTCCCGCCTGCTCGCGCCAGCGATCTCGCACCTGCGGACGATAACGATCGAAGTGAGACTCAAAAAAAGCAATTTCGCCGAGCGTGCCTTCGTTTATCAGCGCTTTGATCGTCAGGAAATCACTATCCCAGCGCCGGTTGTGAAAGACCGACAATAACCGACCCAGGCTTCGCGCCAGCGCATCCAGCTCGCGCGCCTGTGACAACGTCACGGTAAAAGGCTTATCGACAACGACATGTTTGCCAGCCTCCAGCGCCGCTTTCGCCAGGGGGAAATGGGTGTCGTTAGGGGTGGGAATGACAATAAGGTCAATATTAGGATCGTTAAACAGATGCTTAGGCTCCGTTACCACCGGCACGGCTGGCCAGTCGGCATGGACTTTGGTTTCATCGCTGCTTGTGATAGCCGCCAGTTCCATTCCCGGCGTGCCGGCAACCAGCGGCGCATGAAAGGTTTTGCTTGCGTACCCGTAGCCAATAAGACCGACGCGGATGTTTTCACTCATCGTATGCCCCCTCGCTGTGCGCTTATTTATCACTGGCCTTGTGCTTAACGCACAGATTAATAATGTGCCCTGTGAGTTAAAATAGCATCTCGCGACAGCTTTTTTTGTTACCTCGCATTAAAGTGTGTATATGGGGCCCGGGAATCGTTCCCAAAGCGCTTGCTCTGTCGAAAAGGCCGCTGTAACATTTGTAATCTGTATTTATGGATAAATTACAAACACAAAATATGTCATCAATAATTAATCGAATCATTGAATTAGCGGGATGGATTGTCCTTGGCGTTTCAGTCGTGTTGCTCGGCATTGCCAGCCATATCGATAACTACCAGCCGCCGGAGCCTGTTACTGTTGCTCAACAAAAGTAAGCCGCATCGTCATAAAGCGTGACACATTACGTCATGGAACGTATTGCCAGCCGTAATGAACGGGGTTACCCTTCTCTTCCAGGCATCTGCTGATGCCTGAATCTTCGCAAAGAAAACTCCTAATTTCGTCGCGTTACCCGAGTGGACAGTTTACGTCTTTATTAATCCGTTTATTATTCGAACGCATTACCTTTATGGGTATTACCCTTTTATATGGAAACTTATTAATATGACAGTTCAGGACTATTTATTAAAATTTCGCAAGATCAATTCCCTCGAAAGCCTGGAAAAACTGTTTGACCATCTGAACTACACGCTGTCGGATAATCAGGACATCATCAATATGTACCGCGCGGCTGACCATCGTCGCGCCGAACTCGTCTCTGGCGGTCGTCTGTTCAACGTGGGGGAAGTACCTAAATCTGTCTGGCGTTACGTTGTATAAGAAAGTAGCCTTCGGCGTGAAATGTTATATACTCTCCGCCCTGCAAATTTCTGTATAACATTTCGCGCAGACTATGGGAGAGCGTATGACCGCATTGCCTGGAGAGAGAATTGGGGGCTGGTTAATCGCCCCGCTGGCATGGCTGCTGGTGGCTTTATTAAGCGCTTCGCTGGCGCTGTTGCTTTACACCACTGCACTGGTTACTCCTCATGCTATCCAGACACTGATGTCTCAGAGCGCGCTCAATATTGCGACGTGGTTTGTGTCATTCGTTTTCGCAATCGCGATGTGGTACTACACGCTTTGGCTGACCATCGCCTTCTTCAAACGCCGCAAAAGCGTGCCGAAACATTACATTATCTGGCTGCTGGTCTCCGTGCTGCTTGCTGTCAAAGCGTTCGCTTTTTCGCCAGTTTCTGACGCACTGGCGGTTCGCCAGCTACTCTTTCCGTTGCTTGCAACGGCGCTTCTGGTGCCCTATTTCAAGCGGTCGACGCGCGTTAAGAAGACCTTCGTTAACCCGTAATAACCTTACAGTTAACCTGTTGTGGCCTGTTGTCGTTTATCCGATAATAGGCGGCTCTTTTATTTCAGGCTAAATAATGACCGATTACTTACTGCTCTTTGTCGGAACTGTGCTGGTTAATAACTTCGTACTGGTGAAGTTCCTTGGCCTGTGCCCGTTTATGGGGGTCTCCAAAAAGCTGGAGACGGCAATGGGCATGGGGCTGGCCACCACCTTCGTGATGACGATGGCCTCCATTTGCGCATGGCTGATTGATACCTGGATCCTGATCCCGCTGGACATGCTCTACCTGCGCACCTTGTCCTTTATTCTGGTCATTGCGGTGGTGGTGCAATTTACCGAAATGGTAGTGCGTAAAACCAGCCCTGCCCTGTATCGCCTGTTGGGTATTTTTCTGCCCCTCATCACCACCAACTGTGCTGTGCTGGGCGTGGCGCTGCTCAACATCAACCTTGGGCATAATTTCATGCAGTCGGCGCTGTACGGTTTTTCCGCGGCGGTCGGTTTCTCTTTTGTTATGGTCCTGTTCGCGTCGATTCGCGAGCGACTGGCAGCGGCGGATATTCCCGCGCCGTTTCGCGGAAACGCCATCGCTCTGGTGACCGCAGGTTTAATGTCTCTGGCCTTTATGGGCTTTAGTGGTCTGGTGAAGTTGTAATGAGTGCTATCTGGATTGCCATCGCGTCCATCAGCGTACTGGGACTCGTCTTTGGCATCATTCTGGGTTATGCCTCCCGCCGGTTTGCGGTGGAGGACGATCCGGTGGTTGAAAAAATTGATGAGCTTTTGCCGCAGAGCCAGTGTGGGCAGTGCGGCTACCCTGGCTGCCGTCCTTACGCTGAGGCGGTGGGCGTGCAGGGAGAAAAGATCAACCGCTGCGCGCCGGGTGGCGAAGCGGTCATGCTTAAAATAGCTGCCCTGCTGAACGTCGATCCGCAGCCTGTCGACGGCGATGAACAGGCGCAGGAGCCCGTTCGTGCCCTTGCTGTTATCGACGAAGCCAACTGCATCGGCTGCACCAAATGTATTCAGGCGTGCCCTGTCGACGCCATTGTAGGCGCAACCCGCGCCATGCACACCGTTGTGGCGGACCTGTGCACCGGCTGTAACCTCTGCGTGGCCCCCTGCCCGACGCAGTGTATAGAACTCCGCCCGGTTGAAACGACGACCGAAAGCTGGAAATGGGATCTTCAGACCATTCCGGTTCGCAATATTCCTGTGGAACAACATGCTTAAGTTATTTTCTGCTTTCAGAAAAGAGAAGATCTGGGACTTCGACGGCGGTATCCATCCCCCGGAAATG
The DNA here is from genome assembly GCF_015159675.1 of Enterobacter cloacae complex sp. S2. NCBI lineage: Bacteria > Pseudomonadati > Pseudomonadota > Gammaproteobacteria > Enterobacterales > Enterobacteriaceae > Enterobacter > Enterobacter cloacae complex sp. S2. Next base: position 125,456 of record NZ_JADDTS010000006.1, read on the forward strand.
AAAACCCAGTCAAACGGCACGCCGCTGCGTCAAATTCCGCTGGCGACCCGCTACGTGATGCCATTGAAACAGCACATCGGCGCGGAAGGCGAGCTGTGCGTGAAAGAAGGCGATACCGTCCTTCGCGGCCAGCCGCTGACCTTTGGTCGTGGACGTATGTTGCCGATACATGCCCCGACTTCGGGCAAGGTGGTGGCTGTTGCCCCCCATACCGTTGCCCATCCCTCGGCGTTGTCTGAGCTGAGCGTCATCATTGAAGCCGACGGGGAAGATCTCTGGATCGATCGTGACGGCTGGAGCGACTACCGTTCCCGCAGCCGTGAAGCGCTGATTGAACGCATTCATCAGTTTGGCGTAGCAGGTCTTGGAGGCGCTGGCTTCCCGACCGGCGCCAAGCTTCACGGCGGCGGCGATAAAATCGAAACGCTGATTATTAACGCCGCCGAGTGCGAACCGTACATCACCGCCGATGATCGTCTGATGCAGGACTGTGCCGCGCAGGTGGTGGAAGGTATTCGCATTCTTGCGCATATCCTGCAACCCCGCGAAGTGCTGATCGGTATTGAGGACAATAAACCGCAGGCCATTTCGATGCTGCGTGCGGTACTGGCGGACAGCCATGATATCGCCCTGCGCGTGATTCCAACCAAATACCCGTCCGGCGGGGCGAAGCAGCTGACGCAGATCCTGACCGGAAAACAGGTCCCCCACGGGGGCCGTTCGTCCGATATCGGCGTGCTGATGCAAAACGTGGGTACTGCCTACGCGGTGAAACGTGCGGTGATTGACGGAGAGCCATTGACCGAACGCGTCGTCACGCTGACCGGCGAGTCCGTCTCCCGTCCCGGCAACGTCTGGGCGCGTCTGGGTACGCCGGTGCATCATCTGCTGGAACAGGCTGGCTTCTGCCCGGGGAGCGAGCAGATGGTCATTATGGGCGGCCCGCTGATGGGCTTTACCCTGCCGTGGCTGGATGTGCCAGTGGTGAAGATTACCAACTGCCTGCTCGCCCCTTCCCCAACGGAGATGGGCGAAACGCAGGAAGAGAAAGGTTGTATACGCTGTAGCGCCTGCGCGGATGCGTGTCCGGCAGACTTGCTGCCGCAGCAGTTGTACTGGTACAGCAAAGGCCAGCTGCACGATAAAGCCCAGGCGCATAACCTGGCTGACTGTATTGAATGCGGTGCCTGTGCCTGGGTCTGCCCAAGCAATATTCCGCTGGTGCAGTACTTCCGTCAGGAGAAAGCCGAAATCTACGCTATCTCCATGGAAGAAAAACGTGCCGCTGAAGCGAAGGCTCGCTTTGAAGCGCGCCAGGCGCGACTGGAGCGCGAGAAACAAGCCCGTCAGGAACGCCATAAGCAGGCTGCCGTGCAGCCTGCGGCGAAAGATCAGGATGCGATTAACGCTGCCCTCGCCCGTGTGCGGGAGAAGAACGCGACTGCCGCTCAGCCGGTAGCGATCGTGTCTGGCCAAAAGCCGGACAATAGCGAAGCGATTGCCGCCCGCGAAGCGCGTAAAGCCGAAGCGCGCGCACGTCAGGCGGAGAAGGCGCAAAACGCCAAACCGGAAGCCGACACAGACCCGCGTAAAGCGGCGGTGGAAGCGGCTATCGCCAGGGCAAAAGCCCGTAAAGCCGGTCAACAGACAGTGGTGGTTGAACAGGAAGCGACCGATCCGCACAAGGCGGCCGTTGAAGCCGCTATCGCCCGCGCCAAAGCACGTAAAGCGGCACAGCTTCAGCCTGCCGAAGAGAGTGAAGCGCCTGTCGACCCACGTAAAGCCGCCGTTGAAGCGGCCATCGCCCGTGCCAAAGCACGAAAAGCGGCACAGCAGGACGAACGGCCTGCGGCCGCCAACGACGATCCACGCAAAGCCGCAGTCGCCGCCGCGATTGCGCGTGTTCAGGCAAAGAAAGCCGCGCAGCAAGCCGTTAACGAGGATTAAATGGTTTTCAGAATTGCAAGTTCCCCTTACACCCATAACCAGCGCCAGACATCGCGTATTATGATGCTGGTGTGCCTGGCCGCGTTGCCAGGTATTGCCGTACAGTGTTGGTTTTTCGGCTGGGGTACGCTTTTCCAGTTAGTTCTGGGTTGCGCCAGTGCCGTCGCAGCGGAAGCAGCGATCCTGAAGCTGCGCAAAATGGAGGTGACTCGCATCCTGAGCGATAACTCCGCCCTGTTGACCGGCCTGTTGCTTGCCATCAGCATTCCCCCGTTCGCCCCGTGGTGGATGGTAGTATTGGGTACGGTATTTGCGGTGATCATCGCCAAGCAGCTGTACGGTGGGCTGGGCCATAACCCGTTTAACCCGGCAATGATTGGTTACGTGGTGCTACTGATCTCCTTCCCGGTACAGATGACCAGCTGGCTGCCGCCGCATGAGATCGCCGCCACGGTGCCCGGCTTTATGGATGCCCTGAACGTTATCTTTACTGGCCACACCGCGATGGGCTCGGATATGAACGCGCTTCGCATGGGCGTGGATGGCATCAGCCAGGCCACCCCGCTCGATACCTTCAAAACCTCCCTGCGTGCCGGCCACAGCGTCGAGCAGGTGATGAAATCGTCTATTTACAGCGGCGTACTGGCGGGTGCGGGCTGGCAGTGGGTCAATCTGGCCTACCTGTTGGGCGGTGCCTTCCTGCTGCAACAAAAAGCGATCCGCTGGCATATTCCGGTGAGCTTCCTGGTGACGCTGGCCGTCTGTTCAACGCTCGGCTGGGTCATCTCACCTGAGTCACTGGCCAGCCCGCAGCTCCATCTGCTCTCCGGCGCGACCATGCTCGGGGCATTCTTTATTCTGACCGATCCGGTCACCGCCTCTACCACCAACCGAGGTCGTCTGATTTTCGGCGCGCTCGCGGGCTTGCTGGTCTGGCTTATTCGCAGCTTTGGGGGCTATCCGGACGGCGTGGCATTTGCCGTACTGCTGGCTAACATCACCGTTCCGCTCATCGACTACTACACGCGTCCACGCGTGTACGGTCATCGCTAAGGGTTACGCCATGCTAAAGACTATGCAAAAACACGGCGTCACGCTGGCGATCTTCGCCGCCGCCCTCACCGGGCTGACCGCGCTGGTAAATGAACTGACGAAAAGCACCATTGAAGAGCAGGCAATGAAGCAGCAAAAGGCGTTGTTCGATCAGGTGATCCCATCAGACTTCTATGATAATAACCTGCAAAAAAGCTGCTTTGTCGTGCAGGCCCCGCAGCTCGGTAAAGGAACACACCGCGTTTATATTGCCCGTAAGGGCGAGAACCCGGTGGGTGCCATCATGGAAGCCACCGCGCCGGACGGTTACTCTGGCGCAATTCAGCTGCTGGTAGGCAGCGATTTTTCCGGCACCGTGCTGGGTACGCGCGTGACGGAACATCACGAAACGCCGGGCCTTGGCGACAAAATTGAAACACGCCTGAGCGACTGGATTTTACACTTTGCCGGTAAGATGATTCATGGCGAGGACGATCCTGCTTTCGCGGTGAAAAAAGATGGCGGTGAGTTTGACCAGTTCACGGGCGCCACGATTACGCCCCGCGCGGTCGTCAACGCCGTCAAACGCGCCGGTCTGTATGCCGAAACGCTGCCCGCGCAGATCAATCATCTTTCCGCCTGTGAGGAGTGACCATGAGCCAGGTTAAAGAGGTTATCGTCCAGGGACTCTGGAAGAACAACTCGGCATTGGTACAGCTGTTGGGATTGTGCCCGCTGCTGGCGGTGACGTCTACCGCCACCAACGCGCTCGGGCTGGGGCTGGCGACCACGCTGGTGCTGACCCTGACCAACTTCTCCATTTCTGTTTTGCGCCGCTGGACGCCATCGGAAATCCGTATTCCGATTTATGTCATGATCATTGCATCGGTGGTCAGCGTCGTGCAAATGCTAATTAACGCCTACGCATTTGGCCTGTACCAGTCGCTCGGGATCTTCATTCCGCTTATCGTGACTAACTGTATTGTCGTGGGACGCGCTGAAGCCTTCGCGGTGAAAAACAACCCGGCAATTTCCGCGCTGGATGGGTTTTCCATCGGCATGGGCGCGACTGCCGCCATGTTCGTCCTCGGCTCTCTGCGTGAAATTCTGGGCAACGGTACGCTCTTCGACGGTGCGGACGCGCTGCTTGGCGGCTGGGCGAAATCGCTGCGTATCGAGGTGTTCCATACGGACACCCCATTCCTGCTGGCCATGCTACCGCCAGGCGCATTCATTGGCCTTGGAATGATGCTGGCGTTAAAATACCTGATTGATGAAAAACGTAAACGCCGCGCCGCTGAACGCAGCGTACAGGAAGGGATCCCCGAGAAAGCAGTATGAATAAAGAGAAACGCATTGCGATCCTGACGCGCCTGCGCGATGAGAATCCTCATCCAACGACAGAGCTGAATTTTAACTCGCCGTTTGAACTGTTGATCGCGGTGCTGCTCTCTGCGCAGGCCACTGACGTGAGCGTCAACAAAGCCACGGCCCTGCTCTACCCTGTAGCCAACACGCCGCAGGCCATGCTGGAGATGGGGGTTGAAGGGGTAAAATCCTATATCAAGACCATCGGCCTGTTTAACAGTAAGGCCGAAAACGTCATTAAGACCTGCCGGATCCTGCTTGAGCAGCACGGCGGTGAAGTCCCGGAAGATCGCGCAGCGCTGGAAGCTTTGCCAGGCGTCGGGCGTAAAACGGCAAATGTCGTGCTCAACACGGCGTTTGGCTGGCCGACGATCGCCGTGGACACTCACATCTTCCGCGTTTCTAATCGCACCCGGTTCGCGCCGGGTAAAAACGTGGAAGAGGTGGAAGAAAAGCTATTAAAAGTGGTCCCTGCGGAATTTAAGGTGGATTGCCATCACTGGCTAATCCTTCACGGGCGCTATACCTGTATTGCACGTAAGCCACGCTGCGGCTCCTGCATTATCGAAGATCTCTGTGAATACAAAGAAAAAGTCTATCCCTGAAGGTACATACACTTGTTACTGTTCAAGCCCTTAGATTAAATAAGGGCTCTGATATCTTCTCCCTTGGCCGTAATTTTCCCTCTCATTGTCCATAAAGCGTTGTCGATTCTGCGGATATTTAACACTCAAACAGGTTAATAGTTTTTTCATCACCAAAAATTTCTATACATCTGTGATCGCGATCACTCTGATAACTTAATGTTGGATTTTTGTTGTTAAAACCCTCTCCACGCCTTTGCCAGACAAGATCTCATCGTTTACTCACCGCATATAAGACCAGTCATTTTTCAGAATATGGGCTATATCACTACCTTTCACCCAAAATAGCAGAACATATCGCCATACAGCCATTCATCAGGGTCATTTACAGTGAAAAAAACCACAAATTCTCAACGGATGAAATTTAACGCTGCATAACATTTGCGTGAACCGATGATTATACCGCCACAGTTATATGTAACAGATTATTACAAACGTATTGCCAGATGGGGCTGGATAGTGAACATTACCCGCCGTTTCCCCTCCCAATATAACTATAAAGCGGATGGACTACGGTCATCACGCTATGAACACCCCCGTTAATATGGGATGTAAAAAAAGAGGTATATGTGTCTACTGCAAACAATAAACCAACAGATGAGAGCGTAAGTCTTAACGCTTTCAAACAGCCTAAAGCGTTCTATCTCATTTTCTCTATCGAATTATGGGAGCGTTTTGGCTACTACGGCCTGCAAGGGATTATGGCCGTTTACCTGGTTAAGCAACTGGGTATGTCCGAAGCCGATTCCATCACGCTGTTCTCGTCCTTCAGCGCTCTGGTCTATGGCCTGGTCGCCATCGGCGGCTGGTTAGGCGATAAAGTTCTCGGTACGAAACGTGTCATTATGCTGGGCGCCGTGGTTCTGGCGATTGGCTATGGCCTGGTTGCATGGTCCGGGCACGATGCGGGCGTGGTATACATGGGCATGGCTACCATCGCGGTAGGTAACGGCCTCTTTAAGGCTAACCCGTCCTCCCTGCTTTCTACCTGCTACAACAAAGATGATCCGCGTCTGGACGGTGCATTTACCATGTACTACATGTCCATCAACATCGGTTCATTCTTCTCTATGCTGGCAACTCCATGGCTGGCCGCGAAATTCGGCTGGAGCGTAGCGTTTGCGCTGAGCTTCGTGGGTATGCTGATCACTGTTGTGAACTTCCTGTTCTGTCGCAGCTGGGTTAAAGATTATGGTTCTAAACCAGACTTCGAACCCGTGCATATGGGCAAACTGCTGGCAACCATCGTCGGCATTGTGATCCTGGCCGCTGTCGCGACCTGGCTGCTGCACAACCAGGGTATTGCACGTGCCGTACTGGCCGTGGTTGCGCTGGGTATCGTGATTATCTTCGCTAAAGAAGCCTTCGCGATGCAGGGTGCGGCACGTCGTAAGATGATTGTGGCGTTCATCCTGATGCTGGAAGCGATTATCTTCTTCGTCCTGTACAGCCAGATGCCAACGTCCCTGAACTTCTTCGCAATCCGCAACGTTGAGCACTCCATCCTGGGTATCGCGTTCGAGCCGGAGCAGTACCAGGCACTGAACCCGTTCTGGATCATGATTGGTAGCCCGATTCTGGCCGCTATCTATAACAAGATGGGCGACCGTCTGCCGATGCCGCACAAGTTCGCTATCGGTATGGTGCTGTGCTCTGGCGCATTCCTGGTGCTGCCGCTGGGGACGAAATTCGCGACCGACGCGGGTATCGTGTCTGTTAACTGGCTGATCCTGAGCTATGCGCTGCAATCCATCGGTGAACTGATGATCTCCGGTCTGGGCCTGGCGATGGTTGCACAGCTGGTCCCTCAGCGTCTGATGGGCTTCATCATGGGTAGCTGGTTCCTGACGACCGCTGGCGCAGCCATCATTGCAGGTAAGATTGCGAACCTGATGGCGGTTCCGGACAACGTTACCGACCCGCTGGTCTCCCTGAACGTCTACGGCACCGTGTTCATGCAAATTGGTATCGCGACAGCCGTAATTGCCGTGCTGATGCTGCTCACCGCACCAAAACTCAATCGTATGACGCAGGACGACGACAAATCCGCTAAAGCGATCAACACCGCGAACGCGTAATGTCATCGGGAAACGACTGAACAGAAGCCGCTAATTGATTAGCGGCTTTTTTTTTATCTGAACGCGCACTAACATAGCGGGAACCTCAGCAAAAAGGAGTTACCGATGAAACTGTTCTATAAACCGGGCGCCTGCTCTCTTGCTTCGCATATCACCCTTCGCGAGAGCGGTAAGGATTTCACGCTGGACGGCGTTGACCTGATGAAAAAGCGCCTGGAAAACGGGGATGACTTTTTTGCGATTAACCCAAAAGGGCAGGTTCCGGCCCTGCTGCTGGATGACGGTACGCTGCTGACCGAAGGCGTGGCGATTATGCAGTACCTGGCCGACAACGTGCCTGATCGTCAGCTGCTGGCACCAACAGGCAGTATCTCTCGCTATAAAACCCTTGAGTGGCTTAACTACATCGCGACCGAGCTGCACAAAGGCTTTACGCCGCTGTTCCGCCCGGATACTCCGGAAGAGTACAAACCGACCGTACGTGCGTTGCTTGAGAAAAAGATGCAGTACATTAATGAATCACTGAAAGACGATCAGTGGATCTGCGGTGCGCGTTTCACCATTGCTGATGCGTATCTGTTTACCGTTCTGCGCTGGGCGCGCGCGGTGAAGCTGAACCTGGAAGGATTAGATCATATTGCGTCGTATATGGAACGCGTAGCGGCACGCCCTGCGGTTGCAGCGGCGCTGAAGGCAGAAGGGTTGAATTAATCCGAGCGCGCTGTATTGCCGGGTGGCGCTGCGCTTACCCGGCCTACACTATCCCTGCTCTTACAATTGGGTTGCGCTGAAATAATGCTCGGGCTTCGCGATGCGATCCTGCGCCGCGACCACCTGGAGCTCATATTCCTGCATCGTCTTCGTCGCAATCATGATTTCATAAACGGCTGCGGTCACATGCTCAAGCGCATCCCGCAGAGCCGTCCCCTGGAGCAACTTCACCAGCAGCAGGCCGCTGGTCACATCGCCCACTCCTACCGGCTGACGAGTACCGAAATCCACCAGCGGTCGACTGATGTGCCAGGCTTCATCCTTCGTCACCAACAGCATTTCAAAACGGTCCTGGCTCAACCCTGCGCGTGCCAGGTGCTTAACCAGCACAATCTCTGGCCCCTGGGCGAGGAGCTCGCGAGAGGCGCGTACAGCCTCTTCTACACTGTTGACCGGATGCTCGCACAGGATCTCAAGTTCAATCAGATTTGGCGCAATAATATCGCTGGCGGGCAATGCATGACGGACATGAAACTCCGCAACGCCCGGCGCGACGATGCAGCCTTTTTCCGGATGTCCCATCACCGGATCGCAGAAATATTTCGCCGCGGGGTTTGCCGCTTTCACCTGGCGCACAATGCCGAGGATATGTTCCCCCTGCTCCGCCGAACCCAGATAACCGCTCAGTACGGCATCGCAGCGTTTAAGCTGGTCGACATCCGCAATCCCCTGAACGATCTCCGTCAGGTGCGACGGCGGCATCACGCAGCCGGTCCATTTACCGTACTGGGTGTGATTCGAGTACTGGACGGTATTGAGGGGCCAGACGTTGGCCCCGAGGCGGCGCATCGGGAATTCCGCAGCGCTGTTGCCAGCATGTCCAAAAACAACGTGGGACTGAATGGCGAGGATGTTCTTCATGTTGTACTTACCAAACCCTGTCAAAACAAAAGGGGCGTGGTTTCCCACGCCCCTGCGTACTTTTAATTACTTCCAGCAGACCAGACAGTAATTTTTCTTACCGCGACGCAGCAGCGTGTAGCGACCATAGAGACGGTCGTTCTCGGTAAAGGTGTATTCCGGATCGGCCTGTTTTTCGCCATTAATGGTGATCGCGTTAGAGGCGATGGTTTTACGCGCCTGACCGCGAGACGGCTGGAGCTCGGAGTCCACCAGCGCCTGCATCAGATCGGCGCCTTTTTCCATCTCTACCATCGGCACGCCATCCTGCGCCAGCTGTTGGAAGTCCGCTTCGCTTAAATCGCTCAGGGTCCCGTTGAACAGGCTCGCCGTAATGCGTTTCGCCGCTGCCAGACCTTCTTCACCGTGAACCAGTTTAGTCACTTCGTCGGCCAGCACATACTGGGCGCGCGGTGCTTTACCGCTGTTCTTGTCTTCTTCTTCAAGCGCATTGATTTCTTCGATATCCATAAAGGTGAAGAATTTCAGGAAGCGATAAACATCGGCATCCGCCGTGTTGATCCAGAACTGGTAGAATTTGTACGGGCTGGTTTTCTTCGGATCCAGCCATACTGCGCCGCCTTCGGTTTTACCAAACTTGGTACCGTCTGCTTTGGTGATCAGCGGCACGGTCAGACCAAACACCTGATTCTGGTGAAGGCGACGGGTCAGATCGATACCGGAGGTGATGTTACCCCACTGATCAGAACCGCCAATTTGCAGCGACACGCCGTGCAGCTTGTTCAGGCAGGCGAAGTCATACCCCTGCAACAGGTTGTAGGAGAACTCGGTGAAAGAGATACCCTGATCGTCACGGTTAAGACGCTGCTTGACCGCTTCTTTGTTAATCATCTGGTTAACAGAGAAGTGTTTGCCGATGTCACGCAGGAACGTCAGCACGTTCATGCCACCAAACCAGTCGTAGTTGTTCGCCGCAATCGCAGCGTTGTCACCACAGTTGAAATCCAGGAACGGTGCAACCTGTTTACGGATCTTATCCACCCACTCCTGCACGGTGTCTTCGGTATTCAGCTTACGCTCAGCGGCTTTGAAACTTGGGTCGCCAATCAGACCAGTCGCACCGCCAACCAGGGCAACAGGCTTATGACCCGCCATCTGGAAGCGTTTCAGGCATAACAATGGAACAAGATGCCCCAAATGCAAGCTGTCAGCGGTGGGATCGAAGCCGCAATAGAGCGCGATCGGGCCTTGCGCCAGTCGCTCTGCTAACGCTTCCTCGTCCGTCACCTGGGCTACCAGGCCCCGCTCTTGCAATTGTTTAATCAAGTTACTGCTTGCCATCAAATTCTCCATGTATAAACGACTGCACCTTTGCCGGTACACGACTTTTCGCCTGATGCGAAAGGACCATAGAATAAAGCGCCAGCGCGGTGTGCGCTAGCGCTTAAATCAACAAATTTTGGGGATTACGGTGCCAGTCGGTCTATTTTCCAGCCACCGTTGTCGCGCTGGTATAAAAAGCGGTCGTGCAGGCGGTGCTCACCGCCCTGCCAGAATTCCATCTGCTCAATGGGGATGCGGAACCCGCCCCAGAAACTCGGCAGCGGCACTTCACCCTGCTGAAACTTCTGTTTGAGTTCGAGGAATTTACTTTCAAGTACGCCGCGGGCCGAGATTCGGCTGGACTGTTTAGAAACCCAGGCGCCAATCTGACTGTCGCGCGGTCGGCTGTGGAAATATTTCACCACTTCGAGCGTAGAAAGGCGCTCTGCCTTGCCGGTAACCATCACCTGGCGCTCAAGCATATGCCACGGGAAGAGCAGGCTAATACGCGGATTATTTTCCAGGTGATGCGCTTTACGACTACCAAGGTTGGTGTAGAACACCAGCCCTTTCTCGTCATAATGCTTAAGAAGAACGATGCGTTGATACGGCTGACCGTTTTCATCAACCGTGGCAACGACCATCGCCGTCGGGTCGGCCAGTTTCGCTTCGCAGGCCTGTTTCAGCCAGCGTTCAAAAAGCACCAGCGGTTCGGCGGGAAGATCCTGGCGGCGCAGACCGCCTTTGGTGTATTCACGGCGCAGATGCGCAATTTGCTGTAGTTCGTCGTTATCTGACATGGCGTTAGCTGAAAGTGAGGTTGGGTGGCGCTATTGTGCGCGCCCCCTTCAAAAATCTCAACGCTTCGGATTTTCCAACTGACAATTGTTCAGCACAATGCGGTCTCGCTTATAGACGGTGGCGCTGTCACCTTTTGACCAGAAGACGTAGATCCCATCCGTGTAACGCGCCCCGGAGGCGGACATCCCCTGCTTCAGCGTCAACAACTTATTGTCATAAACAAAGCTGGCTTCCTGGCGAGTGTTGTTCAGCTTCACCGTCAGCGGTTTTTCATCACAACGATATTCCAGCGTATCGGTTTGCATACGCTCAACGAACTGGTTATAGACGCTGCATCCGGTCATAAGAAAAGGTACAGCAATGAGAAGAATTTTTTTCATGGGCAGATTCCGAAGACTATCCTGGTCCTGGAGGGCCTAACCGCCCTCCTGATTTTCCTATTTTACGGGTTATGCCTCCCGCTGAATTTCAGTTAACTCTGATTATGGCGCGGATTTGCCGGGAAAATAGCACCGAGGACGCTCGCCTCTCGCGCACCGGTTACGGAGGGTAAATTCCCAGGCAGACCGGCAACCGTACGCCAGGCAAGCCAGGCGAAGGCCAGCGCTTCCATGTCGTCTCCGCTGATCCCGGCTTCGTCAGTGGTCGTGACTTCGGTGCCCGGCAGCAGGGCGGCGAGGCGTGCCATCAGGAGCGGGTTGCGGCTTCCGCCTCCGCATACCAGCAGACGCTCGCACCCGCCGCTGAGCAACACTTGTTCAGAAATCGACACGGCGGTAAGCTCAGTCAGCGTAGCCTGCACATCCTGAGGCGCAAGGCCGGGGAAGCGTGCCAGCTGACGTTCAAGCCAGCCGTAGTTGAAATACTCTCGCCCCGTGCTTTTCGGCGCGGGCAGGGCAAAGAATGGATCGCTTAACAGGGCTTGCAGCAAGGGAAGGATCACTTTCCCCTGGCTGGCCCACTGCGCGTCTTTGTCGTAGGGTTTACCGTTCTGACGCCAGATCCAGGCATCCATCAGCATATTACCGGGCCCGGTATCGTATCCACGCACGGGCTGCCCGGGAATGAGCATTGACAGGTTGGCAATCCCGCCAATGTTCAGAACCATTCTGCGCTCCACCGGGTGCGCCAGCAGCGCCTGATGAAATGCCGGAACCAGCGGCGCCCCCTGCCCGCCGAGGGCCATATCGCGACGACGGAAATCCCCCACCACCGTCACGCCGGTTTTTGCCACAATCTGGTTATTATCGCCAATTTGCATCGTGTGCGGCGCCTCGCCGACAGGTTCATGCCAGACGGTCTGCCCATGGCAACCTATTGCCACGACATCCTGCGGATGAAGTCTTTCTTGCTGCATCAGGGCCAATACCGCATCAGCAAACAGCGCCCCCAGACGCACATCCAGTTGGCCCAGTTGGGAAAGCGTCAGCTGTTGCCCCTGGCAGATGCTCAGGATCTCTTCTTTTAACGAGACCGGAATAGGCCAGGTCAGGCTTGCCTGCTGCGCCACCATGTTTTCATCAATGGCGGCCAGAACGACATCCACACCGTCAAGACTGGTACCAGACATCACACCGATATAGCGACCCGATTTCATGCGCTTTCCTTACGTTACATGGGCTAAGTGCAACCACTCCATCATAAATAACGCTGCTTTGCTATCCGGTGATAATATTTTTTAACAATCTCAGACCTGTAGCACAGACGATTTTTGTTTATGTCCCGTTAAGCCCTGTTCAGGTAAAATTTATCTATTCGGCATGCAAAGATATGAACTGTGGTCAGGAATGCCATATAATTTAGCCATAACGGATGCCCCAACCGGGCGTTTTTTGGTGAACAGGAGAGTCAAATGATTTTACGTGTACTGGGCGTTTCGCTGATTGGTTTAACACTGGCGGGTTGTGTGAACGACAATTCACTCTCCGGCGACGTATATAGTGCTTCTGAAGCTAAACAGGTACAGAACGTGACCTACGGTACTATCGTTAATGCCCGTCCTGTTCAGATTCAGGGTGGTGATGACACGAACGTCGTGGGCGCAATCGGTGGTGCTGTGCTGGGTGGTTTCCTGGGTAACACCATTGGTGGCGGCACCGGTCGCTCTCTGGCTACCGCAGCAGGCGCAGTTGCAGGCGGCGTAGCGGGTCAGGGCGTTCAGGGTGCGATGAACAAAACTCAGGGCGTTGAGCTGGAAATCCGTAAAGACGATGGCAGCACCATTATGGTTGTGCAGAAACAGGGTAATACTCGCTTCTCTGCAGGCCAGCGTGTTGTACTGGCAAGCAACGGTAGCCAGGTCACCGTCTCCCCGCGTTAATATCCCGACGGATGCGGTCCTTTCGGGCCGCATCCATTTACAAAAACTATCATTTTAAAAAATGTATTTATAAAAATACATTCACACGGCGTATAATTAATTCCCTCTGATATTGTTCCTGCGCAAAGTATTTTTTATTTCCCTCCTTTAGACTCGTCTGATTCTCTTTTTCCTCTTTTTAATTTTTTAACATTCTATGCTTGCGAACTGTCGATTTGTAATGAACCGCTTTGTGGCCTTTGCACTTGGGTGCATTTTTATCATTGCCGTGTTACAAGGTTGTTTTATAAAACTTGTTGAATGGGTTCCTTCATTCTCTCCGCTATTTTTCCCTACGCTCACTATTTTTCTTCTGGTATTCCATCTGTTTATCGCCTGTTTTATGGCAATGAAATACTGGTGTGATAAAAAACGGCTATATCTCGTTCCGATTGCGTCAGCCTTTGCCGGTTCAGCACTGCTGATGGTGGGTACGCTATCCAGTTTTCCAGGTTGGCTGGATCTCTATCAGTTCAACGAGGCGAACTATAATGACGCGATGATCTTTTATATGTTCCGACACCTCTTAATGGCGGTGCTCATGATGGCCTCAGCCTTACTTTATACGCTTCGCGTTTCCCCCCTTTCACGAAGCACCCACATCGGTATTGTTGTCGGATCGGCTCTCTTTACGGGCTGCATGCTTTGGCTGGCGTGGTTCTATTCCAGCCATTCCACGACGTTAACCCTGGATCTTGTGGATAATGAAACCCGGCAGTTCATGATTCTCTGGAGCCAGACCATCAACATCATTTTGGTCATTCTTTGGGTTGTCACATTAATCACCCTGATGGTCGTGACCCGGATAAGAAATTTGTTCTGGGCGGGCGGCAATTTTTTATGCGTCTGTTATGTCGTCACGCTGTTAATGCTGTTGTTAGGCGGATACGTAGAAGATGTTTCATGGTACCGCGCCCGGTTATTCGAAACTGTCGCGACATTAATGATTATTTTCATTTTGCTTTCCGACGTCTTTAATTTGTATCGTGACTCGCACGTCAAATACCAGCAGTCGTATCAAAATTCAATCCGCGACCCGCTTACCCGTCTTTATAATCGCAGCTATTTTTATGATTCATTAAACTACGCCCTCAGCACTGTAACGGAGGCACACCCGGTATCGGTGGTAGTAAGCGACCTTGACCGTTTCAAGCGTATCAACGACTGTTACGGGCATTTGCAGGGCGATAAGGTATTACAGTTCGTCTCTAATCTGCTGACGGATTCCGTGCGCCCCCAGGATATCGCGGCCCGAATCGGTGGTGAAGAGTTTGTGTTGATGCTGACAAATACCCCTTCAGACGCCGCGCGGCAGGTGGCCGAGCGCATTCGCCTCAAGCTGAGCGGGTTTGATAAAGCCAGCAGCGGCGGTCATCTGCCGGAACCCATTACCATCAGCATGGGCGTATTCACCGCAACCTCGCCGGAAACCAGTGCGGAAACCTGCGTGGAGAGCGCGGATAAAGCCATGTATGAGGCAAAAGAGACGGGGCGCAACCGGGTGGTGGTGTTCAGATAATAAGAAAGGCCTTGATTTCGCAAGGCCTTTACGTTCGGTCAGTCGCGAGACTGCAGATCGTGGATGTTCTGCTCAAGACGGGCGATGAGTCCTATCAGCATCTCCAGCTCAGCGGGGGAAATACCTTCAAGGATCTCCCCACGCGTTTTACTGATGACAGCTTCCATCTCAGTAATAATCGGGGCCGCTTTTTCCGTCAATTTGATCCGCTTGGCGCGACGGTCGCTGGCGCAGGTTTGTCGGGAGATAAGTCCCTTCTCTTCCAGTTGGTCAAGAGTGCGCACCAGTGACGGCTGCTCAATGCCAATCGCTTTTGCCAGTTGGATCTGTGACTGGTCGGGCGGGAGCTGATGAATGTTATGCAGCGTAACCCAGTGCGTCTGCGTGAGTTCCAGAGGTTTCAGGCGATGGTCAATCAGAGCACGCCAGATGCGTACCAACCTTGCCAGATCAGAACCTAATGGCGATTCCAATTTCATCTCCTTATAATTAGCTTGCTAAGTGATTATAGTGATTTTAGAATAGTTTGCAGTATTTGTATTGCCAAAACAAATGCAATCACGGTATTCATCATTCCTGAAAGGATGATTTACACTGAACGGTAATGCGCCATCGCATTGAAATATGCCATTGTGGCCCTCACCCCACTGCAAAGGATCACTGCTTGTGACGTTCTTTTCCCTCTCCGCAGGGTTGCCCCTCCAGGATCTGATTGTCGGCGCATCGGTCTACTTTCCGCCACTGTTTAAAGCCGTGATGGTCGGTTTTGTGATCTGGCTCATTGCGCATCGTCTGCTGCGCGACTGGATGTATTCCGGTGAAATCTGGCACCCGATGTTAATGGATCTCTCCCTGTTTACCCTTTCCGTCTGTCTTGGCCTTGCCGTGTTAACCGTGTGGTGAGAATAGCATTGAAAACGTTAAAATATTTTTCCACTCTTTTCGTTTTAGCGCTGGCGCTTATGGCCGGCTGGTGGCTCTGGAATTATTACATGCAGTCGCCCTGGACGCGTGACGGCAAGATCCGCGCAGAACAGGTCAGCATCACGCCACAGGTGTCCGGCAGTATCAGCGCGCTGCTGGTGAAGGACAACCAGTTCGTTCATGCGGGCGATGTGTTATTCCGCATCGATGAGACCCCTTTCCACATTGCGGTGCTCAATGCCCAGGCGCAGCTCGCAAAAGCTCAATCAGATCTGGCAAAAGCCAATAACGAAGCCGAACGTCGCCGACATCTGTCGAGGAATTACATCTCTGCGGAAGATCTCGATACCGCCAATATCAATGTAAAAGCCATGCAGGCCAGCCTGAAGGTTGCAGAGGCAACGCTGAAACAGGCCGAGTGGCAACTGACCCAGACCGTTGTCAAAGCTCCGGTGGATGGATGGATCACGAGCCTGTCGACCCGTGTGGGGGATTACGCCACCACAGGCCAGCCGGTCTTTGCCCTGGTAGATAGCCACTCTTTCTATGTTGTAGGTTATTTTGAAGAGACCAAGCTGCGGCATATCCGCGAGGGTGCGCCTGCCCGGATCACGCTTTACAGCGGTGCAGAAACGTTACAGGGTCACGTTAGTAGCATAGGTCGGGCAATTTACGATCAGAGCGTGGAAACCGATTCTGGTCTGGTGCCTGACATCAAACCCAACGTACCGTGGGTGCGTCTGGCTCAGCGGGTGCCTGTTCGCGTCGAGTTAGAGCAACTGCCGAAAGACATTACTCTGGTCTCTGGCACAACCTGCACCGTCGCCATCGGATCGCGATGATGAACCTGGGAGCTTTCTCCTGGCGCAATACGCCGTGGATAAAAGCGACACGGCCGCAGTGGCGTTACGCGCTGCGTAACGGCATCGCCATGTGCCTTGCGCTTACGGTTGCCTATTATCTGAATCTGGATGAGCCTTACTGGGCGATGACCTCTGCGGCGGTCGTCAGCTTCCCTACCGTCGGGGGCGTTATCAGTAAAAGCCTCGGGCGCGTGGCGGGTAGCCTGCTGGGTGCGACCGCTGCACTGCTTCTTGCCGGCCATACCCTGAACGATCCCTGGCTCTTTCTGTTAAGCATGTCGGCATGGCTGGGGCTGTGCACCTGGGCCTGCGCCCATTTTACCAACAACGTTGCGTACGCGTTTCAACTGGCAGGTTACACCGCAGCCATTATCGCCTTTCCGGTCGTCAACGTGCTGGATACCACCGAGCTATGGGACATCGCCCAGGCACGCGTATGTGAAGTGATGGTCGGCATTCTGTGCGGCGGCGTCATGATGATGATCCTGCCCAGCACCTCGGATGGCACTACGCTTATCACCGCCCTTAAAACGATGCACGCGCGTTTGCTGGAACATGCCAGCCTGCTCTGGCAGCCTGATAGCAGCGATAACATCCGTCTAGCACACGAAAAGGTCATCGGCCAGATCCTGACCATGAATCTGCTGCGCATCCAGGCTTTCTGGAGCCACTACCGTTTTCGTCGCCAGAACACGCTCCTGAACTATTTACTACACCAGCAATTGCGGATGACGAGTGCGATCTCGAGCCTTCGCCGGATGTTGCTGAACTGGCCTGCGCCGCCAGCCCATACCCGGGAAGTTATCGAGGCGCTGCTCGCCGCCCTTGCGCGTCCGGATGCCGATATCTATACCGTGGCCCGTATTATCGCGCCGCTCACCCCAACGGATGAATATGATTACCGGCACCGCGCCTTCTGGCAGCGTCTGAACTATTTCTGCCGCCTGTATCTGCGCAGCAGCCGCTGGTTAAAAGCCGTCGAAAATGCCACGCCCGTCACCGAATTTTCCGTTCCCGGTAGCCCAGCTCTGGCACGCCATACCGACGCAATGGAGGCGCTGTGGAGCGGTTTTCGTACGTTTTGCGCGTTGACGGCCGTGGGCGCATGGGCCATCACCACCCAATGGGATGCGGGCAGTGCAGCCCTGACGCTTGCGGCAATCAGCTGCGTGCTCTATTCCGTCGCAGCTTCCCCGTTTAATTCCCTGACGCTTCTGCTGCGTACGCTGGTACTGCTGTCGCTGTTCAGCTTCGTGGTGAAATTTGGTTTGATGGTGCAGATAACCGACCTCTGGCAATTTCTGCTGTTTCTCTTCCCGCTATTAACCACCATGCAGTTGCTCAAACTGCAAATGCCAAAACTGGCCGGTCTGTGGGGGCAGTTGATTGTTTTTATGGGCTCATTTATCTCTGTAACGAATCCTCCGGTTTACGATTACGCTGATTTTCTCAACGATAACCTGGCGAAGATCCTCGGCGTGGGGCTGGCGTGGCTGGCTTTCGCCGTGCTACGCCCGGGCTCGGATGCGCGTAAAAGCCGCAGGCATATTCGTGAGCTGCGCAGGGGTTTTGTCGATCAACTGAGCCGCAGGCCGCATCTGCGTGAAAGCGAGTATGAATCGCTGGTTTACCATCATGTCAGCCAGCTGAACAACAGCCAGGATTCCCTCTCCCGTCGCTGGCTACTGCGCTGGGGCGTGGTGCTGCTGAACTGTTCGCACGTGGTGTGGCAGCTGCGTGCCTGGGAGACGCGTTCCGACCCGCTTTCGCAGGTCCGCGATAATTGTATTTCCATGCTCCGCGATGTCATGAGCGAGCGCGGAGTTCAGCAACGCCCCCTGAGCGTCACGCTCGCCGAGCTTCAGCGTATTTGCGACGCTCTGGCGCACCACCATCAGCCTGCGGCCCGCGATCTGGCGTCCATTATCTGGCGGCTGCACTGCTCCCTGTCACAGCTTGAACAGGCGCCGCCACCCGGAACAATTGGCGATCAGATCACGCCGCAGGCATAGCGCGCCCCGCCGCCGCCAAGCGGTTTAGGTTGATCGGACATGTTATCGCCGCCCACATGGACCATCAGCGCCTTGCCTTTGACCTCGTCAATCTTTTTCAGCCGGGGCGCAACAACCGGATCGGTGGCTTTACCGTCGTTATTCACCACCAGCACCGGCAGATCGCCGAGGTGCCCCATACCTTCCGGGCCTTCATGCTTACCAGAGTTGTGCGGATCCAGATGCCCCCCAGCGGCCTCAGCGGCTGAAGGTTTCCCCTCTTTCATTGCGGGTTGACAGCTGCCTTTGGCATGAACGTGAAAACCATGTTCGCCGGGTGGAAGAGCCTTGAGATCGGGAGCAAATTCCAGCCCTTTATCGGTTTCGGTGATTTTCACCGTCCCGATGGACTGGCCTACCCCCTGAGAAGTGACGAGATTCATTTCAACGTCCTCGCTGGCTGCATGCGCACCTGCGCAAACAACCAGCGTGACCATTGCCAGAGCAAAACGCTTCATAAGACCTCCACGGGTTATTTTTTGCACCTTAAGTCTATACCAGCGGCGCAGATTTCACCGGAAAGTCAGACTCCACGCACTCAGGGTACGTCGTAGCCCAGCGCCGCCTTGCGGATGCGGAACCACTGCTGACGCGACATATCCAGCTCTTCAGCCACCAGCGCAGCGCGTACGCGCTCAATTTTGCCGGAGCCGATAATTGGCAGCGGTTTAGACGGCAGGCGCAGGATCCAGGCGTAAACCACCTGCTCGATGCTTTCCGCATTCAGTTCGCGGGCCACGGTTTCAAGCTCGTTACGCAGCGGCTGGAAGGCCTCATCGTTAAACAGGCGACCGCCGCCGAGACAAGACCAGGCCATCGGACGAATGCGTAACTGTTGCAGCTGATCGAGCGTTCCGTCCAGCAGCAGCGGCTGGTGAACAGGCGAAATCTCCACCTGATTCGTCGCCAGCGTAAACGGCAGGCGAGACTGCAATAGCGCAAACTGTGCCGGGGTGAAGTTAGACACGCCAAAATGACGCACTTTGCCGCTCTGGTGTAGTGTCAGGAACGCTTCCGCAACCTCATCCGCTTCCATCAATGGATCGGGACGGTGGATAAGCAGCAGGTCGATACGATCGGTGGCCAGGTTGACCAGTGACTGCTCGGCGCTTTTAACGATATGCGCGCTGTCAGTGATGTAATGCCCAAGTGCATGCTCCGGTTTTGCTGTGGTGGCAATACCGCATTTGGTCACAATCTCCATACGTTCACGCAGCGCTGGCGCACGCTTCAGCGCTTCGCCAAAAGCGGCCTCGCACTGATAGCCGCCATAAATATCAGCGTGATCGACGGTGGTGATCCCGAGATCGAGATGCTCTTCTATAAAGTCCGCCAGCTGGACCGGAGACATATTCCAGTCCTTAAGGCGCCAGTAGCCCATAACGAATCGGGAGAATTCCGGGCCCTGCGGGGCAAGGGTAATACGCTGAACCATAACATTTTCCTCAAGGAAGTCATGTCACCAGTATACGCAATTACCCTGCTAAAACAGTGAAGGTTGCTGAGGTTCTTCGGTTTCAACCGCTTTGTTTGCACGAATTTTGCGCAGCAGACGTTGTCGGCAGAGCCGTAAGACCTCCTGCTTTTGCGCGTCGCTGAAATTTTGCCAGTTAAAACGTTCATCGCGTGTGCGCATGCAGCCACGGCAGTATCCTCGTTCATCAACCTGGCAAATACCCCGGCACGGGCTCTGGACAGGGAAAAATTCCAGTTGCTCTGCCACACCTACCTCCAGAACGTCATTATTCCCTACAGTGAAGACCCTAAATGGCCTGCATGCAAGGAGTTTCCGTCACAAACAGGGCATTAAGGTTTCGCTAATCTTCCCTTCTTATACTCGCCGCATTGATATAACGAATGGTCTGGTCATCATGTGGCTCACTAAAAAGTTACACTGTAACGATACGAAATTTACCCTCGCCTGTGCGCTTTTCTTCACCGTGTTCAATGCGCTGTTTATCCAGCGCAGCTGGTCAATTATCGCACCTGCCCGTCTGCACGACGTGCTTTTTGCCGCCAGTGTGCCGCTGGTTCTGTTCTGCGGCTGGGTCATTGTTTTTAGCCTGCTGAATATTCCCTTTATTCGCAAGCCGCTCATGATTGCCCTGACCATAGGATGCGCCGCCGCGACCTGGTTTATGTACACCTATGGCGCGGTTATCGATCAAAACATGATTGTGAACGTGTTTGAGACTAACTCCCAGGAAGCGACAGCCCTGGTAACGCCGCAGCTGATCCTGTGGCTGGCCGTCGCGGGTCTGGTCCCTTCCGTCATCTTAGCCCTGACGCGCATTCGAACCGGAAAATGGTGGTATGCCCTGCTAACACGTTTCGCCGCTATACTGGGTGCGCTGCTGGTGATCATTCTCGTCGCGGCAGTGTTCTATAAAGATTATGCTTCGCTGTTCCGCAATAACAAAAGCATCGTCAAAATGGTCACTCCGGCGAACTACGTGAGCGCCGTTGTGAAGTACAGCAAAATGCGCTGGTTTGCCGGCGACCAGACGCTGGTCCGCATTGGCGAAGATGCCCATAAAGGGGCGCTGATTTCCGGCCAACGTAAGAAAACCGTGCTGGTTCTGGTGGTGGGCGAAGCCTCCCGCGCCGCAAATTACTCGTTAAATGGTTACCCGCGTGAAACCAACCCCGAGCTGAAAAAGCGGGATGTCATCAACTTCCCACAGGCCTCCTCCTGTGGCACGGAAACCGCCGTTTCCGTCCCCTGCATGTTCTCCGGCATGACGCGAAAAAAATATGACGCGGACCTCGCCTATCATCAGGAAGGACTGCTCGATGTGCTTAACCACGCCGGGTTCAACCTGCTATGGCGCGACAATGACGGCGGGTGTAAAGGTGCCTGCGACCGCGTGCCGCACACGGATATGACCCAGTGGAAACTGGATCAGTTCTGTAAGGACAAATCCTGTATCGACGACGTCAACCTGTACCGCCTGGACAACGTGCTGGACGGAATAAAGCAGGATACCGTACTGGTGATACACCTGATGGGCAGCCACGGTCCGGCTTATTACAACCGTTACCCGGACCGCTTCCGGAAATTCACCCCAACCTGCGATACCAATGAAATTCAGGATTGCGATCATCAGTCGCTGATCAATACCTATGACAACTCGATTCTGTATACCGATAGCGTGCTCAGCCGAACCATCGACGCGCTAAAAGCCCGGAAGGCCAGTATGAACACAGCGCTCATTTACCTCTCCGATCACGGCGAATCGCTGGGCGAAAGCGGAATTTACCTGCACGGTACGCCGTATATGCTGGCCCCGGAGCAGCAAACGCATATTCCGTTTATGTTCTGGCTCTCCCCGGACTATGCGAAAAACTTCGGCGTAAACACGGATTGCCTGCGTAACCATGCTGCAAAAGAGGCAGTTTCACAGGACAATTTGTTTGCCACGGTTCTGGGCATGATGGACGTGAAATCAGTGGTTTATCAGCCGCAGCTGGATATTTTGTCGCAATGTCGTCGCTAAGCGGGCTTGCATTAGACCGAACGGTCTATTAGAGTAAGAGCATGAGCAGACATACAGAACACGATACACGAGAACATTTGCTGGCTACCGGCGAGCGCCTTTGCATGCATCGCGGGTTTACCGGTATGGGGCTGAGTGAGTTATTAAAAACCGCTGAAGTGCCTAAGGGATCGTTTTATCACTATTTTCGATCCAAAGAGGCGTTTGGCGTAGCCATGCTGGAGCGGCACTACGCCAGCTACCATCAGCGCCTGGCAGCCCACTTCGCCAGCGGCGAAGGTGACTACCGGGATCGTGTTCTGAACTACTATCAGGAAACGCTGACGCAGTTCTGTCAGCAGGGCATCATCAGCGGCTGCCTGACGGTAAAACTGTCTGCCGAAGTGTGCGATCTCTCCGAAGATATGCGCACCGCCATGGATAAAGGGGCCAGCGGCGTAATCGCTCTGCTGGCTCAGGCGCTGGAAAAAGGCCGCGATGAAACAACGCTCTCCTTCTCCGGCGATCCGCTCACGCAGGCACAGGTGCTCTATTCCCTCTGGTTAGGCGCCAACCTGCAGGCAAAAATGTCTCGCAGCGCCGTGCCGCTCGAAAGCGCGCTGGCGCATGTGAAAAACTGTATTACCGCGCCTGGCGTGTAGCCGGCGTTTTTATTTACCCTTTTACTAGTCGACTGGTCTACTCAGGAGCCATTATGTCCGCTGAAAAGCTATTTACCCCACTGAAAGTGGGTGCCGTTACTGCCCCAAACCGCGTGTTTATGGCCCCACTTACCCGTCTGCGCAGCATCGAGCCGGGAGATATCCCAACGCCATTGATGGGTGAGTATTACCGTCAGCGCGCCAGCTCGGGCCTGATTATTTCCGAAGCCACGCAGATTTCTGCCCAGGCTAAAGGCTACGCCGGTGCGCCGGGTCTGCACAGCCCGGAACAGATCGCCGCGTGGAAAAAAATCACCGCAGGCGTTCATGCTGAAGATGGCCGTATTGCGGTTCAGCTGTGGCACACCGGTCGTATCTCGCACAGTAGCATCCAGCCTGGCGGTCAGGCGCCCGTTTCTGCCTCTGCCATGAATGCGAATACCCGCACTTCCCTGCGCGATGAAAACGGTAATGCTATTCGCGTCGACACCACCACGCCACGCGCGCTTGAGCTGGACGAGATCCCGGGTATCGTGAATGATTTCCGTCAGGCCGTCGCCAACGCCCGTGAAGCGGGCTTCGACCTGGTTGAGCTGCACTCTGCGCACGGCTACCTGCTGCACCAGTTCCTGTCACCGTCTTCCAATCAGCGTACCGACCAGTACGGCGGCAGCGTTGAAAACCGCGCGCGTCTGGTGCTTGAAGTGGTAGATGCCGTGTGTAATGAGTGGAGCGCAGATCGCATTGGTATTCGAGTTTCCCCAATTGGTACCTTCCAGAACGTCGACAACGGTCCGAACGAAGAAGCGGATGCGCTGTATCTGATTGAAGAGCTGGCTAAACGCGGTATCGCGTATCTGCACATGTCCGAGCCGGACTGGGCAGGCGGCAAGCCCTACAGCGAAGCCTTCCGCCAGAAAGTTCGCGAGCGCTTCCACGGCGTGATTATCGGGGCGGGCGCTTATACGGCAGAGAAAGCCGAGGATCTGATCGGTAAAGGTCTGATCGACGCCGTGGCCTTTGGCCGTGATTACATTGCTAACCCGGATCTGGTTGCCCGTTTGCAGAAGAAAGCCGAACTGAACCCGCAGCGCCCTGAAAGCTTCTATGGCGGCGGCGCGGAAGGTTATACCGACTACCCTTCACTGTAATCCCGCTTTGTACATTGATAGCGGCGACCTTTCGCCGCTATACTAAAACATCGTTTCTGTTCAAAAAGATAATCCATTCCACTGGTTAATGAGGAAATTATGCGCCTACTTCACACCATGCTGCGCGTTGGCGACCTGCAACGTTCCATCGATTTCTACACTAACGTTCTGGGCATGAAGCTGCTGCGCACCAGCGAAAATCCGGAATATAAATACTCTCTGGCGTTTGTCGGTTACGGCCCGGAATCTGAAGAAGCGGTCATCGAGCTGACCTACAACTGGGGCGTGGACAGCTACGAGCTGGGTACGGCTTACGGCCACATCGCGCTGGAAGTGGATAACGCGGCTGAAGCCTGCGAACGTATCCGCAGCAATGGCGGTAACGTCACCCGTGAAGCCGGTCCGGTTAAAGGCGGCACCACCGTGATTGCGTTTGTTGAAGATCCGGACGGGTATAAAATCGAACTGATCGAAGCTAAAGACGCTGGTCGCGGTCTGGGCAATTGATCCCGCAGGGCGCACTATGCGCCCGTTGTTTTGCTGCATCCCCTCTCAAAATTTGCCATAATGCGCACTGCTTTTTCCCCCTTGTAAGAGACCCTGATGTCCGATAACGCTCAATTTACCGGTCTGTGCGACCGTTTTCGTGGTTTTTATCCCGTTGTCATTGATGTAGAAACAGCCGGATTTAACGCTAAAACCGATGCGCTGCTTGAAATTGCCGCCATCACGCTGAAGATGGATGAACAGGGCTGGCTTGTACCGGACACCACGCTGCATTTCCACGTTGAACCCTTTGAAGGGGCAAACTTACAGCCAGAGGCGCTGGCCTTTAACGGTATCGATCCGACAAACCCGCTGCGCGGGGCGGTAAGCGAATATGAGGCGCTGCACGCCATTTTCAAAATGGTGCGCAAAGGCATGAAAGAGAATGACTGTAGCCGCGCCATCATGGTGGCCCACAACGCTACGTTCGATCACAGCTTCACCATGGCTGCCGCCGAGCGCGCCTCGCTAAAGCGTAATCCATTCCATCCGTTTGTGACCTTCGACACCGCCGCGCTGAGCGGCCTGGCGCTGGGGCAAACCGTGCTCTCTAAAGCCTGCATCACGGCGGGTATTGCGTTTGACGGCACTCAGGCGCATTCCGCGTTATACGATACCGAGCGTACGGCGGAGCTGTTCTGTGAGATCGTCAACCGCTGGAAACGTCTGGGTGGCTGGCCGCTGCCGATGGGCGACGAGGCCGATCTTCAATCGTAGACTGGGTAATCAACAGCCCCACAGGACAAAAAAAGCGACCAACATAATGTGGTCGCTTTTTTATATTCGCAGAAAACTTATTCTGCGTCCGGCTCTTCGGTTTTATACTTCGCCGCAGTCTCTTTGATCAGCTGTTGCAGTTCGCCGCGCTGATACATTTCAATCAGAATATCACAGCCGCCAACCAGTTCACCGTCAACCCACAGCTGTGGGAAGGTCGGCCAGTTTGCGTATTTTGGCAGCTCAGCGCGGATGTCCGGGTTTTGCAGGATATCAACGTAAGCAAAACGCTCACCACAGGCGGACAGCGCCTGAACCGCTTGCGCGGAGAAGCCGCAGCTTGGCAGCTTCGGAGAACCTTTCATGTACAGGAGAATCGGGTTTTCAGCGATCTGGCGCTGAATTTTTTCAATAGTGGTGCTCATGTCTTGCTTCCTTTAACTTCTGTTACGGCATCAGTCTGACATTGTAGCGGGTCAGGCCGACATCGGAAAATAACATTTTTGTCACGTCTCATTATTTTATCCGCTATCGCGTAAAGTTGCATTGATAATGACGTTTAAGGCTACGCGCCGTGCGGTTTTGCTTAAGGAGCGAACAAGAGTGCGACAGAATGGTGAATTTTTTTGCACTTGCTAACGAAACACAATTTTTGAATGAAAAATGCTATTAACTTATTCCGATTTTATGGATTAGAATCGACTGGTTTTGTAAATCTCATGCGGGTATGTATTTTGGCTCGCACTTATCAGGGGACTGCCCAGTGGCGCGGATAACTAAAATCTCGATGACGCTCTGTGCTTTACTGTTTACCACACTCTCATTTACGCCAGCGGCGAACGCCTCCGAACAGGCACGGCATTCTGCTGTACAAAAAACGCATCTGGCAAAAACCACAGAACGTAAGAAAAAAACCACCAGCAAAACAGTAAAGAAGAAAACCACCGCTCACACCAAAAAAACCGCCTCCAGTAAAACCAAAACTCTCCGTTCCGGCACGCACAAAACCACCCGTACGACCGCCAGCCTGGTGAATGATAAATGCACCGTGCGCAAAGGCCATAAAACGAAATGCGCCAAAGTGACGAAGCTGGCTGACGTGCATAAAGCGCGTATGCAGAAAGCGCAAAAAACGGCGATGAATAAACTGATGGGGCAAATAGGTAAACCATATCGCTGGGGTGGCACCTCTCCGCGCACCGGTTTTGACTGTAGTGGGCTGGTTTATTATGCCTATAAAGATCTGGTGAAGTTTCGCATTCCACGCACCGCCAATGAGATGTACCATCTGCGCGACGCCGCGCCTGTAAACCGTGGCGAACTGCAAAATGGCGACCTGGTGTTCTTCCGCACCCAGGGACGCGGTACGGCCGATCACGTTGGGGTGTATGTGGGTAACGGTAAATTTATCCAGTCACCGCGCAGCGGTCAGGACATTCAGATCACCTCCCTCAGTGAAGATTACTGGGTGCGCCACTATGTGGGTGCGCGCCGAGTGATGACGCCAAAAACCATTCGCTAGACCCTGCCCTGCCGCCTCCGTGGCGGGGTAAGTTCCTCTTTTGCATACCCTTTCAATTTGCTATTCTGTCCTTGTTGTCTGTAGGGTTATTGGCAACGTATAAAACTATAAGGAGAGTAGCAATGTCGTTCGAATTACCTGCACTACCGTATGCAAAAGACGCCCTGGCTCCGCACATTTCTGAGGAAACCCTGGAGTACCATTACGGCAAGCATCACCAGACCTATGTCACCAACCTGAATAACCTGATCAAGGGCACCGATTTTGAAGGCAAAACGCTGGAAGAGATTGTGCGCAGTTCAGACGGTGGCGTATTCAACAACGCCGCTCAGGTGTGGAACCACACCTTCTACTGGCACTGCCTGGCTCCAAATGCAGGCGGAGAACCTACCGGTGAGCTGGCCGCAGCGATTAACGCCGCGTTCGGCAGTTTCGCGGATTTCAAAGCGAAATTTACTGACGCAGCCGTTAAAAACTTTGGCTCCGGCTGGACCTGGCTGGTAAAAGAGGCTGATGGCAAACTGGCTATCGTTTCCACTTCTAATGCGGGTACCCCTCTGACCACCAGCGCAACGCCGCTGATGACCGTGGACGTATGGGAACACGCCTATTACATTGATTACCGTAATGCGCGCCCGAACTACCTGGAACATTTCTGGGCACTGGTTAACTGGGAATTTGTTGCGAAGAACTTCGCCGCATAAGGGACACGCAGAAGGGGCAACCCTTCTGCGTTTTTATTTATTCCGCCGTACACACCGCTTCTGGCTGTTTACGCCCGGACATCAACACCAGCAGCAAGCCGAGTGCGGCAATGATCGCCCCCATCACCGGCACAAAGCTGTAACCCAAACCACCCGAAATCACCGCCCCACCCGCTGCGGCTCCCAGCGCATTTCCCAGGTTAAACGCACCGATATTCACGGATGATGAGAGCCCCGGCGCCTCATGCGCAACACGCATCACGCGCATCTGCAACGGCGGCACCACGGCAAAGGTTGCGGCGCCCCACACCACCATGGCAACCGCGGCGCCCACTTCGTTACGCGCCAGCCACGGGATCGCCACCATGATGACAATCAGCAGCGTTAAAAAACCTTTCAGCGTCCCGCTGACGGAGCGATCTGCAAATTTCCCGCCGAGATAGTTGCCAATCGAGAACCCGACACCAATCAGCACCAGCATCGCGGTAACAAAGAGTGGCGTTGCGTGGGTTATGTCGTGCAGCACCGGGGAGATATAGGTGTAGAGCGTAAACATCGCCCCTGCCCCCAGCACCGTGGTGAGCAGCGCGGACAACACCTGAGGACGCATCAGCACCGCCAGCTCTTTACGTACTTCCGGACGTTCTCCCGCACTCCCTTTGGGCAGCGAGAAGAACAGCGCGACCATCGCGACCACGCCCAGTCCGGCGGTTGCGAGGAAAGACATACGCCAGCCGATGGCTTCTCCGAGCCAGGTGGCAGCGGGAACGCCGCCGATATTAGCGATGGTGAGGCCCATAAACATAGTGGCTACCGCGCTGGCCTGCTTATGTTTTGGCACTACGCTTGCGGCAACAACCGAGCCCAGCCCGAAGAAAGCGCCGTGGTTCAGGCTGGTCAGAATACGGGAAAGCATCAGCGTGGTGTAATCCGGCGAAATCGCGGAAAGCACATTTCCGAGAGTAAAAATTGCCATCAGGAAAATCAGCGCATTGCGTCGCGCGCGGTGCGAAAGCAGCAGCGTCATCAGCGGTGCGCCCACCATCACGCCGATCGCATAGGCGCTAATCAACATACCGGCCGCAGGGATAGAGACGTCCACACCCCGGGCGATAACAGGCAATAACCCCATCGGGGAGAATTCAGTGGTGCCAATCCCAAAGGCGCCAATCGCCAGGGCCAGCAGGGGGAAATTGATTTTTATGAAAAGACTCCGGATACCGTGCCGTTACCCGGCACAGACTAAGAAGGCAAAAGCATGACATCAATCACAAAAAATGAGAAGTTAACATTTTGGCAAAAGATTTTTGCCGGAGAGGTAACAATAGCGGCAAGGGAGGGAGAAGACTCTCCCTCCACCTAAATCAGTGCAGCGCAGCGGTTAAACCACCCGCAACAATCAGGGCAAGAACAACAATGGTGGTAAACAGCGAAAACTTCAGATCGGTACTCATCAATTTTTCTCCTTTTATTCACCCTACGAAAAGTGAGCTTGCTCATTTTTACACAGTTCAGGTCAAAAATCTTCCAGGATTTAAACGGATATCCACTTTACCTCTTCCCCTTTTCATCAAGATAGGACAAAATTCCACGCTAAATTTATTAGCGTACCGGCCACTGACCCCCTCCTGACGTCCTGTGTCGTTTTCCCGGCGTGTCGCAACTCATGTTTGCGTAATAAGGGTGAGAGAAGGCAAACGTTTACCTTCATTTTTTTCAGGAGCTTAGGATATGGTCTGGAGTGACATTTAATGGCAACAATTAAAGACGTAGCAAAACGCGCAAACGTTTCCACCACAACCGTATCACATGTTATTAACAAAACGCGTTTCGTCGCTGAAGAGACGCGTAATGCCGTCTGGGCGGCAATCAAAGAGCTGCACTACTCGCCAAGTGCCGTCGCCCGCAGCCTGAAGGTTAATCACACCAAATCGATTGGCCTGCTGGCCACCAGCAGTGAAGCGGCCTACTTTGCTGAAATCATCGAAGCTGTTGAAAAAAACTGCTTCCAGAAAGGCTATACCCTGATTCTGGGCAACGCGTGGAACAACATTGAAAAACAGCGTGCTTACCTGTCAATGATGGCGCAAAAGCGCGTCGACGGCCTGCTGGTCATGTGTTCTGAATACCCTGAGTCGGTCCTTTCCATGCTGGAAGAGTATCGCCACATTCCGATGGTGGTCATGGACTGGGGCGAAGCGCGGGCAGACTTCACCGACTCCGTTATTGATAACGCCTTTGAAGGCGGCTACATGGCGGGGCGTTATCTGGTAGAACGCGGTCATCTTGAAATTGGCGTGATCCCGGGTCCGCTGGAGCGTAACACCGGAGCTGGCCGTCTGGCCGGTTTCATGAAAGCGATGGAAGAGGCGCTGATCACCGTGCCGGAAAACTGGATTGTTCAGGGCGACTTCGAGCCGGAG
The DNA here is from genome assembly GCF_015159675.1 of Enterobacter cloacae complex sp. S2. Taxonomy (NCBI): domain Bacteria; kingdom Pseudomonadati; phylum Pseudomonadota; class Gammaproteobacteria; order Enterobacterales; family Enterobacteriaceae; genus Enterobacter; species Enterobacter cloacae complex sp. S2. The sequence continues at coordinate 155,198 of NZ_JADDTS010000006.1, forward strand.
TCGGGCTATCGCGCCATGCAGCAGATCGTCTCCCAGCCGCATCGCCCTACCGCGGTGTTCTGCGGCGGCGACATCATGGCGATGGGCGCGCTCTGCGCGGCGGATGAACTCGGCCTGCGCGTTCCGCAGGACATCTCGGTGATCGGCTATGATAACGTTCGCAACGCCCGTTTCTTTACCCCGGCGCTGACCACCATTCACCAGCCGAAAGATTCGCTGGGTGAAACGGCCTTCAATATGCTGATGGACAGGATCGTCAACAAGCGAGAACAGTCCCAGTCCATTGAAGTCCACCCGCGCCTGATTGAACGCCGTTCCGTTGCCGACGGTCCGTTCCGCGACTACCGACGTTAATCTCTTTATGGGGCCAGCTACGCTGGTCCCCGCAACCACTCCCGGTTCAGCGTTTCGCTGTCTCCCAGATAATCCAGCAGCCAGGCCATGGCGGGCGAGACGTCGTTTTGCTGCCACGTCAGACAGCATGCAGCATCCGGGAAAGGATTTTCCAGCGTCAGAGCCACCCACTCTCCCGCGTCGATGCGCGGGCGCGCAAAATGCACCGGCACCATGCCAACGCACAGCCCCGCGCTCAGACAGGTGGCTGACGACTCCCAGTCCGGCGCAACCACGCGGCGCTGATTATCCAGCAGCCAGGTAATGCGCTTGGGCAGCGAGCGGGAGGTATCTTCCAGCACCAGCGAGGGCCAGTTGCGTAAGGTGTCATCACTCAGCGGCCCGTCCAGCGCCGCCAGCGGGTGATCGCGCGCGACCACGCAGGTCCAGCTCAGCATGCCCATGTCGCGAAACGCGTAGCGCCCGCCAACCGGGATCGCCTGGGTTGCACCAATCGCCATCTCCGCCCTGCCGTCCGCCAGCGCATCCCATACGCCGTTGAACACTTCCTGCGACACACGCAGTTCGACGTCGGAAAAATGACGATAGAAATCGACGATCATCTGCCGGGTCCGCTCCGGCTTAACGATGTTATCCACCGCGATAGCGAGATGTCCGCGCCAGCCGTTGGCGATCTGCTGGCACTGCTCACGGGTGATCTGCATTTTTTTGATAACAGACCGGCCTTCCTTCAAAAACCACGCGCCGGCAGGCGTGAGCTCCACGTCGCGATGACGCCGCTCGAACAGCGGGACCGCCAGCCACGCCTCCAGCTGGCGCACCGTATAGCTGATAGCCGAGGGAACGCGGTGCAACTCCTGGGCGGCACCGGTAAAGCTGCCGTTACGCGCCACGGCATCAACCACTTCAAGGGAATAATCTGACCACATCTTTAGCCTGCAAATTTTTTGAATGCACCCACCAAATATTAGCGTTTCACAAGCTGCTTTGCACTCCCTACACTCTGCGCCAACGTACACCTGCCTCCTCAGGAGAAAAACAGTGCAACCCAGGAAAGGATTTTTAGTCTGGCTCGGCGGCTTAAGCGTGCTGGGCTTTTTGGCGACCGATATGTATCTGCCCGCGTTCGCCGCGATGCAGGAAGATTTGCAAACCCCTGCCGCCGCCATCAGCGCCAGTTTAAGTTTGTTCCTCGCCGGCTTTGCTTTTGCGCAATTGCTGTGGGGGCCGCTCTCGGATCGTTTTGGCCGTAAGCCCGTCCTGTTGTTGGGGCTGGCGATTTTTGCCGTAGGCTGTCTGGGCATGCTGTGGGTCCGCGATGCCGCCTGGCTGCTGGCGCTGCGCTTTATTCAAGCGGTCGGTGTCTGCGCCGCAGCGGTGACCTGGCAGGCGCTGGTGACCGATTACTACCCCGCATCACGCACTAACCGCATTTTCGCCACCATCATGCCGCTGGTCGGCCTGTCTCCGGCGCTCGCTCCGCTGCTGGGCAGCTGGATCCTGGCGCATTTCGACTGGCAGGCCATTTTCGCCACGCTATTTGCGATCACGCTGGTCCTGATGCTGCCCGCGTTCGGGCTTAAACCTGCGCATAAAAAAGAGACGCATCCGGACGCGAAGCCCATCACCTTTACCTCTTTACTGCTGTCGAAAGCCTATCGCGGTAACGTGCTGATTTATGCCGCCTGCTCTGCCAGCTTCTTTGCCTGGCTTACCGGTTCACCGTTCATTCTGCATGACATGGGCTACAGCCCGGCGGCTATCGGCCTGAGCTATGTACCACAGACCATCGCCTTCCTGGTGGGTGGCTATGGCTGTCGCGCCGCGCTGCAAAAATGGGAAGGCCAGCAGATGCTGCCCTGGCTGCTGGTGCTGTATGCGCTAAGCGTGATTGCGACCTGGGCTGTCGGCTTTATTCCCGGCGCCGGGCTTGCAGAAATTTTGATTCCGTTCTGCGTCATGGCGATCGCTAACGGGGCCATTTACCCTATTGTTGTAGCCCAGGCGCTGCGTCCATTCCCTCAGGCGACAGGCCGCGCTGCCGCGCTGCAAAATACCCTGCAACTTGGCCTGTGCTTCCTGGCAAGTCTCGTGGTCTCTGCATTGATTGCAACCCCGCTGCTCACCACCACCAGCGTGATGCTGGTCACCGTTGTGCTGGCAGGATTGGGTTATCGCATGCAGTCCTCCGCCCATCGCGAGCAGAGTGAAAACGCGCAGACAGAAACGTCGCACGCCTGATTACGCGGGAAACTATGTTAAAAACCAGTGATTAGGTTGCTAACAATTTTCTGTTGAATCACCAAATTTTGCGGCCTATACTGAATTTGGTTCGATTAAATACGATAAATATTAAGTGTTAACGGGAGCCGGAGCGCTCCCGTTTTACCATGGAAGGCATTTCGGCAAGGGTTATCTCCCTTCCTCTGTTCTACGTCGGATATTAGCCTCGCGGGCATTTACCGTGAGATTTCTCACAAACCAAAAAAGCGTCTACGCTGTTTTAAGGTTCTGATCACAGCAAGGTGATGGAGAAGCTATGAGTTCATCGTGTATAGAAGAAGTCAGCGTTCCGGACGATAACTGGTCCCGGATCGTCAGTGAACTGTTGGGACGTGCGGGCATTACGATTAATGGCTCATCCCCTTCCGACCCCCAGATTAAACATCCCGATTTTTTCAAACGCGTGTTACAGGAGGGATCGTTAGGGCTGGGTGAAAGCTATATGGACGGCTGGTGGGAGTGTGAGCGGCTGGATATGTTCTTCTCCAGCGTTTTACGCGCCGGTCTTGAAAATCAGCTCCCTCGTCATTTCAAAGATACGTTACGTATCGCCTCCGCCCGCCTGTTCAATCTGCAAAGTAAAAAGCGCGCGTGGATCGTCGGTAAAGAGCATTATGACCTGGGCAACGATCTTTTCAGCCGTATGCTCGACCCGTTAATGCAGTACTCCTGCGGATACTGGAAAAAAGCGACAACCCTGGAAGAGGCGCAGCAGGATAAGCTACAGCTGATTTGCGATAAGTTGCAGTTGCAGCCCGGCATGCGCGTGCTGGACATCGGCTGTGGTTGGGGCGGCCTTGCCTGGTTTATGGCGAAACATTACGGTGTCAGCGTAGTCGGCGTCACGATTTCAGCTGAACAGCAGAAGATGGCACAGGAACGCTGTCTGGGTCTGGATGTCGATATTCGGCTTCAGGATTACCGCGACCTGAATGAGCAGTTCGATCGGATTGTTTCCGTGGGTATGTTCGAGCACGTGGGGCCAAAGAACTACAAGACTTATTTCGACGTCGCCGACCATAACCTGAAGCCTGACGGAATTTTCCTGCTACACACCATCGGCTCTAAACGCACCGATAACAATGTGGATCCCTGGATCAACAAATATATCTTCCCGAATGGTTGTTTGCCCTCTGTTCGCCAGATTGCGAACGCCAGCGAACCGCATTTTATTGTGGAAGACTGGCATAACTTCGGCGCAGATTACGACACCACGCTGATGGCCTGGCATGAACGTTTCCAGGCTGCATGGCCTGAAATCGCCGACAACTATTCGGAACGATTCAAACGGATGTTCAGCTATTATCTTAATGCCTGCGCGGGTGCGTTCCGCGCGCGGGATATACAGCTGTGGCAAGTGGTGTTTAGTCGTGGGATTGAGCACGGCCTGCGCGTGGCCCGCTGAAAAATAACCCCGGGTAACCGGGGTTATTTTTTATTCTTCTTCCACGGCCTTTATTATCGCCGCCTCTTTCGCCGCCAGCACGCGCTCAACGGTATCCACGACCGCCTGGGTCTGCGGATCAATTTCGATATTTACGCGCTGCCCCAGTTTTTTTGCGCCAAGCGTAGTACGTTGCAGCGTTTCAGGAATTAAATGCACGCAAAAACGCGTTGGCGTCACTTCACCGACGGTCAGACTAATCCCATCGATGCCAATAAATCCTTTATAAAGGATGTATTTCATTAATGACGGATCCTGCACCTTAAACCAGATTTGACGGTTATTTTCCGAGGTCACGATTTTCGCCACTTCTGCAGTGGTCATAATATGGCCGGACATCAGATGCCCGCCAATCTCATCGCTGAATTTCGCCGCACGTTCAACGTTGACGGTATCCCCCACCACCAGCTCACCCAGGTTAGTGATCCGCAGCGTCTCTTTCATTAAATCAAAGCTTATCTGGTTACCGTTAATTTCGGTCACCGTCAGGCAGCAGCCGTTATGCGCTATCGACGCCCCGGTTTCAATGCCGTCGAGCATATATTCAGGCAGCTCAACTACGTGAGTGCGGAAATTCGGTTTTTCATCAATGGACACCACTTTGGCAGTGCCCTGCACAATACCAGTAAACATGCTTACAGCTCCTGTTCATTCCGAACGGCGATGACACCGTATAATCCCACCACAATAACAGTTGAAAAAACAGGTTGCCAGTGATGCGCAATTTCTGGCGATTTTTTCACTAGATAATTAGTTAAACCCCGCTACAATAGCTGGCATCCCTCTGTTTTTTCTTCTTGCTGCCAGTAACGGCGGCCTTTTTAGTCTCTCAAATAACTACAATACAAAGGTGTTCACGTGCAGAAGTATATGATCGAAGCGCGTCAGTTATTGGCACTGGCCATACCGGTGATCGTCGCGCAGGTAGCCCAAACCGCAATGGGATTTGTGGATACGGTAATGGCCGGTGGTTACAGCGCCACCGATATGGCCGCCGTGGCGATCGGAACCTCAATCTGGCTCCCGGCCATTCTGTTTGGTCACGGCCTGCTGCTGGCGCTGACGCCCGTTATCGCGCAGCTTAACGGCTCCGGTCGACGCGACCGCGTAGCCCATCAGGTGCGCCAGGGCTTCTGGCTGGCCGGGGGTGTCTCCGTCCTGATTATGATCGTCCTGTGGAACGCCGGGTATATTATTCGCGCCATGCATAATATCGACCCGGCGCTGGCAGATAAAGCAGTCGGTTATCTGCGCGCCCTGCTCTGGGGCGCGCCCGGTTATCTCTTCTTCCAGGTGGCTCGTAACCAGTGTGAAGGGCTGGCAAAAACCAAGCCGGGCATGGTGATGGGCTTTATCGGCTTGCTGGTGAACATTCCCGTGAACTACATCTTCATCTACGGTCATTTTGGCATGCCGGAACTCGGCGGCGTGGGCTGTGGCGTGGCGACGGCAGCGGTGTACTGGGTGATGTTCGGAAGCATGCTCACCTATATTAAGCATGCGCGATCCATGCGCGACATTCGCAACGACACCACCTTTAGCACGCCGGACTGGTCGATGTTGACCCGCCTGACACAGCTGGGTCTGCCCATTGCGCTGGCGCTGTTCTTTGAAGTGACGCTGTTTGCCGTTGTCGCCCTGCTGGTCTCGCCGTTAGGGATTATTGACGTGGCAGGCCACCAGATCGCCCTGAACTTCAGCTCTTTGATGTTCGTCCTGCCGATGTCCCTTGCTGCTGCGGTGACGATTCGCGTGGGGTTCCGTCTGGGGCAAGGCTCGACGCTGGATGCGCAAACGGCAGCCCGCACCGGGCTGGGCGTCGGCGTCTGCATGGCAGTCTGTACCGCGCTCTTTACCGTGCTGTTGCGTGAGCAAATTGCCCTGCTCTATAACGACAACCCGGAAGTAGTGACCCTGGCCTCGCATTTGATGCTGCTTGCGGCCATTTACCAGATCTCTGACTCCATCCAGGTAATTGGCAGCGGCGTGCTGCGTGGGTATAAAGATACGCGTTCCATCTTCTTTATCACCTTTATCGCTTACTGGGTTCTGGGCCTGCCGAGTGGGTATATTCTGGCGCTCACGGATCTGGTGGTGGATCGCATGGGGCCAGCCGGATTCTGGATGGGCTTTATCATCGGCTTAACGTCTGCAGCCATTATGATGATGCTGCGCATGCGCTTCCTGCAACGTCAGCCCTCTACGGTTATTTTGCAGCGCGCTGCACGTTAATGACCCTGTAGCCGCCGGCTGGCGGCTACTTTCTCTTCACTTTGCGCGGTAATGAAGCAATCGCGTGAAATCAGAGAGAAAAATGCATTTTCCCTCTTGCCACCTTGGGGCTGTGCCGCTAATATTCGTCCCCGTTGTCACCGACAACACAATGCGTTCATAGCTCAGTTGGTTAGAGCACCACCTTGACATGGTGGGGGTCGTTGGTTCGAGTCCAATTGAACGCACCATTCTGCGTCCGTAGCTCAGTTGGTTAGAGCACCACCTTGACATGGTGGGGGTCGGTGGTTCGAGTCCACTCGGACGCACCATTTCAGTCCTGAAATGGTGCAAAAATCCTCTTCTGAACGTCTTAATTTTTCCCTTCATTGAATGACTTAACCTTTCTCCTGCTACGCTTATTCTATGGTTCAGAAACGCAGGAACGCTTTCGATGAAAAAAATTGCCATTATCGGCTCAGGCCCAACAGGGATTTACACCTTTTACTCACTTCTTAACAACGCAGCACCGCTGTCGATCACCGTGTTCGAAAAAGCAGACCAACCCGGCGTTGGGATGCCCTACAGCGACGAGGATAACTCCCGGCTGATGCTGGCGAATATCGCCAGTATCGAAATCCCGCCCATTTTTATCACCTACCTCGACTGGCTCAAACAGCAGAGTGAAGCCCATCTTGCCCGCTATAACGTCGACAAAGACAAACTGCACGACCGGCAGTTTTTGCCCCGTATTCTGCTGGGTGAATATTTCCACGACCGTTTTCTCGCCGTCGTTGCCGAGGCGAAAAAGGCTGGGTTTCATATCGAGGTTCACCCCAACGCAGAAGTCACTGATATTAAGGCTGATGCAGACGGCGTGGCCCTGTCAGTGAACGATGCCCCTTTCTCAAGGCGGTTTGATCTTGCAGTGGTCGCCACCGGTCACGTCTGGCCTGATGAAGATGAATCCACCCGCGACTATTTCCCAAGCCCATGGTCGGGGCTGATGGACGCGGATATCCGAGCCTGTGAGGTGGGGATTATGGGTACCTCCCTCAGCGGACTGGACGCTGCTATGGCGGTAGTAATGCAGCATGGTCGGTTTAGCGGGGAGCAGTTCGTTGTCAATAAAGGTAGTGAGGGGCTAAACATCACGCTGATGTCCCGCTCGGGCGTTCTTCCGGAGGCCGACTTTTACTGCCCTATCCCTTATGAACCGCTGTCGGTGTTAACGGAGTCTGTGGCAGAAAGCGAAATTGCCAAAGGCCCTGACGGGCTGCTTGACCGCATCTTTGCGCTGATGGTGAAAGAGCTTGAGCTGGCCGATCCGCGCTGGTGCCAGGCGATAGCGATCGGCACGCTGAATGCTGACACGCTTCGTGATGTCTGGTTTGAGGATCGTAAAAAGCATGGTCCTTTCACCTGGGCCGAAGCGAATCTGAAAGAAGTGGAGCGCAATAAGTGCGAGAAACGCACCGTTGCCTGGCGCTATACCGTGCTTCGTCTGCATGAAGTAGTTCAGGCCATTGTCCCTTCACTCAATGAACGTGACAGAGAACGGTTTAAATCCGGGCTGGAGCGTGTGTTTATTGATAACTATGCCGCCATTCCACCGCAGTCTATCCGCCGGTTACTGGCACTGCGCGAGGCAGGGATCATTAGCGTAGTCGCACTCGGTGATGATTACGCCCTGGATATCGGCAGCGATCAGACCGTCATCACCACGAAAGAAAAGCGTTATCGCTTCGACGTCTTTATCGATGCCCGCGGGCAGAAACCGCTCAAAAATAAGGATATTCCCTTCCCGACGCTGCGCAAACAGCTTGAGGAAACGGGGGATGAGATACCGGACGTGGGGGAAGACTACACGTTGCTGTCACCTGCGTCTCTGCGCGGACGTATCGCTTTTGGGGCGATCCCCTGGCTGATGCACGATCATCCGTTTGTTCAGGGTTTGTCTGAGTGCGCTGAAATTGGTAAAGCGATGGCGAAAGCGGCGGGGAATCCTGCGTCGGGCGTGCGACGAAAATTACCTTTCATGGAGTTTTAACAGGGCTTCCCTGCCCTGCGGTGTCGGATTACTCGAAGAAGACTTCCGGGTTTTCCGACAACGACACGAAGGATTTAGTGTTCTTGTCCAGGGCAAGGATTTTGCCGCTTTCAATATCATACACCCAGCCGTGCAGGCGAATGGCGTTGTTGCGCAGGCCTACCGCCACCGACGGATGGGTCTTGATGTTGCTCAGCTGAGCAAAGACGTTCTCCTGCACCATCGCATTCACTTTATCGATTGGCTGATCCCAGGTTTTCTTCTCAACCACCGCTTTTGCCGCATCAGAATAGCGCAGCCAGTGGGAAACGGCTGGCATCGGCTCCAGATCGGCGTTGTCAGCAATCGCCTTCATCGCGCCGCAGTTGGAGTGGCCGCAAATAACAATATCGGTCACGCCAAGGGCCACTACCGCGTATTCGATGGTTGCAGAGACACCGCCAGGCTCCGGCCCGAACGGTGGCACAATGTTGCCCGCGTTTCGAATGACAAAGAGCTGTCCTGGCTCCTGCTGCGTGACCAGTTCCGGAACCAGACGGCTGTCGGAGCAGGAGATAAACAGCGCTTTGGGATTCTGACTGGACGCTAAACTACGAAAAAGCTCTTTACGTTGCGGGAAAATCTCTTTTTGAAAGCTGAGAAAACCTTCAATGATATGTTGCATAGCCATTTCTCTTTTATCTGTTTTAGTTTAGGTATGATCGCGATCACACTCGTAAAATTTAACCACCGTGCCTTAGCGGAGACAAGCAATATATTTCTGGCCCGACCGCTGCACAATCTCATCTGCGTTCGCCGGGATGTTTTGCCCTTCAAAGGCCCCGTACAGTCGCTGGTACGTTTTCCCGGTCAGTCGACCGATCACCGCCTCAACGGTGCGGGCAGGCAGCGGCAGCATATTCGGATAACTCCACATAAACGACACGGCGTCCTTACCAGGCGTAACCTGCAAAATATCACCGGCCAGCAGCACGCCGTCGCCTGACTGCCAGTGCAGCACCGTGCCGCCTGCAAAATGCCCGCCCAGACGCAGCAGCGTCACCGACGGCATAATCTCCAGGGCGTCCTCCTCCCAGAAGCGTATCGCCGGACTGTCACGCATCACCCACTGCCGATCGCTGGCGTGCAGATAGATCGGCGCGTTAAACGCGGCGGCCCACTCCTGCATGGTGGTGTAGTAATGCGGGTGCGAAATCGCGATCGCGCTGATGCCCCCGAGCGCGTCAACTAACGCTCTGGTCGCCGGATCGAGGTTAGCGATGCAGTCCCACAGAACATTGCCCTGCGGCGTACTCAGCAGAAGCGCCCGCTGGTTGATGGCAAAAGCGGGAACGGTTTTGATGCTGAACAGCTGTGGCTCCAGCTGTTGCCATTTGTTGGTGTGCGTGGTCGTAAGGCTGTCGAAGTCCGACCATGCCTGGCCCGTCACCGGGACATACTGGCGCTCATCGTCGCAAATCGGGCAGTTTTTGGGCTGTTCATCGTAAGCGGTACCGCAGGTTTTACAGAGTGTAATCATCGGCTTTCCTCAGCAATAAAGCACTGAGTATGGCAGGGATTATCCATATGTGCTGAGGGGTGCCTGGCCCGCTTTTTTTGACTTATACTGTGCCAGTATCAAAAACTGAATAACGCAGGTGGCACATGGAAATTGATCTCGATAACTTAGTCTTTAACGGGCTGGATGAAGCAGAAGAGCGCAACGCAGAACGTCTCGACGATGCGGATAAAAAAGCCCAGGCGATTGTCGCCGATGACGACTGCGGCGATGCCTGCAAGATCTGAAGAAAAAGCACCGGGCTCCCCGGTGCTTTTTTTATGAATACATTTGCTACCCGCTATCAGATCTCCGGCGTTTTGCTAAACCCGGTCAGCATCAGGATCAGGCTTTGTTGAGATGACCCCGTCTCAAACTGATAGTGGTTTCCCTGACGATCGCCGCCGATATACCACGAAATTTCAGTTTTCCCTTCTGCCAGCGCCTTGCGCACCGCTTTATCCACGTCCACCATCCGGTATTCGCGGGAGTGGTTCAGGTAAAGCACCGCATCCGAGCGATAGTTGCAGGGCGGCCGTGAATGCCAGCTCACGGTGGCCGGATCCCAGTCGTTGCTCGCCGGATAGAAGAAGATTTGATCAGCGCCGTTGGTTTCCACTTTCCCGCCATAAATTCTCACGCGGTATTTAAACTGGGCAGGATCCTGTCCGGCAGGCAGCGGAGGGATGTTGAACTTCACCAGCGACAATGTTTCGCTGTTTTTCGTGCGTCCACCGTTCTTCCAGTTATCCTGCACCAGTAAGACCTGGGGATCGGGTTGTGAAAGTGCGGGTTCCATGCTGCTGAGCCAGACGTTGGCCTTCGCTTTTGAATAACCATACGGCACGGTGGTGCCGCAATCCATTCCGCGGTTCATGCACAGATCGGTCATAAAGCGCGCGGCATCTTCCGTCCAGCCGTTCATGAAGTCAGCATGCGCCGTATACAGGCTCCCCCATCGCTCTTCACGTTCACTGCCATGCATGGTGGGGTCGAGGGAAAGCTGGACTTTGCTGGTATCCAGAGAGCTAATTGTCGGAAGCACGTACGCAATATTCATGTTCACCGTCGGGATCTTCACCGGGAAGGCGGACGGACACTGTCCTTTCGTATCGTAGATGGCGTTAGCCAGGCCGTGGGCGGGCTTCAGGTTGACCCCGTCCCAGCAGTTCGGGAACTGAACGCCGATATTAAACTGCACGGCATCCTTCGCCTTGCGTAAGCCGCAGACTTCACCCGTTCTGGTGGTGTAGCCCTTGCCGTTGGCGCATAAAAAGGTGATATGTGGATTTGGCGCAGTGCCGTGATGATCGCCTGCCAGCAGCGACAGCCCCGCCGGGAACGGGTGCAGCGGCCAGGCGTCAACGTTCGATGCCTGATAATAGGTTTTTTGATAGGCGGGTTTGACCACCGTTCCGTCCGGTAATTTTAGCGACGGAGCCCAGTAGGCCGAGCTGTCTGCTTTGTTATCGCAGGTGGTCTTTTCCTGGGTACGCAGCGATTCACGGCTGGAGTAAGCATCCGTTTGCACGTTACCAAAAAAATCGTGCAGCATGGCCTCGTTGGGCATGCCGTACATCATAATGGCATCATCGCCGAGGGTATGGGAATAACTGCATACAACATGCGCCTGTGGACCAGCGTGTGCCGCCTGCATGGCAAGCAATAGCACGGTGGCAGAAAGCGCGGGGGTTAATACTGTCCGTTTCATTATCATCTCCATCTGAGAAAGGAGATAGTGGTAACAAAACGGCTATCGTTTACCGAGGATTAGCCAGGGCATTTTTCCCTTCATTCTCACTTTACACGCATCACGCACAGCTCATTCCAGTACATTTCGCGCGTCCGGCGAAGTTCAGCGTGACGTTTTAACATAGAACCACTCCGGGTCGATGTTGGCTACGTCCACGCCATAGAGGCTGGCGACAGGCAGTATTGACTCAAGAACACGTTGCGCGCTGTTCTCCGCATTCGCTGGTCGGGGCGCAAAAAACCGCCGTAACGTGCTTATCCATTTTTTCATCGTCATTACCCTTCTCGCTTAACCTGGACTCAGTTAAACACGCCTTCATCATGAAGAGGAAATAACAATAATGACTGTTGATATGCGGGATCTGAAAAACTCGCGAGACGCTTCGTCCTAACCGGCCAGCGCTTTAACCACCGTTTCCATCGCTTTGGTGGTCAACTCACTGCGCTTAACGCGCTGGTTCGCCAGCGCGGTACGTAGTACCCCGGCAATCACGATATGCTTGGGCTCCTGCCCTAAGTCACGCATCTCCAGAACGACCTTGCCTACCACCCGACACATCTCCTGGTACAGCGCTTCGTCTTTGGTCACATTGCCCATTGCCATCACTCCGTTGCCCTAAACCGTCAGCTTAAATCATTCGTCGGCTGGATACAAAAAAGAAGCCCGGCGTGTTGTTCGCCGGGCTTCGTCTGGAAAATCAGGCGATTAGTTGTTTACCGGGATGACCGCGCCTTTGTATTTGGTGCGGATCCAGTCCTGAATCTCTTTGGAGTGCAGCACGTTCACCAGCGCGACGATATCCTTCTTCTTCTCATCACCGCGATGAACGGTAATGATGTTGGCGTACGGGTTATTCTCACCGCTTTCAACCGCAATTGGATCGTGGACCGGATCCAGACCAGCATCAATTGCGTAGTTGGCGTTGATCACCACCGCAGCACCTTCGTCGTTGTTGTACATCTGCGGCAGCAGAGATGCCTCGACGTTAGGGGTGAATTGCAGCTTTTTCGGGTTCTCCACAATATCACTGATGCGCGCGGTCACTTTATCGATGCCTGGCTTCAGCTTGATCACGCCCTCTTTTTCGAAGATGGACAGAATACGCCCTTCCTCGGAAACCGCATCACGCATGATGATTTTGCCGCCTTCCGGCAGATCCTTCAGCGATTTGTATTTTTTTGAATAGATACCGATCGGCTCAATGTGGATTGCGCCTGCACTGACAAAATCATAATCCTTATCGCCCGCATGATCTTTAAGCACGCTGTTCAGGTAAGGGATGTGCTGGAAATAGTTGGCATCAATGTCATGCCCTGCCAGCGCCGTGTTTGGCAGAATGTAGTCCTGGAACGGTTTAATCTCCAGATCGATCCCCTGCTTCGCCAGAATCGGCTTAGCCTGCTCCAGAATTTCCGCGTGCGGGGTGTTGGACGCCCCCACGGTGAGCGTGTCCGCCCAGGAGGCAAAGCTCAGGGCGCTCAGGGTGGCTGCGGCGATCAGTGTCAGTGTCTTTTTCATGATGTGGTTCCTGTGTGTATTTATTAGCGTTTATCTAACAGTGAAGTAATGACATCGCCGCAGAACTGGATAATGAACACGATGATCAGAATGGTCACCGTTGCCACCAGCGTGACGTCACCATGGTTGCGCTGGAATCCTTCCAGATAAGCCAGATTTCCCAAACCGCCGGCACCTATCACCCCCGCCATTGCGCTGTAGCTCACCAGCGCAATCAGCGTCACCGTCATACCTGAAACCAGTGCGGGTGAAGATTCCGGCAGTAAAACCCGAAACACTAACGTGCTCAGCCGCGCGCCCATCGAACGCGTGGCTTCAATTACCCCTTTATCCACTTCCCGCAGGGCAATCTCGACCAGACGGGCGTAGAACGGCGCGGCGCCCACAATCAGGGCGGGCAGCGCAGCGTTAGCGCCGAGAATGGTCCCCACAACGGTCTTGGTGAACGGGATCAGCAGAACAATGAGAATGATGAACGGAATCGAGCGGAACACGTTCACCACAATCGACATCACGCTGTAGACCGTGCGGTTGTGGAATAACCCGCCGCGGGCGGTTAAAAACAGCGCCAGACCGAGCGCGATCCCCAGAACAAACGTCGCCACGCCGGAAAGCGCGGTCATGTAGAGCGTCTCCTGGGTTGCAGCCCAAAGTTGATCCCACTTCAGGTGCGGAAAGAGTTCTTCAGCCATGCTTGATTACCTCGCCTTCAATATCGCTTTGCTTCAGGTCGGCGAGGATATTGTTCAGTTGTTCATCCGATGCCACCACGTGCACCCAGAGCTGCCCGAAAACACCGTGAGCGGTTTGCGTCATTTTGCCGTGCAGGATGTTGAACGGCAGGCCGTAGCGCAGGGTCAGTTCTCCGACGATCGGCCTGTGCGTGCTGTGCCCGGTGAAGGTGAGCTTGATGACCGCGCCCTCCAGCTCATTTGCCAGTTCGGTATTGAAGGTCTCTTCCTCCGCGTACTGGCTCACCTGGCGGACAAACTGCCGGGTGATCGGCTGCTGAGGATGTGTAAACACGCTCAGCACCTCCCCCTCTTCCACCACCTTGCCGTTCTCCATTACCGCCACGCGGTCGCAGATTTTGCGCACCACATGCATCTCATGCGTAATGAGTACGATGGTCAGGTTAAAACGACGGTTAATGTCCAGGAGCAGATCGAGGATCTGATCGGTGGTCTGCGGATCTAGCGCCGAGGTGGCTTCGTCACACAGCAGTACGTCCGGATGATTGGCCAGCGCGCGGGCAATGCCCACACGCTGTTTTTGCCCGCCGCTCAGCTGCGACGGGTAGGCATTCTCGCGCCCCTTCAGGCCGACCAGCTCCACCAGCTCGGCAACGCGAGCCTGAATTTGCGCTTTTGGCACACCGGCAATTTGCATTGAAAAGGCGATGTTTTCCTTCACCGTGCGCGACCAGAGCAGATTAAAGTGCTGGAACACCATGCTGATTTTCAGGCGTGCCTGACGCAGCGCTTCTCCCTTCGCGGCGGAGATATCCTGACCGTTAATAGTGACGCTGCCGGCGCTGGGCTTTTCCAGACCGTTCAGCAGACGGATAAGCGTACTTTTCCCGGCCCCGCTGTAACCAATGATCCCGTAAATCTGTCCCTGCTCTATCGTCAAATTGACGTTATCAACGGCTGTCAGCGCCAGCTTCCCGTTGTCAAAAACCTTCGAAATATTACTGAGTACGATCATTCTTATTCGTTATCCGTTACGCATATAGCGGTTTAGCAGTATGGATGTCCAAAAGATAGTAAACAGCCGTTATCAGCTTTTAAATGACCAAAAAAGAATTTCTTATAATGCGGCGGAATAAGCAGCGAACTGGAGGGTGAAAAGCATTTAGATTAATATCTGCAATAATTATCTGCCTTTTGCATATCAGGTCTCATTCATCCGACGAAATTGGTTAATTTTTCAGCACTACGTACTGATATAGCCATCCTCACATCCGGGCACCTTTACGTCTTGCTGTCTTTCAATCCAAAAACATAAGGATTATTCCTTTCTGTTCTAAAACCCAGTGAAACGTTCTTTATTGAGAAAATTTCGTGGTCCTATCATCCGGTCATCACCTCTTCACAGGACATGACCATGACGCTTTACCACTCCGTCACCGAACTAATTGGCCATACGCCACTCATCCAGCTGCACAAGCTGGATACCGGCCCCTGCTCGCTGTTTCTGAAGCTGGAAAATCAGAATCCAGGCGGCTCGATTAAAGACCGCGTCGCGCTGTCGATGATTAACGAGGCCGAGCGTATGGGGCAGCTACGGCCTGGCGGCACCATTATTGAAGCCACGGCGGGGAACACCGGCCTGGGGCTGGCGTTGATTGCGGCGCAAAAGGGATACTCGCTGATCCTGGTGGTGCCGGACAAAATGAGCCGCGAGAAGATTTTCCACCTGCGCGCGTTAGGGGCGCAGGTCGTGCTAACCCGCTCGGATGTGAATAAAGGGCATCCGGCCTACTACCAGGATTATGCCCGGCGGCTGGCGAACGAACTGCCAGGCGCGTTTTATATCGACCAGTTCAATAACGCGGCCAATCCGCTGGCGCACCGCACCACTACCGCACCGGAACTGTTTGAACAGCTTGACGGCCAGATCGATGCCATCGTCGTCGGCGTGGGGTCCGGCGGTACGCTGGGCGGCTTACAGGCGTGGTTTGCAGAACATTCGCCGCAGACGGAATTTGTGCTTGCCGATCCGGCCGGGTCGGTGCTGGCGGACCAGGTTGAGACCGGACGCCATCACGATGCCGGATCGTGGCTGGTTGAGGGGATTGGCGAAGACTTTATCCCTCCGCTGGCGCACATCGAAGGGGTTAACCGCGCCTGGCGCATTACCGATCGCGAGGCGTTCACCACCGCCCGCGATCTGCTAAAAACGGAAGGGATCCTGGCAGGCTCCTCCACCGGCACGCTGCTGGCGGCGGCGCTGAAATATTGCCAGGCGCAGACTACGCCAAAACGTGTGGTCACCTTCGCCTGCGACAGCGGCAATAAATACCTCTCAAAGATGTTCAACGACGACTGGATGCGCCAGCAGGGGTTGATTTCGCGTCCGCAGGCAGGCGATCTCTCGGACTATATTGCCCTGCGCCACGATGAAGGCGCGACGGTGACTGCCGCCCCGGACGACACGCTTTCCACCGTGCTGGCCCGCATGCGCCTGTACGACATCTCCCAGCTGCCGGTGCTCGATAACAACAATGTTGTCGGCATCATCGACGAGTGGGACCTGCTGCGGCACATCGGGGGAGATGCCGATCGCTTCTCTCTCCCCGTGACGGCGGCCATGACGCGTCAGGTCGAATATCTGGATAAGCAGGCCCCGGAGAGCGCCCTGTACACCATTTTTGACCGTGGCCTGGTGGCGATTATTTATGACGAAGACCGCTTTCTGGGTCTGATCACACGCAGTGACGTACTCACCACCTGGCGTAACCGCCTGACGAAATAAAAGGAGCAAAAGATGAAAAACCTGGCCACCCTCAGCGTTCACAGCGGTGAGTATCACGACACGCACGGCGCCGTGATGCCGCCAATTTACGCCACGTCGACGTTTGCGCAACCGGCACCGGGTGAACATACCGGCTACGAATACTCCCGGAGCGGCAACCCAACCCGCCATGCGCTGGAGACCGCCATCTCCGAACTGGAAGGCGGCACGCGCGGGTACGCCTTCGCGTCAGGGTTGGCGGCCATTTCCACCGTGCTCGAACTGCTGGATAAAGACAGCCATATCGTTGCCATTGACGACGTGTATGGCGGTACGTATCGCCTGATCGAAAACGTGCGCAAGCGCAGCACCGGGTTACAGGTGAGCTGGGTTAAGCCGGACGATGTAGCCGGACTTGAGGCCGCCATTCGCCCGGACACCCGCATGATCTGGGTGGAAACGCCGACGAACCCGCTGCTGAAACTGGCCGACCTGGAGGCCATCGCAGACATTGCCCGGCGCCATAATGCGATCAGCGTGGCGGATAATACCTTCGCCTCCCCGGTCATTCACCGGCCGCTGGAGGCGGGGTTCGACATTGTGGTTCACTCCGCCACCAAATATCTCAACGGTCATTCAGACGTGGTTGCCGGGCTGGCTGTTGTCGGGGCAAATAAGGATCTCGCGGAGCGTCTGGGCTATCTGCAAAACGCGGTTGGCGGCGTTCTGGATCCGTTCAGCAGCTTCCTGACGCTACGGGGGATTCGCACCCTCTCCCTGCGCGTTGAGAAGCACAGTGCCAACGCGCTGGCGATTGCGCAATGGCTGGAGCAGCATCCGCAGATAGAGAGCGTGCTCTATCCCGGACTGGAGTCACACCCCCAGTATGTGCTTGCCCGCAGACAAATGGCGCTGCCGGGCGGCATGATCTCCGTTGTGATTAAAGGCGATGCGCAACGCGCGACAGAGGTGATTCGTCATCTTACGCTCTTTACCCTGGCGGAAAGCCTGGGCGGGGTGGAGAGTCTGGTGAGCCAGCCCTACAGCATGACCCACGCCTCCATTCCACTGGCGCAGCGTCTTGCAAACGGCATTGTGCCGCAGCTGATACGCCTGTCGGTGGGGATTGAGGATGCGAAGGATCTGATCGCCGACCTTCAACAGGCGCTGGAAAAGTGAGCAAAAAACGGCGGGCGTTGCGCCTGCCGTCATAAGATGACATTAGGCCTTAACGCCTTGATAACAAACTTATGTGAATCTGCACAGAATGTTTTTGAAACGCTGTTTCCATTTTCCTTTTTACTGTGAATCAGCGTATAATGCGCGCCAAATCCCTGGTGAATGGTTTCAGCGCTTGGAATACAAAAAACAACGTACAACTTCTCCTCTCATTCGTTGGGCTGGCACTCAGGCACACTTTCTTCTGCACGCTCATTTGATGTCACCTATTCTTAGTGCGTGTCATATACTCTTTCGCAACACAGGTTTGACTCCGCGGCGGTGCGCCCCCGGAGCGAGATTTCCATATCCTTCCCAACTTAAAGACTAAGACTGTCATGAAAAAGACGAAAATTGTTTGTACTATCGGCCCGAAAACCGAATCCGAAGAGATGCTGAGCAAAATGCTGGATGCCGGCATGAACGTGATGCGTCTGAACTTCTCCCACGGCGACTATGCTGAACACGGTCAGCGTATTCAGAACTTGCGCAACGTGATGAGCAAGACCGGGAAAAAAGCGGCAATCCTGCTCGACACCAAAGGTCCTGAAATCCGCACCATCAAACTGGAAGGCGGTAACGACGTTTCCCTGAAAGCGGGCCAGACCTTCACCTTCACCACCGACAAATCCGTTGTAGGTAATAACGAAATCGTTGCCGTGACCTACGAAGGCTTCACCAGCGATCTGTCCGTTGGCAACACCGTGCTGGTAGATGACGGCCTGATCGGCATGGAAGTGACCGCGATTGAAGGTAACAAGGTTATCTGTAAAGTGCTGAACAACGGCGATCTGGGCGAAAACAAAGGCGTTAACCTGCCGGGTGTGTCCATTGCTCTGCCAGCGCTGGCTGAAAAAGACAAACAAGACCTGATCTTCGGCTGCGAACAAGGTGTGGACTTCGTTGCGGCGTCCTTCATCCGTAAACGTTCTGACGTGGTTGAGATCCGTGAGCACCTGAAAGCGCACGGTGGTGAGAACATCCAGATCATCTCCAAGATCGAAAACCAGGAAGGCCTGAACAACTTCGACGAAATCCTTGAAGCGTCCGACGGTATCATGGTTGCGCGTGGTGACCTGGGCGTTGAAATCCCGGTTGAAGAAGTGATCTTCGCGCAGAAGATGATGATCGAGAAATGCGTTCGCGCGCGTAAAGTGGTTATCACCGCAACGCAGATGCTGGACTCCATGATCAAAAACCCACGCCCTACCCGCGCTGAAGCCGGCGACGTGGCGAACGCCATCCTCGACGGTACCGATGCCGTTATGCTGTCTGGCGAATCTGCAAAAGGTAAATACCCTCTGGAAGCGGTCGGCATCATGGCGACCATCTGTGAGCGTACCGACCGCGTGATGAAAAGCCGTCTGGATTACAACAACGACAGCCGTAAACTGCGCATCACCGAAGCCGTGTGCCGTGGTGCGGTAGAAACCGCTGAAAAACTGGAAGCCCCACTGATTGTCGTGGCGACCCAGGGCGGTAAATCTGCGCGTGCCGTGCGTAAATACTTCCCGGATGCAACTATCCTGGCGCTGACCACGAACGAAACCACCGCGCGTCAGCTGGTGCTGAGCAAAGGCGTGATCCCACACCTGGTGAAAGAGATTGCCTCTACCGATGATTTCTATCGTCTGGGTAAAGAAGTGGCTCTGGAACTGGTTGATTGTGGCCTGGCTCAGAAAGGCGACGTGGTGGTTATGGTTTCTGGTGCACTGGTACCAAGCGGTACAACCAACACTGCATCTGTCCACGTACTGTAATATTTCACGAACAAATTATTGTTTTGTTAAAAAGCGTCCTTCGGGGCGCTTTTTTTATTCCCGCCATTAACCAGAACTATTCAAAAAGCAAATCGGGTTTTTCTATTTAATCGCGATTTATCTAAGATGAATCCGATGAAAAATGCCTTTTTTAACATAGCTTTTTCGTCAAAATTGCCGATTTCGTTGCTTCTTTGAGCGAACGATCAAAAATAGGCGTAATCCCATCAAAAAAATATTCTCAACCCAAAAAACTTTGTGTAATACTTGTAACGCTACATGGAGATTAACTCAATCTAGAGGGTATTAATAATGAATCGTACTAAACTGGTACTGGGCGCGGTAATCCTGGGTTCTACTCTGCTGGCAGGTTGCTCCAGCAACGCTAAAATCGATCAGCTGTCTTCTGACGTTCAGACTCTGAACGCTAAAGTTGACCAGCTGAGCAACGACGTGAACGCAATGCGTTCCGACGTTCAGGCTGCTAAAGACGACGCAGCTCGCGCTAACCAGCGTCTGGACAACCAGGCTACTAAATACCGTAAGTAATAGTACCTGTTAATAAAATGGCGCACATTGTGCGCCATTTTTTTTGCCTTCGTCAAACCTCTACTGAAGCGCTTTCTCTCCCTCGCCTTCCGTCACCGCCGCTGAGACACGACTGTTCTGAACCGACAGGACAGAATTGCTGGCTGACGAACCATTGCCTGCTGAAACGGCAACCGGGATCCCGGCTCTGCGCGCCAGAGCTTTGTCGATTAGCGTTTTATCGCTACCTGATTCCGCTGCGAAGGCGGTAAACGCCGCTGAGTGCGTGAACGGCACCGTCTGTGGGTTTTCGCCCTCAGCCTGCGCCAGCGGCCTGTGCACCTCGATATAACGTTTGCCGTCCGGCTCGACGGAGAACTTCACCGGCTCATTGATAATCTGCACCCGCGTGCCGACGCGCACTTGTTCAAACAACGCTTTGATATCCGGCGCGTTCATTCGCATACAGCCCGAGCTGACCCGCAGCCCTACGCTGTCCGGCGCGCTGGTGCCATGAATAAGATATTCCCCATTCCCGATGCCCAGACGCAGCGCAAAGCGCCCCAGCGGGTTATTTGGCCCTGCGGGTACCACAGGCGGCAGTTTAATGCCCTGCGCCAGTGAGCGCGCTCTGATGCCCGCTGTGGGGGTCCAGGTAGGGTTAGGGATTTTCTGACTCACACGGGTGGTGCTGACCGGTGTTTCCAGCCCAAGCTGACCAATACCCAGCGGATAAACCTGCACGATATTTTCGCCAGGCGGATAGAAGTAAAGACGCAGCTCCGCCAGATTCACCACAATGCCCTCACGCTCGGTGTCCGGGAGCAGCATCTGGGAAGGAATGGTAATGACCGTTCCTGGCGCAGGGTTTACCGGTGCAATGGTATTATTGGTTTCAAGGATAAGCTGTGCGGCGGTATTAAACCGACGAGCGATAGCCTGGAGCTTATTGTCGCCTTCCTGAATGGTGTATGTCTGATTTTGCCCAATCAGGCGGCTGCCTGCGGGCGGTAAAGGATAATCAACCGCCCTGGCTGAATTAACAGCACTGAGCGAACCAAGGAGTAATAGAGTTATTAGAGACGCGCGCTTCATGCTGAGATTCCTTATTCACTGACCAAACGTCAGAAAGCTGAAAAACCAGCGAGGTGGAAACCACCCCGCGAAACAGAATGAATGCTGTTCTGTCAGTTTAGCTAAGGATTGCGGCTTTGGCGCGTATGGCGCGGATCATCGCTTCCAGTCCCTGGGAGCGGGACGGGGTGAGGTGTTGGGTTAAGGCCATTTTTTCAAACCAAGGGCGAACGTTAAAGGCGACAATATCCTGCGCCGACATCTGGTGATAAAGAATAAATACGACGGCAATAAGCCCCTTCACAATGGCGGCATCGCTGTCACCCTGTAAATCGATTACGCCATCATCCGTCTGCTGCATCTGGATCCAGACCTGGCTCTGGCAGCCCTGAATGATGTTGTCCGGGTTATGCGCCTCTTCGCTGAGCGGCGGCAGGCGCTGACCTAGCTCGATAATATAAAGGTATTTCTCTTCCCAGTTTGCGCAACGCCCAAAGTTACGCAGCAATTTATCTCTGTCCGGCAAATCTGCCATCTCTCGCCTCTCCGTTAGCCAAGCAGCTGGTGAATACGTTTTAGTCCCGCCACCAGTCTGTCGACCTCTTCCGTTGTGTTGTACATCACCAGCGATGCGCGGCACATGGCCGGTACCTGATAATACGCCATCAGTGGCATCGCGCAGTGATGCCCGGTACGTACGGCGACGCCGTAATTATCCAGGAAACTGCCCACATCATAAGCGTGATGCTTGCCGAGGTTGAAGGCTATCACACCCAGACGGTCAGCAGGGCCATATAAGGTCAGATCCGGGACGCCGGCAAGCTCCTGCAAGGCATATTGCATCAGCAGCTGTTCGTACTCCTGAATCGCCGCCAGCCCCGTTTCAGAGACGTAGCTAATGGCCGCGCCCAGCCCGATGATCCCGCCCGTGTTTGGCGTGCCCGCCTCGAAGCGCCAGGGCGCCCGGGCGTAGGTTGTGCCTTCCGTCAGGCTGACGGTGGCAATCATTGACCCGCCCCCTTCCCACGGCGGCATGGCCTGGAGAATGTCCTCTTTCACATACAACACGCCGATGCCCGTCGGACCATACAGCTTGTGCCCGGAGAAGACGTAGAAATCGCAGTCCAGAGTCTGAACGTCAACCGCATGGTGCATCACCGCCTGGGCACCATCAATCAACACTTTCGCACCGGCCTGATGGGCTTTGTCGACGATCAGCGCCACCGGATTTTCCGTCCCCAGCACGTTTGAAACGTGGGTCACCGCTACCAGCCGCGTTCTGTCGTCAAGCAGGGCGTCCAGCTGTTCAAGCTGAAGCGTACCGTCTTCGTTTAGCGGGATCACCCGCAGTTGCGCCCCCATACGCTCACAGAGCATCTGCCAGGGCACGATGTTAGCGTGGTGCTCCATCTGGGTGATGATGATGTTATCCCCCGCGTGCACCTGCGCATTGCCCCAGCTGTTAGCCACCAGGTTGATCCCTTCGGTGGTGCCACGCACGAACACCAGCTCTTCCGGCGAACGCGCGTTGAGAAACGCCGCAACCTGCGTGCGCACGTTTTCCATGCGCTGGGTCGCCTCGGCGCTCAGAGTGTGGATCCCGCGATGGACCGCCGCATAACCGTGGCGGTAAAACTCGGCTTCCGCATCCACCACCTGATTCGGTTTTTGCGCGCTGGCCGCACTGTCGAGATAGGCCAGCGGCAGACCGTTCACTTCACGGGTCAGTACCGGAAAATCTGCCCGGACTTTCTCTACGGGAAATGTCATGCTTCGCCTCCAGGCAGCCGCTGACCGATACGGGCCAGCACCTGCTGTTTAAGTCCGCCATCGGGCAGCGCTTCCGTCAGCTCAGCCGCAAAGGCGTAAATAATCATCTTTTGCGCGGCCTGCTGGTCTATCCCGCGAGAGCGCAGGTAGAACATCTGCTCATCGTCAATACGCCCGACCGTTGCGCCGTGGCTGCATTTCACGTCGTCCGCATAAATTTCCAGCTGTGGTTTGGTGTCCACCTCTGCCAGACGTCCCAGCAAAAGGTTGTTGTTGGTCATCTGCCCGTCAGTTTTGATGGCGTGCTGCGCCACATTGATCAGGCCGTTAAACACCGCACGTCCTTTGTCGCTGACGATGGTTTTGTGCAGCTGACGGCTGTTGCAGTAGCCTTTGTTATGCTCAAGCCAGGTGCGCGTGTCGCACACTTCTGACTTCACCGGCATCGCCAGGCTGTTAATACGCAGCGTAGTGTTCTCACCGTTCAGTTGGGTGCTGGTATTGTGGCGCAGCACCGCGCCGCCAAGCAGGAAGCTGTGGCTATACGCCGCGGCATCCTGGCCCAGCAGAATATCGTTGTGGGCGAAGTGGTGACTGAGCGGATTCTCAAACGCCAGCTTGATATGGTGCAGCTGGGCGTTGGCCGCCACGTTCATCGTCAGACGCGAGCCGGTAAAATGGCGGGTGTCGTTCAGACTAACGTAATGCTCAATTACCGTCGCTTCTGCCCCTTCTGCCAGCTCGAGATGGTGGCGATAGTGGGCGGTGTTGATCTCGTCGCCCTCAACACCCTGGGTGATATGCATCAGCAGCAGCGGTTTCGCCGGGCGCTGGTTACGCTTAACGTGAATATGGGTGACAGACTGAGACAGGCTCTCTGTCAGATGCAGGAAGACTTCAGGCTGAACGGGCGCGTTCAACGACTGGCGCTCGTCGTTAATGGCGATATCGAACCCGCTCTCCTGTACGCTGTCGCTGAGTTCCTCACGAAACTGCCCGTCTACAAACACCAGACGCACGGCATCCACGCTCAGCGCCAGCACATCGCGCTGACCGGGGCTAACCTGCGCCAGACGGGTGACAAACTCGCCGTTCAGCAGGCCGTCCAGCGGGGTATATTTCCAGTTCTCATGCTTACGCGTCGGTAAACCGAGACGCAGCATCTGCTGGAGATGGTGCTGAGCCTGTTCAGAGCGCGCTCCACCCTGCGCTTCAAACAGCCGGTGCCACTGCTGGAGTGCATTACTGCTGTTCGGTAAGCCAGCCATAACCCTGCTCCTCCAGTTGTTTAACCAGCGTAAAGTCACCGGATTTCACAATGCGCCCCTGATAAAGCACGTGGACATAGTCCGGTTTGATGTAGTCCAGAATACGCTGGTAGTGAGTCACGATAATAAATGAGCGGTTACCGTCACGCAGAGAGTTTACGCCGTCGGCAACGATCTTCAGGGCATCAATATCCAGCCCTGAATCGGTTTCATCGAGAATGCACAGCTCCGGCTCAAGAACCGCCATTTGCAGAATATCGTTACGTTTTTTCTCACCGCCAGAAAAACCCACGTTCACCGAGCGGGTGAGCAGATCTTCGGGCATTTTCAGCAGCTTGATTTTCTCTTCCATCAGATCCTGGAAGTCAAAGCGATCCAGCGCCTCAAGTCCGCGATACTTGCGCACCGCGTTCAGCGCGGTTTGCAGGAAGAACTGGTTGCTGACGCCCGGGATTTCCACCGGATACTGGAAGGCCATAAAGATGCCCTCACCGGCACGCTCTTCAGGCGACATCTCCAGCAGATCCTTGCCGTTAAACTCAACGGAGCCGCTGGTGACCTCATAATCTTCGCGTCCCGCCAGCGTCGCTGAAAGCGTACTTTTCCCGGAGCCGTTTGGCCCCATGATGGCGTGAACTTCACCCGGTTTGACGTCAAAATTGAGCCCACGCAGGATCTCTTTCTCTTCCACGCTAACCTGTAAATCTTTAATGCTTAACATGTGCTTTCCTTAACCGACGCTGTGTTCAAGACTAATGGCGAGGAGTTTCTGGGCTTCAACGGCAAATTCCAGCGGCAGTTCAGAGAACACGTCCTTACAGAAGCCGTTAACAATCATTGAAATCGCATCTTCTTCACTGATCCCGCGTTGCAGGCAGTAGAACAGCTGATCTTCACCGATACGTGACGTAGTCGCCTCATGCTCGAGCTGGGCGCTGTTATTGCGGCATTCGACATAGGGGAAGGTATGCGCCCCGCAGTCCGCACCAATCAGCATGGAGTCGCACTGGGTAAAGTTACGTGCGTTGGTGGCTGTCGGCATGATTTTCACCAGCCCGCGATAGCTGTTCTGGCTGTGACCGGCAGAGATCCCTTTGGAGATGATGGTCGATTTGGTGTTTTTGCCGATGTGGATCATCTTGGTACCGGTATCGGCCTGCTGATGACCGCTGGTCAGCGCCACGGAGTAAAACTCACCGATGGAGTTGTCGCCGCGCAGAATACAGCTCGGGTATTTCCAGGTAATGGCGGAGCCGGTTTCTGACTGCGTCCAGGACATCTTACTGTTTTCACCTTCGCACAGCGCACGCTTGGTGACGAAGTTCAGAATACCACCGGTGTTGCCATCGCCCGGGAACCAGTTCTGTACCGTAGAGTATTTCACTTCCGCGTCTTTATGGATGATCACCTCTACCACCGCCGCGTGCAGCTGGTAGCTGTCGCGCACCGGCGCCGAACAGCCTTCGATATAGCTGACGTAGCTGCCTTCATCGGCCACCAGGATGGTGCGTTCAAACTGGCCGGTTTTTTCCGCGTTGATGCGGAAATAGGTCGAGAGCTCCATCGGGCAGCGCACACCTTTAGGCACGTAGATAAAGGTGCCGTCTGACGCCACCGCCGCATTCAGTGCCGCGAAGAAGTTATCGTTACTGGGTACCACGGTGCCAATGTACTTTTTCACCAGCTCCGGGTGATCGTGAATGGCTTCCCCAAAGGAGCAGAAAATTATCCCCTGCTCCGCCAGCTTTTCACGGTAGGTGGTTGCCACCGAGACGGAGTCAAAAATGGCGTCCACCGCCACCTCTTTACCTTCGCGCACGGGCACGCCGAGCTGATTGAAGGCCTCTTCCACCTCTTTACTCAGGAAGCTGTTCTCGGCACCGGTTTGCTGTACCGCGCCGGGCTGCGAGGCACAGGTATCATCGCAGCTGCCGCATGAGGGCGCGGAGTAATAGCTGTAATCCTGATAGTTCAGCTTATCGTAATGCGCTTTCAGCCAGTGGGGTTCTTCCATCTCCAGCCACGCGCGGAATGCGCTCAGGCGAAACTCCAGCATCCACTCCGGCTCGTTACGTTTGGCCGAAATGGCGCGCACGACCTCTTCGTTGATGCCTTTCGCCAGCTCGTCAGTTTGCAGCTGCGTGAAGAAACCCTCTTTATAGTTGAGGTGTCCGCCGCTCCAGGTGTTTACATCACTCGTTGCTTCAGTATTACGAGACATAGTACCGCCTATACCCCAAAGCTTTCGCCGCAGCCGCATTCGTTCTGGGCTTTCGGGTTATGAAATTTGAATAACTGGTTTAAACCTTCCCGAACGTAGTCGACTTCGGTTCCATCGATAAACGGCATAGCCTGTAGCGCGACGTATAACTTTGCACCGTCGGTTTCAAAGACCAGATCGTCCTTTTTGGGTTCGGTTACGGTATCCAGCACGTAGCCAAATCCTGCGCAGCCGGTCTGCTTAACGCCTAAGCGTACGCCGAGGATGTCGGGATTTTTTGCCACCAGCTCATGAATATGCGCCGCCGCCGCGGGCGTCAGCGTTAAGCCACGCCAGGCAAAATCGGCCGGATTGAAGGTTTCTGAATGCAGTTCCATAGGTCCACCTCATCTGATAAGCCACCAGGGCATAACACCATGTTAGTGATAACGATTATCACTTCAACCCCCTGCGAGCAGGGGCTTTGGGCTAAACCGCCCTTTTTGGCTACTTTCATTAAGCATAGACCCTGTGACGGGATGCGGATGGGAGGGTTAGATTTGTTCAATGCATTGATAAATAATGCATTTCATAAGAAAGGCGGTAAGGTGGCGGGCAATAATAAAAATTGTATTGAAAATACCTATTTTTGAGATAGCTAAAGTACGCCCAGGCATCATATACATTTTTTACGTATGCCTCCCCCTTAAGCCAGGTTCTTTTTAATTCTTTTTTGCCTTACCTGGGCGCGCATAAAGACGTTTGATAGATAAGTTAACCATTATTTATCAGTCTGATAGTGGTTAAATTCCGATCATGATTAATTACATAAACTCGTCCCTTTTCGGCGTAATGTTTCCCTTGTTAACCATTTATTCAGTAAGGGATTAAATTATGTGGAGTGCCCATAAAGCCGCAGTTCATGCTCGCCAGCATGCAGGTCAGTATAGCCAGAAAAGATGTGCAGAATTTGTTTCAAAATCCATTCGCGCCGGCGGTGCTAATCTACAGAACACACATTATGCTAAGGATATGAAAAGCAATTTAATTCTGGCGGGCTTCCACCAGGTTTACGGTGAGCCTGTTGAGGGCGATGTGGCGGTGATCCAGCCCACAGCGCACCACCCCTATGGCCACGCTTGCATCTATGGTGGGAACGGCGTCTGGTACTCTGATTTTGTTCAGCGAACAATGTATCCGGGAAAAGAATACCGGGAAGTAAAACCAGCATATGCAATTTACAGGCATGACTGACATGAAAAAAATAATTCTGGCGATCCTGCTTCTGCCCACTCTCGCATCCGCTGCACAGGAGTTACCCCCTGAGGTATCCGCTGCCCTTCAGTTTAATAAGTGGTACATCTCGCAAATTATTACCGGGAAAGAGCCCCTGAAAAACTATGAAGCGCTGAGGCCATATGTGACCCGCGAAACCATCAGCAAACTCAAAGCCATGGATAAGTTGGATCCAGATGAATATGACGTGCCTGACGTCGATTTGTTCATCAAGGCTCAGGGATATGAAGATGACTGGGACATCGTCAGTGCCCGGGCGCTGGATTACGATGCCGCCTGTATGCAGGTTTATATCTCATTCGGCAAAAAGCGGGATCACACCGTGATTGACTGCATGCTCAAGGAAGATGGCGTGTGGAAAGTTGAATCCGTGGCCAGTATGAATATTTCAGACAACCTGATGATGGAATAAACCGACGATATGACAGGGGTACTGATGCTATGCATCTTCGCGGATACCCCTGTCGTATCGCCAGAAAGCAAAAATCCCGCGCTGGCGGTTTACCGTTGGCCCCCTTAACATCAGTGATGGAACGAGACGGCGAAACCCTGTTCACGCCAGTGGTCGAGCTGCTCCTGTTGACGAGGCGTAGGCGCTTTACCGGTCCAGACGAAAATTTTTTGCCCGGGAAAGAGTTCCGGACGCGGAGAATCAATCGGCTCAGCCAGCACGTCAATATGCCAGCCCTTATAGGCAAGACGGGCAGCTTCCAGCCATAAATGCGTACGGTCGTCACACTCCCACCCAATCAGCAGCGCATCCTTACCTGCTTTTTTTCGCGACTCACCCAGGCTTGTAACGGCAAACTCAATCAGGACACCGTCGAGCAGGCTCGCCATGTGACGCACCGTATTCTGGTCCTGGTTCATTCGCTGACGCACAGGGGTGATGATGTTATCTATCAGAACATCCATCGCATGGTCGCGGCGGAACTCGCCGATTTTGGCGCGCAGTTTTGCCGGGCTGGCATAGCGCAGAACGGTTAACATCTCTTCCTGAAACGATGCCCAGTTCCCCTGAGTCATCACTTCTGTATTTTCAAGAAGCGCTTTTACTTTACCGACCGAAACACCCGTTTTCATCAGGCGTTTGATCTCTTCGATACGCAGGATATCTTCATCGTCAAACTGACGATGGCCCCCTTCGCTTCGCTGCGGCTTCAACAATCCATAACGGCGCTGCCAGGCACGCAACGTAACGGGGTTGATACCGCATCGTTCGGCCACTTCGCCGATACTGTAATAGGCCATTAACTCCCTCACGCACAATACTTCCATACCTAACCAAACCAACCTTATCAGATTGTACAAATCATTTGTATAACTAACTCCTCGTTCTGAGACAAGTGAATGGCTCAAAGAACCACTCACTCGTTAATATATTGTTGTATAAATTTAGCCGTACGTACAGGTCACTTTTAAGAGTTACGTACAGGTTTTTATAAATCGTACTTTTTCTCGGGCCAGGCAATCGCCGGAATGCCCCCCAGACGCGGGCTGGCGAAAAGGTGACCCTGGAACTGAGAAATCCCGGCAGATTCCAGCCACATCCACTCTTCAGCCAGCTCTACGCCTACCGCACAGAAAAGAATTTCCAGGGAGGCGCAGCATTTAATGATTGACTGAATGATTGCCTGACGCGGGCCGCTCTTGTGCACGTTAGCAATCAAATCACGGTTGATCTTGATTCTGTCCGGCTGGAACTGAGCCAGCAGTTGCAGACCGGCGAATCCCGCGCCAAAGTGATCGATGGCCACGCTGATCCCGGCGCTTTTAAGCTGTCTGACCGCGCTGGTGAACTCTTCAAAGCGCGAGATGGCCTCGCTCTCGGTGAACTCGACTACAATTTGCTCCGGCACAAAACCGTTCGCCTCAATTGCCGTCAGTAAAAAATCGACGGCGCCAGGAACATTGACCAGCGTCATCGGCAGCAGATTAATGGACAACGTTTGAGTCTGTAGGCCCAGCGCGCTGGCCATCGACAAAGCCACCTGTTTACTCTTCAGATCCGATTCGTACAGCGCCTCACGCGACAGGTTGGCAAAATAGCTTTCCGGAGACTCACCGGACGGCGTGCGGATCAGGGCTTCCCAGGAAACCACCTGCTGCATAAACGGATCGACGATAGGTTGAAACGCGAAACTACAGTCCGTGCCCTTTGCCACTACCGTCGGCTGGGAGGATAACGGCTTATTTTCGGTGACAAACTCCCAGGCGTCAGCAGGAGGCAGCTCAAAGTAGTTGGCTTTTTCAGTGGCCTCAACGAAGGTGCGGAAAAATTGCAGGGCGCGATCGTTATAGGTTAGCTGATAGCGGCTTGTGCCTTTATCAAGAACCTGTTGCAGCACTTCGTTGGTGTCGTACTGACGAAGGTCGAAGAGCTCCATACCCACATTGCCAAAACGTCTTGAAGGCCCGTGATCGCTCAACAATTCGACCACGTTGTGATGCCGTGGGTCACGGCAGATGAGCTCATAGATCTCCTTAACGTTATCAGCGGGCCCTTCAAGTAACTGAAAAAAGTGTGTGCCGTTAAACAGCAAAATCCCCGTCACATCGAACTGGCGATTTCTACAATTTGCAGCAGCGACCATGTCTTCCAGCGCTTTCACTGGAACGTCCTCGCAGATATGACTGCGGTAAATGATGGTTGTGAGCATGCTAATCCTGAAGATTGAGGGGGTGACCACGAAAACACGTGGGGAAAACTCTGTTATAGCACATTAATTGCCCAACAAATAATTTACATCTCAACGATTTACACGGCTTTTTTGCGTCATTTACGGGCTTGTACAACTCTGCGACGCCGCTTCGGATTGTACAATATATCTTGTGAATACCGCAGTAAATCGTATAAGAATAAGCATCTGATAAATAATGATTTTATAAAATATATTATAAAATATTTAAAAAATTGTACATTTTAAATGTACAGATTTGAAAATTATGTATACCTTAAATGTAACGTTACTGATTACGAAAATTTACAGGAGCGAAACATGCAGCAGAACGGACACCTCGCAGACTCGGCAACAGCGATTGCGCAGTATTTCGAAAAAGCCGCGCTTCCAACCCAACAGGAAACATTGGGTCAGGTTGTTGTTGAAATCCTTAGCGACGGGCGAAATCTGAATCGCAAATCGCTCTGCACAAAACTGTTGAGTCGCCTTGAAAAGGCCAATGGCCCGGAAGAGGAACATCATTATCACATGCTTCTTGGTCTGCTCTTCGAACGTTAATGTTATGAACAGCAGTGATGCGGACAGACTGATCGACCAGCTAATTGGAGAAGCCGCTCTTTCACTTTTGAAGGAGCGCGGTCCCGTGACGACCGAGGGATTGGTTCAGCGTCTGCGTAACATGCAAGCCTGTGAGACGGATCCCCAGCGGCGGGAGACATTAGCGAGGGTGATAGCTGAAATCAGCTCAGGCACGGTCGCTTTTAAAGGTCGCAGAACCGCACAAGGACGAATACAGAGAGAGGGATCTCTCAAAAATAATCGAGACAATGTAGTGCCGTTATTTGGAAATGGAAAACCGTCCGATCCCAAAAAGATGCATTGACTACAACTTTACAGCAACGGTGAGAACAAATGAGACAAAATATTCAGCTTCAACCCGAATACCACTCCGCCTTTTTAGATAGCGCGTTGTCGGAGTATTTCCGTCACGCAGGCGATCGATTTGCTGAAGAGTCTGCCATTTTTTCGACTGCGGTTCGTTGTGTTCTCGCTTCTGAAGGTCATCTGACCAACAAAGCGATCATTCTCTGGCTGATCCAGACGCTGGAAACCACCGACGATGTCGTTAAGGCGGATGTGATCCGCAAGACGCTGGAAATTGTTGTCGGTTATACCATGGACGATCTTTAACGCCTCTCCCTTCCCATCCCTACGGATAGCGTGTCATCGTCAATTCTGACGAACAGACTGACGATGACACACCCTCTCTTCCCTGACGCCCTGTTAATCAAGCACGCTGAATGTGGCATGGATCCTGCTTAGTCCGCTAAGGGACTGGGCTTTCCAGTAAACATTGCTTCATTTCTTAACAGGTCTGTTATTGATGAAAAAAATCGCCAGCGTCTGCCCTTACTGCGGTGCAGGCTGCAAACTAAACCTCGTCGTGAAAAATAACCGGATTATCCGTGCCGAAGCCGCTGATGGCGTAACCAATCAGGGCACGCTTTGCCTGAAAGGATTCTACGGCTGGGACTTTCTTAACGACACACGGCTGCTTACCCCCCGTCTGACGCAGCCCATGATCCGCTACAGCAAAGGCGAGTCCTTTACCCCTGTTACCTGGGAAGAGGCCATTCGCTATACTGCTCACAGGCTTAAAAGCATCAAAGATCAGTACGGCCCTCGATCCATTATGACCACGGGGTCCTCGCGGGGAACGGGCAATGAGACCAACTATGTGATGCAAAAATTTGCCCGTGCGGTGCTGAACACTAACAACGTCGACTGCTGCGCCCGCGTCTGTCACGGTCCGTCCGTTGCCGGTTTACAGGAGACCCTCGGCAACGGTGCCATGAGCAATTCCATTAACGATATTGAAAACTCAAAATGCCTGCTGGTGTTCGGCTATAACTGCGCCGACTCTCACCCCATCGTCGCCCGACGCGTGCTTAAAGCACGTGAAAATGGCGCAAAAATCATCGTCTGCGATCCGCGTCATATTGAAACGGCACGCATTGCCGATCTTCATCTTCAGTTGAAAAACGGCAGTAACATGGCGCTGGTCAATGCCTTTGGCTATGTCCTGCTTGAAGAGGAACTGTACGACAAAAACTACGTTGCCCGCTTCACAGAAGGGCTTGAGGCTTACCGACTGACGGTAAAAGATTACGCACCCGAGCAGGTTGAACATCTGACGGGCATTCCCGCGCGGGATGTTCGTCAGGCAATGCGCATGTTCGCGGCGGCGCCTTCAGCAACGGTAATGTGGGGAATGGGCGTTACGCAGTTTGGTCAGGCGGTTGATGTGGTGAAAGGTCTCTCCAGCCTGGCGCTGCTCACCGGCAACCTGGGCCGCCCTGCCGTCGGCGTAGGTCCGGTTCGCGGGCAAAATAACGTTCAGGGTGCCTGCGATATGGGCGTTTTGCCCAATATGTTTCCCGGCTACCAGGATGTCACTGACCCGGCGGTCAGACTGAAATTTGCCGATGCGTGGAAAATCAATGTCAGCCGGATGGACGATCGCGTCGGGACGCGTATCACCGAAGTGCCGCATCTCGCGCTGGAAGGTAAGATCAAAGCCTATTACATCATGGGGGAAGATCCGCTTCAGACAGAAGCCGATCTGGGCCTGGTCCGCCGCGGCTTTGAGTCCCTCGATTTTGTGGTGGTTCAGGACATCTTTATGACCAAAACGGCAGAGGTGGCTGACGTACTGCTCCCTGCCACGTCATGGGGAGAACATGCTGGCGTGTTCACCTGTGCCGATCGCGGCTTCCAGCGTTTTGGCAAGGCCATTGAGGCCAGCGGCAACGTCAAGCGCGACTGGGAGATCATCAGCCTGCTGGCCACGGAGATGGGCTATCCCATGCATTACGAGAATAACCAGCAGATCTGGGACGAAATGCGCGAGCTGTGCCCCCTCTTCTACGGCGTGACCTACGAAAAAATGGGCGAGATGGGCCATGTCCAGTGGCCCTGCCCAACCCTTGATCATCCCGGCACACCCTATCTGTACAGGGATAATCAGTTCGACACCCCCACTGGCAAAGGCCAGCTGTTTGCTGCCCCCTGGCGCGCTCCGGCCGAGACACCGGATACGGATTACCCGCTGGTACTTTGCACGGTGCGCGAAGTCGGTCACTACTCCTGTCGCTCAATGACCGGGAACTGCGCGGCGCTGCAAAGCCTGGCCGACGAGCCGGGCCGGGTGCAAATGAACCCGGCCGACGCGGATGAGCGTGGGATCGCCGACGGCCAATTGGTCTGGGTACGTTCACGCCGGGGTAAAGTGATCACGCGCGCCAGCATCAGCGAGCGCATCAATGCGGGAGCAATCTATATGACCTACCAGTGGTGGATTGGCGCCTGTAATGAGCTGACGCAGGATAATCTAGACCCGATCTCCAGAACGCCTGAAACGAAATATTGCGCCGTGCAGATGGAGGCGATCGAGGACCAGCGCTGGGCGGAGGATTTTGCGGCTTCTGCGTACCAGACCATGAAGACGCGGTTGATCGCTGCGGTTAACGTTTAAATGCATTGCCGGGTGGTGGCTACCACTGCCCGGCCAGCTATCCGCTGGCGTTTTACGCTATCTGTTCTGCATAATTATTTTCAAGGTAATCGCGAAGCAGGTTCGGACGGCTCTTTTTCTCCATCAGCCTTCTCAACAGTACGATCAGCTCGTAATCGCTTCGCAGATTAAATTTTTGCATCAGCATATATTTATGGGTAAAGACCGTTTTCTGGCTCATCTCCAGCGCCTGAGCGGTCTGTACTACCGACAGCCCTCGGTAAAAATTGACCAGAATACGAATTTGTTGCCGGGATAACCCTTTATGCTGGCAGTCGAAGCAGTTATGTTTAGTCCATGTGTAACCCGGTAATTGCGTCCTGAACCACGCGATAAACAGTACGCCACTGATACGATCAAGCGATGCACGGCGAGGGAGAAAAATAATGTCCTGAAAGCAGGAGGGCAACGCCGAAAAGCGCAGTTCATCGTCGACAAACCCTAGCACAATCCCTTTTTGCCGGGCGAGTAACTCGGGAAAACAGGTCAGTGTTTCACCCTGGCATAATGACAGGACAATAATATCGGCCTGACTGACGTTTTCATGGGTCAGCGCCAGGTTAAATGTGATGGCACGATGAAAGTTATGTTTAAAAAAATCCTCGAAAAATTCATGTAGCCCAGCCTGAAAAAATAGATCGGTTTCCTGAATCAGAATATTTAACATAGCTCATACCAACGTCTTTAAAAAAGGCATATCACCGGCGCTCAGTTGTACTGCATCGTCATCACCACAACTGCACTGATGCTTCCCGGCGTGACGCCACCCGTCACGGATTTAACCGAGGCCTGCATAGCCATTGTCGCGGTTCTGTCGGCACCAATAGTTTGAGTCATGCCAGAGCCTGTTCCTTTAAGCGTACCCGTTTGGGCATCGCGCATGGCTATCGCCACGTGCGTGGCCGAACCGCTGTTCATAAAATAGTCCGCGCCCGCCGCGGGATCGGGGCTGCCGGTAAAAGAGACGGTCACACTCTTCGTTCCCGTTGGGCACTGGGTGAACAGCAGACTAAATGGCACCGGATCCGATGTTGAGCCCGGCGTCGCCATATTGGTTGCCTGAATATTGCCCAGATTGACATCGAGGCTGTTACTCCCGCCATTAAATATGCACGGCGACGCAACGATATTTCCCGTCACACCGATGTTGACGCTATCAGCGGTGAAAGCCTTCCCGCTGAGTAAAGCCAGTAACAGCAGTGTCCCGTATATTATTTTCATCTTCGTGCCTGCTACTGATAGGTCAAATTAAGGGTGGCGGAGGCATTTGCTGAACCTGACTCCACGCGGTTCAACGTCTGGTAATATCGGGCCGTTAACGGCAATGTCTCTTGCCCGCCGGCAGACTGCCGCAAGAATAGTCGGCTGTTCATCACCAGCGGCGCACCGTTATAGATAAGCTGCACCCCAACCCCTTTTGCGGTGCCGGCATTTCCCTGCCCGGTTAAGGCCATCACGCTGGTATTGGCGCTGTCCGGATTCTGTATTCCACTGAGCGAGACCGTAATATTGGTTCCGGCGGCGCAGGTTAAGCCCAGGTTTTGCGTGTTCTGTGCTCCCGCTGGCGTGGTGCCCACCACGGTGCCGAACGCCGAGGCGGGGATATCCCCGATCGGAAACGTCAGCTGTGACGTATTCACCGAGCACGCCATGGCATTAATGGTTCCGGCGGTGAGCTGCGTGGTCAGGCCGTCACGATAGATGCCGTCGCTCCCCTGAAGCGTCACGACGCCGATCGCCCCCGGGGTTAACGCCCCCGATGAGACCGGGCCAGTCACCACCAGCTCAATCCTCCCGCCATACCAGTCGACATAGGAGGTCTGCGCATTGTACGAGAACGTATTGCTCGGGTTTTCAAAATAGGCGTTGGAGGAAAAGCGTATGCCTATCCCGCTGACGTTAGTGTTGTACACATGATTGCCGTAGCTGCTCAACGTGGCGCTGTTGTAGCGCATGCTGAATCCCAGCATCAGCGGATTAGCACATCCAGTAAGATAGGAACCTGTGGCTGTCGCCGCGCCGGAAAAGACCACCGTGCCGACAGGCGCATCACGCTGCACGTTAATCGTCCCCACGGACAGGGTTGACAGCTGCGGCGTGATGGTGGTGCACGTACCGGCACGGGCGAGGTTTCCCGCCGCGAGCAAACAGAGAAGCAAAATCACGATAAGCCATTTCATGTTAACGTTCCTGACGGCAGGAGGCGCGCATGTCAGCGATCCCACCGAATGTTGAGTGTGTCGGCAGGCTGAAATCAGCGCGGCATTGCTGGCTGGGCTGACTCCCCCATGTCGCGACTAACGTCCCCTCCTCGCGCATACCGGTTAAATAAACCTGACCGCGATCGCCCACAATAAAACTGCTGCTCTCATCACCGACAAGGGTGACCACCGCCCCAAACGGAACGGCGCGTTCGTTGTCGGTCAAGGTCATCAGCACCCGGCGA
Organism: Enterobacter cloacae complex sp. S2; assembly: GCF_015159675.1. NCBI lineage: Bacteria > Pseudomonadati > Pseudomonadota > Gammaproteobacteria > Enterobacterales > Enterobacteriaceae > Enterobacter > Enterobacter cloacae complex sp. S2. The sequence continues at coordinate 191,619 of NZ_JADDTS010000006.1, forward strand.
CCTGACTTCGGCAAATAATCGGCTCTCACCACCGCTCCCCGCGTCGGCGTCACCGTGCGGGTGTTGATCTCCAGTTCGACATCCTCCGGCATATTTTCCGGATCGAGAGTGAGATCGTTTTTTCGGTAGACCGAAAGGTTGCTCACGACCGTATAACCGCGAAAATCTGTCCGTACACCGGGCTGATTGCGGATATCCACGCCGTGGGCGCCAGGCGCTTTAATTAAGGCGTTGGTCTCCCCCAGCGGCTGAGAAAGCGTGATGCCATCAGCATGGGCGAGGATGCCGCCTTGTAGCCCGTAATTCAGGCGTTCACTGTTTTTGTCATAACCATACCCCGCCGTGGCTTCGCCATAGGTGCCTCTGTAGTCCGCGTTAACGTTGCCGGTATAGCCCACGCCCTCTGTGCCGTATCCCTGCTGCACGTTCCAGTTCAGGGCTCGGTTTTCGAGAGCCACCCCGTTCAGACCGATGCTGTGTGTCATCCCGTTATTCCTGCTGGCGTTCATGCCATAGTTCGCCCATGTCTGCGGCAAAAATTTATCCAGCGGAATGCTGATGTTGAAAGCCAGAAGCTGGTCGTGATCAGCGTTTTTTTGGTTGTCGCGGGTTTCTGACGCTGAGCGGACATTTTTGCTGTAGGTCCATGTCAGGCCATAGCTGATGTTGTGCCAGTAGTTGCTATAGCCGACGCTCCACGAAGCCATCGACTTACCGTCATTCCAGTAATCTTCCTGCGCCGCACTGAGGGTAAGCGCGCCCAGGTTGTCCCCCAGCGTCTGGCTCATCGTCAGCTCTGCACGGTTACGTCGCCTGTCCTGAAGCGCGCTGCTGTCGCCGTACGAATCGAGGACCTCCTGCATCCCGTAATAGCCGCGGGTCGAGTAGCGATACCCGGCAATCGAAAAGTTCGTCCCGGTATTAATAAAATTCTTGCTGTATCGGGCCCGCCACGACTGACCGCTTGTTTTCGCGGCATGCTCCGGCGTTGACCAGCCCTGGGTGAGGTCTGCGGATATCGCCCCGAAATCGCCCATGTTCTTGCCCACCCCCAGAGCCGCCGACTGGTACTTATCTGCCCCCTGAACGCCGCCATAGAGCGTGAGGCCGTGAGAGAGGCCGTAAATTCCGGTCAGTTGCCCGAAGGGGGTTTTCTCCACGCTACGGTTATACGATCGATACTGCCCGGCGGTAAGGGCATATTTCAGGCGCCCCTCCCGTTGCAGGACCGGCAGCGAAGCGTACGGCAGGGTGAAATGTTGCTCACTGCCATCGGCTTCGACGATCGTGACTTCAAGATCGCCCGCGCCGCCGGTGGGATACATATCCGCGATCTCAAACGCGCCCGGCGCCACATAGCTTTGGTAGATTTGATAGCCATTCTGACGCACCACGACCTGCGCGTTAGTTCGCGCAATACCGCGCACCACCGGCGCATAGCCTTTCAGGGAATCCGGTAGCATGTCGTCGTCGGACGCCAGCTGGACGCCGCGAAAAGGCATGCTGTCAAAGACATCGGCAGGGGCGGAACTGTCTCCGAGCGTAAGCTGGGCTTGCAGGGGAATAATCGCGCGCTGCATCAAGGTATAGACATTGTCCCACTTATCCTGGCCGGACGCATCGCGGGACCAGGTGGTGTAGTTGCGTAACCGCCAGGGACCGACGTTGATCCCCGGTCGCAGGTTTGCATACTGACTGTCGCTGCGGGTGCCTGCCCCGCTTCTTGCCCGGCTGTTCGCGCCGCTCAGGCTGTAGTTGAGCATGGCCGCGGTAATGCCTTCATCCCACATCTCCGGCGGAACGTAACCTCTCGCTGGCAGATCTATGGCAGCCTGTGGGATGCTGATTGCCAGACGCTGGGCGCCAAACTGGAAGTCCGCGCTGGCCTGTGGAATCGCCTTGAGATCGGCGCATTCTCCTTGCCCGGCGTCGAGCTGCGGGAAAAGCGCCGTTTTCACGCCCCACGCTTTTAACTGCCTGATACTCAGGCACGGCTGCAACGTTTCACTGCCGTTAGCATCCTTCACTACCATGAAACGAATATCCCGCGTTTCCAGCAGCCGATCGTCAAGAATAATATCAACGAGGTACGTCCCGGGCGCCTGCGAGCCGGATTCAAAGGCAGATAAATCCGCTTTTCCCATTCCGGGATTATCCAGTTCTACCAGTTCCGTATTAAACGTCTCACTGGCATACAGCGTGGGAGAGAAACCCGCAAGCGCGAGGGCAATGAATATTGCCAGGCGCGCAGGCTGCACTGTATTAAATGCCGTTGTCATGACGAGCACCCGATTAATGCAAAGGGATCACAAACTGGCCCGGTGTAATTCGCCAGGATTGCCATAATCGTTAATGACTTTAAACGTCAGCGTATTGCCATTGGTCCCATTCGGTAACGGGAAACGAACTGAGCCTGAAGGCATTACGTACGTGACATCGTCAAGTTTTTTACCCCCGACCGTTATTTCATTGAAATTGATAACGTACGGCGTAGGGTTATTTACCTGCAGAGCATTTCCCGCACGATGCCAGGTTAATTTGTTGGTTTGTTCCTCAGGGGTAGACGCACGAAGGCTCTCTGGCCGATAAATAAGTTTAATCCGCGTTTTGACGGCAATTTGCAGCGAGTTCATCTGCTTTGAGGCTGATGGAATAGCTTTAATGTTCAGCCAGAATAAACTCTCCTGCCCCTGAGGCAGCGAGCCTGTCATGACAATACGCTCAAGGTTTTTTTGCCCGCCATCCAGCCGATACAGCGGAGGCGTAATAATAAAAGGCGCTTTACCGGATTGCCCATCCTGAACATCAATCCACGACTGGATTAAATAAGGAGCGTCATCAGGATTGGTGATACTTATTGACGCTTCTTTTTTTGCCCCATCGAAAATAATGCGGGTGCCGCCAATAACTACTCCAGCACTGGCGGATGTTAACGTCAGCGATAACAGCGCCATCGCCAGGCCAGTTGTCGTTATAAAACGCATTTCAATACCTCATAAAACAAGGGGCCGGGAAGCCCCCTGCTAATTACTGCCAATGACTTAGTTGTAAACCACTGAGAAGTTCGCGACCGAGTTAGCCGGGCCCGCGGTCACGGACGCTGCGGTGGAGATATACTGCGCGTAGAAGTTCAGTGTATTATCAGCCGTACTGCTGAGCGCGTAGGTATAGCTGTTGCTGCCGTACAGCGGCAGATCGGCTTTATCTGCAGTCATCAGGTTAATCGCTACCCCTGTGGCCGCCCCCGCCACGGACGTATCAATCGCCAGCAGGCTGGCGTTGGTTAAATCCGGCGTACCGTCAAAACGGACTTTTGCATTAGTGACCGTCACAGGACAGTTTTTCAAAATAATATTAAACTGCGTCGCAGCCGTTCTGGCTCCCGCCGTCGGGAATTCCGTTTTATAATAATCGCCCAATACCACCACCTGGTTCTGAGATGCCACATCTACGTCGCAGGCAGAATCCAGAATATTTCCGTTAAAATTAACGGTACCTGCCGCTGCAAATGCATTGGTCATGGTGAGTACAGAACCTGCCGCTAACATTGCCATCATCAATTTTTTATTCATAATTCTCTTTCCTGTATTACTTTATTTATTACCGATATTC
>NZ_JADDTS010000060.1:0-28700 GCF_015159675.1 Enterobacter cloacae complex sp. S2
TTCTATTACTTAACATTAAATTTGTCGAAGGAAGTGGTTGTTATCTGTAGTTTCGCAGTTCAACAAAATGGCTGGTATGATTGGTTTTATTCCTTTGATATGGTTCATAACACGTTGTCTCGATCAGGACCTGCGTACTAAATTCGCTATTAATAATAAAAGTTATATTGGCCCACAGGAAAAATCACAATATTTCCAATGAAGGAGCATTGTTCCATGAAAGACCTTGAAAACCCAAAAATTGAATCTGAAATTAACTCCTTTGTTGAACAAGGAAACGAGTTTCACGATGATAAAAAATACGTCGAGGCTTTAGAGCAATACCAAAAAGCCTGGCAAGCTCTTCCTGAGCCAAAGTTCGAATGGGAACTCGCCAACTGGATCGCTGCCTGCATGTACAGCGCATGTTTTGATCTCGCGGATTACGCTGAGGCAAAGAAATGGGGAGAGACGACATTACGGACACGTGGATCGGATATAGACACTGCACCCTTAATCGATCTCGGCATGGTCTGTTATGAGTTGAATCAATTCGAGGAAGCGTATAAATATTTTAACGATGCTTATAACTACGGCAAAGAGCGTGCGTTTCAGGATAGACCCAAAAAATATCTAGAGTTCTATCTGCGCAAAAGGGGATAAGTTCGTTACTCTATAAAAAAATCCACGCCAAAGCGTGGATTTTTTTCATTCAAAACAAATCAAACGTTAAACAAAAAGTTCATCACGTCGCCATCTTTAACGATGTAATCTTTCCCTTCCGCACGCATCTTGCCTGCTTCTTTCGCGCCTTGCTCACCCTTGTAGGTTATGAAGTCTTCAAACGCGATAGTCTGCGCACGAATGAAGCCTTTCTCGAAGTCGGTGTGGATCTTACCGGCCGCCTGAGGCGCGGTCGCACCGACAGGGATGGTCCACGCACGCACTTCTTTTACACCAGCGGTGAAGTAGGTCTGCAGGTTCAGCAGCTCATAGCCTGCGCGGATTACGCGGTTCAGGCCCGGCTCTTCCAGACCCAGCTCGGCCATGAACTCTTCACGGTCGGCATCGTCCAGCTCGGCGATATCGGATTCAACGGCCGCGCACACTGCCACAACGACAGAACCTTCAGCCGCCGCGATTTCACGTACTTTGTCGAGGTACGGGTTGTTCTCGAAACCGTCTTCGTTAACGTTGGCGATGTACATGGTTGGCTTCAGGGTCAGGAAGCTCAGGTATTTGATCGCCGCTTTGTCTTCGTCAGTCAGGTTTTTCAGCGCGCGTAGCATGCCCGCGTTTTCCAGCTGTGGCAGACATTTTTCCAGCGCAGCCAGTTCCGCTTTCGCGTCCTTGTCGCCGCCTTTGGCTTTCTTCTGCACGCGGTGAATGGCGCGCTCGCAGGTGTCGAGGTCAGAGAGGGCCAGCTCGGTGTTGATGACGTCGATGTCGTCAGCTGGATCCACTTTATTGTTAACGTGGATAATGTTGTCGTTCTCGAAGCAGCGCACAACGTGGCCGATCGCTTCGGTTTCACGGATGTTGGTCAGGAACTGGTTGCCCAGGCCTTCACCTTTGGATGCGCCTTTTACCAGGCCCGCGATGTCCACGAACTCCATGGTAGTTGGCAGAATGCGCTGCGGCTTCACGATTTCCGCGAGCTGGTCCAGACGCGGATCGGGCATAGGAACAACACCGGTGTTCGGCTCGATGGTACAGAACGGGAAGTTCGCCGCTTCAATACCTGCTTTGGTGAGCGCGTTGAACAGGGTGGATTTGCCCACGTTTGGCAGACCGACGATACCGCATTTGAATCCCATTTCTAAATCACCTTAATATCTTGATAATCAATCCGTTAACGATAACCGATTGAAGAAAAGTAAATAACTACGCCTATTATACACGTAACCCGCGCGACGCGCGGTAAAAAAGCCCCAGGACGCCGATTATTGCGCTTTGAAAGCGTGCAGTCGATTGGTGGCTTTTGTCAGGCCATCCTGAAGCCAAATCTCGGTGCAGCGGGCCGCTTCGTCCACCGCTTCGTCAATCAACTTCTGCTCAGAAACCGGTGGTTTACCCAGTACGAAACCAACAACTTTGTTTTTATCGCCCGGATGGCCGATTCCCACGCGCAAACGGTGGAAATTAGGGTTATTACCCAGTTTGCTGATGATGTCTTTCAGACCATTGTGGCCGCCATGACCGCCGCCCAGTTTGAACTTCGCCACGCCTGGCGGCAGGTCCAGTTCGTCGTGGGCCACCAGGATCTCATCCGGATTGATGCGATAAAACGTTGCCATGGCCGCCACGGCTTTGCCGCTCAGGTTCATAAAGGTGGTTGGCACCAGCAACCGCACGTCGGCACCCGCAAGATTGATGCGTGAGGTATACCCGTAAAACTTGGGTTCTTCACGCAGGGGAGCGCGCAAACGCTCCGCCAGCAGATCAACATACCATGCGCCGGCGTTATGGCGGGTAGCGGCATACTCTGCGCCCGGATTGGCGAGGCCGACAATCAGTTTAATCGTCACGATTTACTTCCTAATGGGTTCCAGATCTGGCGCGTAGTTTACTGTCTGGCGCGCCGCTTGACAAAGTTCTGCCTGCTGTACACCGAAATGCGAATAATTTCCTCTTTGAACAATTAGAATTTCAAGCTGTTCAATGTCTTATTTGTAAATTTTTGTCCGTGAGTTATCAGTAAATGTGATCATTCACGCAACTCATATAAGAGGCGTTGTCTATACTTTACACACAAGGAGAAGGGGCTTTTCCCCTGACAACCCAAAGTTCCGGAGGTGACATATGAAACGCAAAAACGCTTCAATGCTCGGTAACGTGCTAATGGGGTTGGGACTGTTCGTGATGGTCGCCGGTGTCGGTTATTCAATCTTAAACCAATTACCGCAGCTTGACCTCCCACAATACTTTGCGCATGGCGCGGTGCTGAGTATCTTCCTTGGTGCGGTATTGTGGCTCGCCGGGGCGCGCGTGAGCGGACATGAGGAAGTCTGCGATAAATACTGGTGGGTGCGCCATTACGATAAACGATGCCGCCGCGACCAGCGCAAGCATAGCTAGTGCCCCATAAAGAACACCGAAACGACTTCATCTGAAGTCGTTTTTTTTTGCATGACGCATTGACCCTCACGTAACGTAAGGCTTCAGAGTAACGACACTGGCAGAACAAAAGGAGCCGTTATGTTGATACAGGTGGGTGAACTGGCGAAACGTGCCGGGATCACCGTGCGGACTTTGCATCACTACGAGCAAACAGAGCTGTTGTTACCTTCTGCCAGAAGCGCGGCAGGCTACCGGCTTTATAACCTGGCGGATGTGCAGCGTCTGCATATGATCCAGGCGCTGGCAAAAGCCGGACTGGAGCTTGCCGAAATCAGGGATTTTCTGGAACAGCGTTCGCTGTCATTAGCCGAATTACTCGACGGGCAAATCACTCTGCTGGACAAGCAACTGCGTAGCATCCATACGCTGCGCAACCGGCTGGTGGAATTGCGTACCGGGCTGACCGACGATGCGACGCCGGATCTGGAATCCTGGCTACAGACTCTGGAGTTAATGAATATGTACGATCGCTGGTTTAGCAAAGAAGAGTTGCAGCAACTGCCGTTTGCGGTAGAGAAAGAGGCGCTGGCGGATATCTGGGCGGGTCTGGTGACGGAAGTTAAACACTTGCTGGAACAGAACGTCAGCGTCACGGACGCGCGGGCGACCGATTTGGCTTCACGGTGGATGGAACGCCTGGAGCAGGATACCGCAGGCAAACCGGAATTTTTGACCCGTCTGAACGAGATGCACAGCGTGGAGCCGCAGATGCAGGAGCAAACCGGCATTACGCCGGAGATAACTGATTACATCACGCGGGCGTTTGCCGAATCAAAGCTCAGCATCTGGGAGAAATATCTCACTGCCGAAGAGATGGCCTTTACCCGGGCGCACTACTTTGACCGGATGATGGAGTGGCCGCCGCTGGTGGCGAAGCTGCATCAGGCGCAGCGGGATAATCTCAGTCCCGCTTCTGACGATGCGCAAAAGCTGGCAGAATACTGGCTGGTTTTATTCCAGTCCTATGCGGGAACAAACCCGCAGACCCAGCAAAAATTTCGTCTCGCCATGCAGCAGGAGCCGCATCTGATGAAGGGCACGTGGATGACGCCTGCCGTGCTTGAATGGCTCCAGCAGGCGATCGGGGTGATGATGCAAAGACGCGTCTCTGCATCAGATGACTCACAGATCCGCTAACGCAGCTTCACGGTTAGGGTAGAAGGACAATCGGCCAGGGATCGGCTGCACGCCCGCGCGCGCCATGGTGCGCAGGGGCTGGAATTCAAGGTTACTTATCCGCAGCTCGCAGCCTTCCGGCAGGCGGGCAACAAAGCGCTGGAAGGCATCCAGACCGCCGGCATCCAGCACCGGGACGGCATCCCATTTCAGCACCACAATCCGTTTGCCCGCGATGCGGGATTCCAGATCGCTGAACAGACCTTCCGCCGCGGCGAAGAACAGCGGGCCAATCACGCGCAGCACCAGCACATCGTCAGGCACCTCAACGTTAACCGGGGAGAGACGCGTCATCTGCGCGATGCGGCGCATAAACAGCAGCGAGGCCAGCACAATGCCGACGCTGATGGCGATAACCATATCGAACAGTACGGTCAACGACATGCAGATCAGCATCACGATAATGTCGTCTTTCGGCGCACGGCGCAGCAGGTTAACCACCTTATGCGCCTCACTCATGTTCCAGGCCACCATCAGCAGCAGCGCAGCCATGGCCGAGAGCGGAAGCCATGAAAGCAGCGGGGCAAGGATCAGCAGCGCCATGATCACCAGCAGGGAGTGAATGACCGCCGAAACCGGTGATGTCGCGCCCGCACGTACGTTCGCGGCGGAACGGGCAATCGCAGCCGTAGCGGTAATACCGCCGAAGAACGGTGCAACGATGTTCCCTAAGCCCTGGCCGACCAGCTCGCTGTTGGCTTTGTGCTTAGTGCCGGTCATGCCGTCGAGCACGACGGCGCAGAGCAGGGATTCAATCGCGCCCAGCATTGCCATGGAGAACGCGGCAGGCAGCAGAGCGCGAAGGGAATCCCAGCTTAGGGTGAAGCTTGAGCCCGGCATGTCCCACGGCAGAACCAGCTGTGGCAGCAGCTGCGGAATGCCGCTGCCCTGTGAGCCGTCCGCCAGAACATAGTGGAACTGGGAGCCAATGGTGGCGACCTGTCCACCGAGCAGGTTGACAACGCCCATCACCGCGCAGCCCAGCAGCAGAGCGGGCAGATGCCCCGGGAGACGAATGCCTAAGCGAGGCCAGACGATAAGTGTGCCGAGGGTAACGATGCCAATGGCTGCATCGCCCAGGTTGGCCGTCGGCAACGCCATAAACAGCGCGCCTACTTTCTGTAAATAGTGCTCCGGAACATGGGCCATTTGCAGGCCGAGGAAATCCTTAATCTGCATGGTCCCGATGGTAATCCCAATCCCCGAGGTGAACCCCAGCGTTACGGAAAGGGGAATATATTCAATCAGGCGACCAAAGCGGGCCAGACCAAACAGAATTAAAAAGATGCCGGACATCAGGGTGGCAACCAGCAGGCCTGCCAGACCAAACTGTTGGGAAACCGGGTAGAGGATCACCACAAAGGCGGCAGTCGGGCCGGAGACGCTGAAGCGGGACCCGCCCGTCAGCGCAATCACAATCCCCGCAACGGCCGAGGTGTACAGCCCGTACTGCGGCGCGACGCCGCTACCAATCGCCAGCGCCATCGCCAGCGGGATGGCAATAATCCCGACGGTGATCCCGGCTATCAGGTCACGAACAAAGCGTGACGATGTGTATTTCTCTTTCCAGCAGGCGTCGATGAGGGCGCGAAAGGGCAGAACATGTGAGGAGGTTACGTTTTTCACAATTATCTATCATCCGTGTGCGCATCATCTGTCATGTGAATGGCAGGTGAAGGAGGCATAAGTCATACAAATAAATACTATAAACAAAAAAACCCGCCGTAGCGGGTTTTTTGGCCGTGTTCGATCAGTGTTCGAACATTGCAGAGATCGATTCTTCGTTGCTGATACGACGAATCGCTTCGGCCAGCATCCCGGACAGAGTCAACGTACGCACGTTTGGCAGCGCTTTGATCTCGTCGCTCAGTGGAATAGTATCGCAGACCACAACTTCGTCAATGACGGAGTTACGGAGGTTGTTTACCGCATTGCCGGAGAAGATCGGGTGAGTGGCGTAAGCGAATACGCGTTTCGCACCACGCTCTTTCAGCGCTTCAGCGGCTTTACACAGCGTACCGCCGGTATCGATCATGTCGTCCACCAACACGCAGTCGCGGCCAGCCACGTCACCGATGATGTGCATCACCTGAGAAACGTTAGCGCGCGGACGGCGTTTGTCGATGATCGCCATGTCGGTATCGTTCAGCAGCTTCGCGATAGCACGAGCACGTACCACGCCGCCGATGTCCGGAGAAACCACAATCGGGTTGTCCAGATTCAGTTGCAGCATGTCTTCCAGCAGGATTGGGCTGCCGAATACGTTATCAACCGGCACGTCGAAGAAGCCCTGGATCTGCTCTGCGTGCAGGTCAACCGTCAGTACGCGGTCAACGCCGACGCTGGACAGGAAGTCAGCGACAACTTTAGCGGTGATTGGCACACGCGCGGAACGGACGCGACGGTCCTGACGTGCATAGCCAAAGTAAGGAATAACAGCAGTGATACGGCCAGCAGAAGCACGACGCAGCGCGTCGACCATAACAACCAATTCCATCAGGTTGTCATTCGTTGGAGCACAGGTGGACTGGATGATGAAAATATCACCACCGCGTACATTTTCGTTAATTTGTACGCTGACTTCGCCGTCGCTAAAGCGACCTACAGCGGCGTCGCCGAGGGAAGTGTACAGGCGGTTGGCAATACGTTGTGCTAGTTCCGGGGTGGCGTTACCAGCAAAAAGCTTCATATCAGGCACGAGAAGAACCTCAGGCATGCGTCCAGTGGTGGATAGCGTTCGCCGCAAACTGCGGGGCCTAAGCAAACGCTATCCAGGCGGTGTATTAAAGAGCGCGATGCAACGTCTGGAACAGGGTGACGTTGTCACCGAAACTCAGTCTGCGCCAGAATGGCCTGCTGTAGGGGGGAGGTGTTCATCCCGCGTGCTACAAAACCATGCAGCCAAACCGGCGCTTGCTCAAGCACCTGACGGGCGGCGGTTTCGGTGTCAAATTCAGCAAAGACACAGGCCCCTGTACCGGTCAGGCGCGACGGCGCGTATTCTAACAGCCAGGAAAGCACCGCATCAACCTCGCGAAAACGTTTTCTTGCGATATCCTCGCAATCGTTGCTGAATTCACAATTTAATAACGTTTTTATTGACCGTGCCGGGGTATTTCTTTTCAGGTCAGGATCTTTAAAGATGACCGGGGTAGGAATGCTCACGCCGGGGTGAACGATCAGATACCATTTTTCCGGCGGATCGACCGGCGTGAGGATTTCACCGACACCTTCAGCGAACGCCGCGTGGCCGCGCACAAACACCGGTACATCGGCGCCCAGCGTCAACCCTAACGCTGCCAGTTCGTCCGTCGTCAGACCGCAGCCCCAGAGGTGGTTAAGCGCCACCAGTACGGTCGCGGCGTTTGATGAGCCGCCGCCAAGACCGCCGCCCATCGGCAGGCGTTTGTCGATACGGATATCCGCACCGCTTCCCGCCGGCAGACGACCCGACGTCGACGCCGTTTTCATCAGCAGGCGAGCAGCGCGCACGATCAGGTTATCGTCATGCGCCACGCCGTCGACCGGCGTCAGCAGGCAAATCTGCCCGTCCTGACGCGGTTCGATGGAGATGGTGTCGCCGTAATCGACAAACTGAAACAGCGTTTGCAGGGTGTGATAGCCGTCAGCGCGCTGCCCGGTAATGTAGAGAAACAGGTTCAGTTTTGCGGGAGAGGGCCAGTGGGTCATCATTTAACGATCCAGTTGTCCATTTTCAGCTTGATACGCTGGCTACCCTGCGTCAGCTCCATATTGGACGGCAGCGACGGTTGCGTCTTGCTGTCATACGCGCTGTACACCACTTTCCAGGTTTTACCGCCCTGGGTGTAGTTCACCTGGCTCAGACGGTATTGATCGTCGAGCATATAGTCGGTTGCGTCACCCGGCAGGCCGAGGATCCACTGGCGCAGACTATTGAGCGGAATCGGCATTCCGGTCAGCTTGCCAATCATCTCTTCGGCGTCGGTTGCCGTGTAGTGCTGGCCTTTGTTATCGGTGATCTGCGCTTCGCCAGGCTTCGCGTTAAGCTCCAGCTCGGTGCTGCCCAGCGGGTTCAGCAGCAGCAGGCGATAGTTGTCCTGACCCGTTTGCTGCCAGAAGAAGCGAGCGTAAACTTTTTGTTCGTCAGAGAGATAAGCAAATGCACCGCGGGTCTGGTACTGGCTTAATTTCAGCACGTCCTGCTGGTGCTGGCGCCACTGCGGTGAGTCAGGGCTTTTGCCCGGGCCTTTCGGCTGATGAACGGAACAGGCGGTCAGAACCAGGGCCGCCAGAGGCAGCAGGCGAATCATTCGGGTCATAATGATGACAAATCCTTGAGATACGTTGCAGTTATAACTGTTAATGCTAGCGTTGAAGGGTGCCACCGTCTACGTTCAAATTATCTCAAAGCGTGGCGTAAGCTATTACTCCGAAAGGGGGCAGTCTCTTTTATTGATCTCGCGCATCCTGTATGATGCGTCCTGCTAACCTTATTAACGCTGGTACTACTCCCGCTCAACATGACCCTATTAGCACTCGGTATTAACCACAAAACGGCCCCGGTTTCACTGCGAGAACGCGTTACGTTTTCGCCGGATACGCTCGACCTGGCGCTGGACAGCCTGCTTGCACAGCCGATGGTGCAGGGTGGCGTGGTGCTGTCGACGTGCAACCGTACCGAGCTGTATTTGAGCGTAGAAGAGCAGGACAACCTGCACGAGGCGCTGATCCGCTGGCTGTGTGACTACCACAACCTCAACGAAGAAGAGCTGCGCAACAGCCTGTACTGGCATCAGGATAACGATGCGGTCAGCCATCTGATGCGCGTGGCCAGCGGTCTGGATTCGCTGGTGCTGGGCGAGCCGCAGATCCTCGGCCAGGTGAAAAAAGCCTTCGCGGATTCCCAGAAAGGGCATCTGAAAGCCAGCGAACTGGAGCGAATGTTCCAGAAGTCATTCTCCGTGGCGAAGCGTGTGCGAACCGAAACCGACATTGGCGCCAGTGCGGTTTCGGTTGCTTTCGCGGCCTGTACCCTTGCCCGTCAAATTTTTGAATCCCTGTCGACCGTCACCGTACTGCTGGTGGGAGCGGGCGAAACCATCGAGCTGGTGGCGCGCCATCTTCGCGAACACAAGGTGAAGAAGATGATCATCGCCAACCGCACCCGCGAACGTGCGCAGGTGCTGGCAGATGAAGTGGGCGCTGAGGTGATTGCGCTGAGCGACATCGATGAACGTCTGAAAGAGGCGGACATTATTATCAGTTCTACCGCCAGCCCGCTGCCGATTATCGGGAAAGGGATGGTCGAGCGTGCGCTGAAATCCCGCCGCAATCAGCCGATGCTGCTGGTGGATATCGCCGTTCCGCGTGATGTCGAACCGGAAGTGGGCAAACTGGCGAACGCCTACCTGTACAGCGTGGATGATCTGCAAAGCATCATTTCGCACAACCTTGCCCAGCGTAAGGCGGCGGCTGTGCAGGCGGAAACCATCGTTGAACAGGAAACCAGCGAATTTATGGCCTGGCTGCGCGCACAAAGCGTCAGCGAGACCATCCGCGAATACCGCGGTCAGGCGGAGCAGGTGCGTGATGACCTGACGGCCAAAGCGTTAGCGGCCCTTGAACAGGGCGGCGACGCGCAGGCGATTATGCAGGATCTGGCCTGGAAACTGACCAACCGCCTGATCCATGCCCCAACCAAATCTCTTCAGCAGGCTGCCCGTGACGGGGACGATGAACGCCTGACAATTCTGCGCAACAGCCTCGGGCTGGAATAGCGCCCTATACCCATTTTCTAAGACAAGGTGCATTTACGCCTATGAAGCCTTCTATCGTCGCTAAACTGGAAGCTCTGCACGAGCGCCATGAAGAAGTCCAGGCGCTGCTCGGCGATGCCGGGATCATTGCCGACCAGGAACGTTTTCGCGCGCTGTCGCGTGAATACGCGCAGTTAAGTGATGTTTCAAAATGCTTTACCGACTGGCGACAGGTCCAGGAAGATATCGAAACCGCGCAGATGATGCTCGACGATCCTGAGATGCGCGAGATGGCGCAGGAAGAGTTACAGGATGCGAAAGCGCGTTCAGAAGAGATGGAGCAGCAGCTTCAGGTGCTTCTGCTGCCGAAAGATCCGGATGATGAGCGTAACGCCTTTGTGGAAGTCCGCGCCGGTACCGGTGGCGACGAAGCGGCGCTGTTCGCCGGGGATCTGTTCCGTATGTACAGCCGGTATGCCGAATCCCGTCGCTGGCGCGTGGAGATCATGAGCGCCAACGAAGGCGAGCATGGCGGCTACAAAGAGGTTATCGCCAAGATCAGCGGCGACGGCGTGTACGGTCGTCTCAAGTTTGAATCCGGCGGTCACCGCGTGCAGCGCGTGCCTGCGACAGAATCTCAGGGACGCATTCATACGTCAGCCTGTACGGTGGCGGTGATGCCGGAGCTGCCGGAAGCGGAACTGCCGGATATCAACCCGGCAGATCTGCGCATCGACACCTTCCGCTCATCAGGGGCAGGTGGTCAGCACGTTAACACCACCGACTCCGCTATCCGTATTACTCACCTGCCCACCGGGATTGTGGTTGAGTGTCAGGATGAACGTTCCCAGCACAAGAACAAAGCTAAAGCGTTATCCGTGCTGGGCGCCCGTATCCACGCGGCGGAAATGGCGAAACGCCAGCAGGCGGAAGCCTCTACCCGCCGTAACCTGCTGGGCAGCGGCGATCGTAGCGACCGTAACCGTACCTATAACTTCCCGCAGGGTCGCGTAACCGACCATCGCATCAACCTGACGCTCTACCGTCTGGATGAGGCGATGGAAGGCAAGCTCGATATGCTGATTGAGCCTATCGTGCAGGAATACCAGGCCGACCAGCTGGCGGCACTGTCCGAGCAGGATTAATGGATTTTCAGCGCTGGTTACGCCATGCCGCCAGTGAGCTTTCTGCAAGTGAAAGCCCGAAGCGCGACGCCGAAATTCTGCTTGAGCATGTGACGGGTAAAGCCCGCACGTATCTGCTGGCTTTCGGCGAAACCGCTCTGACCGCTGAACAGCAATCGCAGCTGGAGGCGCTGCTTGCCCGCCGTAAAACCGGCGAGCCGGTGGCGCATCTGGTTGGCGAACGCGAGTTCTGGTCACTTCCGCTGTACGTTTCAGCGGCCACGCTGATCCCGCGCCCGGACACCGAGTGTCTGGTGGAGCAGGCGCTGGCGCGGTTACCGGCGCAGCCGTGTCAGATCCTCGATCTCGGTACTGGCACCGGCGCGATTGCGCTGGCGCTTGCCAGCGAGCGACCGGACTGCACCGTGACGGCGGTAGACGTGATGCCTGATGCGGTCGCCCTCGCGCGGCGCAACGTTGAACGGCTGGGGCTGAACAATGTTTCCGTTCTGCAAAGCAGCTGGTTTGCCGCGCTTGAAAGCCGCATGTTTGAAATGATTGTCAGCAATCCGCCCTACATCGACGAAGACGATCCGCATCTCGCGCAGGGCGACGTGCGTTTTGAACCGTTGACCGCGCTGGTCGCTGCGAATCAGGGACTTGCGGATCTCGATCACATTGTGACAACGTCACGACAACATTTGCTTCCCGGTGGCTGGCTGCTGGTGGAACATGGCTGGACGCAGGGAGAGGCGGTGCGAGCGCTGTTTACGCGTGCCGGATACGCTGCCGTGGAAACCTGCCGGGATTACGGCGGCAATGAACGTCTGACGCTGGGGCAGTGGTCATGAGCCTGTTTACGCTGCTGATCTCCGTTCACCTGATTTCCGTTGCCCTGACCATCGGCTTTTTCATTGCCCGCTACTGGTGGCGCTACAGCAACAATCCGCTGATTAACGCCCGCTGGGTACGCATCGCCCCGCACTGTATCGACACGGTGCTGTTCCTTTCCGGAGCCGGGTTAATGTGGAAAACCGGCTATCTGCCATTTACTGATAAAGGCGCATGGCTGACTGAAAAGCTGTTTGGCGTTATCATCTACATCGTTTTGGGTTTTATCGCGCTTGGGCGTCATCGTCCGCGCAGCCAGCAGACAGGGTTTATCGCCTTTTTGCTGGGTCTGGTGGTGCTGTACATCATCATTAAACTCGCCACCACAAGAATACCGTTACTGGGGTAAGTCATGAGGTCCTTAGCCGATTTCGAATTTAACAAAGTGCCGCTCTGCGATGGTATGATCCTGATTTCAGAGATGATCCGCGACGATTTTACGTCACAGTACGTTTACGCTGAACTGGAGAATCTGGTCAGCCTGGCGCGCGAAGAGATCAATCAGGCACGTCCGCAGGACTGGCAATTAGAGAAGCTGATTGAGCTTTTCTACGGCGAATGGGGTTTCTGCGACACGCGAGGCGTGTACCGCCTGTCTGACGCACTGTGGCTGGACCAGGTGTTGAAAAATCGTCAGGGCAGCGCCGTCGCGTTGGGCGCCATTTTACTGTGGGTTGCGCACGAGCTGGATATTCCACTGGTGCCGGTCATTTTCCCGACGCAGATGATTTTGCGGGCGGAGTGGCTGGACGGTGAGATGTGGTTAATCAATCCGTTTAACGGCGACACGCTGGATGAGCATACGCTGGACGTCTGGCTGAAAGGCAACATCAGCCCGATAGCTGAGTTGTTCAATGAAGATCTCGATGAAGCCGATAACGCCGAAGTGATCCGCAAGCTCCTGGATACGCTGAAGTCTGCGCTGATGGAAGAGCGTCAGATGGAGCTGGCTCTGCGCGCAAGCGAAGTGCTGTTGCAGTTCAATCCGGAAGATCCGTACGAAATCCGCGACCGCGGCCTGATTTATGCGCAGCTCGACTGCGAGCACGTGGCGCTG
This sequence comes from Enterobacter cloacae complex sp. S2, assembly GCF_015159675.1. Lineage (NCBI taxonomy): Bacteria > Pseudomonadati > Pseudomonadota > Gammaproteobacteria > Enterobacterales > Enterobacteriaceae > Enterobacter > Enterobacter cloacae complex sp. S2. The sequence goes on from NZ_JADDTS010000060.1 coordinate 13,086, forward strand.
AATGATTTGAATTATTTCGTCGAGCAATGTCCGGAAGACCCGATCAGCGAGATGATCCGCGCGCAGATTAACGCGATCGCGCATAAACACATTACACTGCATTAATCTTAATTCCGATTCACACCTGAATAAGGCGATCCTATGAAACAAAAAGTGGTTAGCATTGGTGATATCAACGTGGCAAACGACCTGCCGTTCGTGCTGTTTGGCGGTATGAACGTTCTGGAATCCCGCGATCTCGCTATGCGCATCTGCGAACACTACGTGACCGTGACCCAAAAGCTGGGCATCCCGTACGTGTTTAAAGCCTCTTTTGACAAAGCCAACCGCTCCTCCATTCACTCCTACCGTGGCCCGGGCCTGGAAGAGGGGATGAAGATTTTCCAGGAGCTGAAACAGACGTTTGGCGTGAAAGTGATCACCGACGTGCACGAAGCGTCTCAGGCACAGCCCGTGGCTGATGTGGTAGACGTGATTCAGCTTCCGGCGTTCCTCGCTCGCCAGACTGACCTGGTAGAAGCGATGGCGAAAACCGGTGCCGTGATTAACGTGAAAAAACCGCAGTTCGTGAGCCCTGGCCAGATGGGTAACATCGTCGACAAGTTTATCGAAGGCGGTAACGACCAGGTGATCCTCTGCGACCGTGGTTCAAACTTCGGTTATGACAACCTGGTTGTAGATATGCTGGGCTTCAGCGTGATGAAGAACGTCTCTAACCAGTCTCCGGTGATTTTCGACGTGACCCACTCCCTGCAATGCCGCGACCCGTTTGGCGCCGCGTCTGGCGGGCGTCGTGCGCAGGTGACCGAACTGGCGCGCGCCGGTATGGCAACCGGCCTGGCGGGTCTGTTCATTGAAGCGCACCCGGATCCGGCTAACGCGAAATGCGACGGTCCATCCGCGCTGCCGCTGGATAAGCTGGAGCCGTTCCTGAGACAGATCAAAGCGATTGACGATCTGGTGAAGAGCTTCGACGAGCTGGATACCAGCAACTAATAAAAAAACCCGCTTCGGCGTGTTTTTCTTTGCCCGGCGGCGCTACGCTTGCGCGGGCCTACGGGTTTCGTAGGCCGGGTAAGCGCAGCGCCACCCGGCAAAAAAATTACGCAAATATCGTCATCAGATACGCAATAAACAGCGCCATATGCGCCGCGCCGTTCAGCACATTGGTGCGGCCGGTGGAGAAGGATATCTGGCACAGCAGCAAGGATGCCACCATCACAATCATCTCTGGCGCACCCAGCGCAAACTGCAATTCATTCCCCGTCATAAAGGCAATCAACGTCACCACCGGAACGGTAAGGGAGATGGTCGCCAGAACGGAGCCGAAGAACAGATTCATCGCACGCTGCACCTGATTATTGAGCACCGCTTTCAGCGCTCCCAGGCCTTCTGGCGACAGGATCAACAGGGCCACCAGGAAACCGGTAAAGGCGACCGGCGCGTTCAGTTCAGTTAATAGCGCCTCCAGCGGGTTCGCATTCATCTTGGTGACAGCAATAACGGCAATCAGATGCACGATCAGCCAAACCGTATGCCACGCGCTGCTGTGGGCCGACGGCTTACCGTGATGCGGGTCATCGTCGTCGCCGTCGTCTTCATGCTCGTAAACAAACAGGCTCTGGTGCGTTTTGGTCTGGATCAGCAGGAACACGCCGTACATCGCCGCGGAAATCAGCGCCACCAGCAGCGCCTGGCCGGTGGTGAAATTTGCACCCGGCAGCGCCATCGGAAATACCAGCACGATAATCGCCAGCGGGAACAGGGCGATTAGGTACTGTTTAATGCCAAAGAGGTTCATGTACTGGGTGGCAAATTTGCGACCACCTAATAAAAGTGAAAAACCGACCAGGCCGCCGGTAACAATCATAATGATGGAGTAGAGCGTATCGCGCATTAGCGTTGGCGCGGCGTCGCCGGTGGCCATTAGTGCAGAAATTAAACTGACTTCAAGAATCACAACCGAAAGGCTTAAAATTAATGACCCATACGGCTCTCCAAGACGGTGGGCTAAAACATCCGCATGGCGTACCACGCTAAATGCACTGGTTAAAATACCCACCAGAGCCAGAATATTGATCCCCACAACCACTGGCAATGACTGACTGCTTCCCCAGAAGAGCAGCACAGCCAGTGCCAGAACCGGGAAAATGAGAGAGGTCTCCTTGTGGCGGGTTTTTACCGCCTCGTGTGTTGCTGTCATGTGTTTCTCCAACAATGCAGGTGCTTGTAATTATAGATAGATTTTAAAGGTATTAAATTAACAGAAATCTGTTAAATACCCTGTATTTTTTACTTAATTTTACCCTTTATTAAAATTTTTATGTCTGAGGCTTATAATGCCTTATCTCTGTTAAATATTAGTTTAATAACAAGGAATTGCATTTTTATATTGTTCATTTCTTTCTGTCGGGTGGCACCCTCGCGTATCGTCGTCCACACTTATCTTTTAGCCAAAAGAGAGGTTAACGATGCCATACAAATCGAAAAGCGAATTACCGGATAACGTGCAAAACGTATTGCCTGCCCACGCCCAGGATATCTACAAAGAAGCCTTTAACAGCGCCTGGGATCAGTACAAAGATAAAGAAGATCGCCGGGACGATGCCAGCCGTGAAGAGACGGCGCATAAGGTGGCCTGGGCCGCCGTGAAAAATGACTATGAGAAAGGGGACGATGATAAATGGCACAAAAAGAAATAGCCGCCAAATAATACGCTACCTCCATTTTGACATTTCAGGCGGTTGACCTGCCGCTGTATTGCATCTGGCCCGCGAATTGCTTATCGTTGCTCAAGTGCTGTTAAAATGAACAGCACAGAATGCCGGGAAGGCGAATTACAGATGTCGCAAGGAAGCATGCAGTGGCGGAGGTGGAATGTGTTAACGCGTGATTTCTTGATGAAGGCAGATTGTAAGACGGCATTTGGTGCTATTGAGGAATCGCTTCTGTGGTCGGCTGAACAACGTGCGGCGTCGCTTGCGGCAACGCTGGCCTGCCGCCCGGATGATGGCCCGGTCTGGATCTTTGGTTACGGCTCGCTGATGTGGAACCCGGCGCTCGAATTTGTTGAAACAGCAACCGGAACGCTGCCTGGGTGGTACCGCGCCTTTTGTTTGCGCCTGACCGCCGGACGTGGCAGCGCCTGTCAGCCTGGCCGCATGCTTGCACTAAAAGAGGGCGGGCGCACCACGGGCGTGGCATACCGGCTGCCGGATACCACGCTGGAAGATGAGCTGACGCTGCTGTGGAAGCGCGAGATGATCACGGGCTGCTATATGCCCAGCTGGTGCAAGCTGGAACTGGATGACGGGCGCACCGTCAACGCGCTGGTGTTCATTATGGATCCGCGCCACCCGCTGTATGAAGCCGATACCCGAACCCAGGTGATTGCCCCGCTGATTGCCGCCGCCAGCGGACCGCTGGGCACTAACGCCCAGTACCTTTTCTCGCTAGATCAGGAGCTGACGCGTCTCGGCATGCAGGACGACTGTCTGAGTGAGCTGGTGGTGAAGGTGAAAGCGCTGCTGGAAGGGAACCCGCTCAGCAATACGCTGCGGCCGGGTTTTGCCTGATAATACGCCCGGCTGACCGGGCGTTTACGGTTATGCCGCCACGTAACTTACGGAATGTTCGAGCGACTGGCTGTGGCTGTCGATCAGCACATCCCAGGTGCCGGTGTAAGGCACCGTCAGCCAGGCCTTATCGTCCTGGACGGTAAGGATATCTGCCTGCGATTGCTTCTGTCCTTTTGTACTCATCAGATGGATGCGGCAACGCTCTGAGCAACGTACCACTACCGTATCCCCGCCAAACAGTTTCAGACTCGTTTTAACTCGTGCCATTTTATACCCCGTCGTTTTTGCCCATCCCGAGCGTGATGTTGTTCACAATTTACTCATTGCATAACACCAAAGGGGCAGGGGTGGGATGCTGATTTCGATCAAAAAATGGCGCAACGATTAAACAAAAATGACAAAATCCCTGAAACCTTTCAGCGGACGCGCGTTTACCCTGCTTAACGCGCGCCCGGGAAAAATTATATGCGGAAATGGCCAGCGGTCTCAGCAAGGTCGCCCGCCTGGCTTTGCAGCGCGCTGGCCGCCGCAGCAGACTGTACAACAAGTTCGGCGTTCTGCTGCACCATGCGATCCAGGTGAGTCACCGCGTGGTTAATCTCATGGATCCCTTTCATCTGCTCGCGGGTAGCAATGGATATTTCACGCATAATGCCTGACACGCTCCCGACGCTGGCGCGGATCTCATCCATGCTGTCGCCCGCAAGGTGCACAAACCGGGAGCCGGTTGCAACGCTTTCGGTGGTGGAATCAATAAGGGATTTGATCTCCTTCGCCGCCTGAGCACTGCGGCTGGCCAGGTTACGTACTTCCCCCGCAACGACCGCGAACCCACGGCCTTGCTCCCCGGCACGCGCCGCTTCCACCGAGGCGTTAAGCGCCAGAATATTGGTCTGGAAGGCGATGCCGTCAATGACGCTGGTGATATCGCCGATTTTCGCGGAAGCCAGTTCGATGGACTGCATGGTGCTGATGGCCTGAGCGACGACGTCGCCTCCGCGGGATGCGGCGGCTGAGGCCTTGCTCGCCTGTTCGTTCGCTTCTGCTGCCGACTCGTTTGACTGCGTAACGGAGGCCGTGATCTCTTCCACGGCGCTGGCGGTTTCGCGAAGGCTTGATGCCGCCTGCTCGGTACGCCCGGAAAGATCCTGATTACCTGCCGCAATCTCATGCGCGGCGTTTTTCACTGAGGCGCTGGCATCACGCAGCTGGACCATCACCACAGAAAGCTTATCGCTGAAGGCGTTAAACGCCTGCGCGATTTGCGCCACTTCATCGCCCCCCTTATCCGGCAGACGCTGCGACAGATCGTTAGTACCGTTAGCAATGTTGTTCATCGCGTCACGGATACCGGACAGCCGCTTAAGCAGGCGGGCAATCAGGAGGTGCATGAGGGCTCCGCTCAGCAGGGCGAGGATCGCCAGAGACAGTGCAGATGCTTTTAGCAATGACCGCATCCCGGCGGTGGCATCGCCGTTATCGAGCGCCACAACCAGCAGCCAGTGCGTCCCCGGTACGGCGGTGGCCAGGAACGTTTTTTCGCGTCCGTTAAACGTTCCGTCAACCAGGTTGCCGCTTTTCAGGGTGGCAAAATCGGTCCCTTTGATCGTCTCCGTAAAAGGCTTAAGCGTCAGCGCAGGATCGCTGCCGGCAATAACGGTGCCGTTGCTGTCCAGAAGCAGTCCGCTGCTGGCCGGAGTCGGGTGAATACCGCGCACGTTAGCTACCACGCTGTCCATTGCCACATCGCCCGCCACCACCGCTTTCAGGGCACCTTGCTCTTTAACGGGTACCGCGAACGTCACCACCAGTTTCCCGGTGCCCGCGTCCACATAGGGTGCAGTCACTACCGGGCCATCAGCGCTGACGGCCTGCTGATACCACGGGCGAAGGGTGGGATCGTAATCAGCGGGTACCCCGGTTGGGTCAGAAAATTTAGCCGTTTTGCTGGCATAACCCACGTAGACGTTGGTGAATCCACCCGCCAGCGCAAGCTGTTTGAACACCGGAACCGGATCGTCGCTGAGCGCGACTGGCTGCGCCGAGGTGATGACGGTCATTTTGTTGTTCACCCAGTCGGCAATCGCCATGTTGTGGCTGGCGCTGGTGCTGGTCAGAATATCGCGCTGCGACTGCTGATTATCCTGGCGCGTGACCTGAAAGTTAATAATGGTATTAAGAAGAAGGGCGACGACCAGACAGCCTGTCGTCGCGGCAATGATGCGGGCGCGAATGGATCTGAACATAAGTGTAATACCTGCTGTGTTGTTTCCATGCCTATCGGCAACGGTGCAGGTAAACTTGATGCTGAAACCGCGTCCATAAGAAAATAATATTTTTAGCGGGTTATTATTAAAAAGTTAATACTTTATCGGCGGAAAGCGTCCATTCAGCCAGCTCCACCAGCGTACCAATTTCCACGCCATCAATCAGCGGCAGCCCGGTAATGCCGCGCCCGTCGGTACAGGTTTTGCACAGTTTGACCGGAACGTTTTGCGCGGTCAGGATCTCCAGCATTTGTTGAATGTTGTAGCCCTCTGCGGGTTTCTGCCCCTTCAGCCCGGCCGTGACGGCATCGGACATCAAAAAGAGGCGCAGCTCCAGCTCACTCTCCTTATCGCGCAGCGCGATTGCCAGGCGCAGGCTGTTAAAAAGGGATTCACTGCCGTAGGCCGCACCGTTGGCGACGATCACAATCTTCTGCATGTTGACTCCTGTTCTTTGAAAAGGCACGAATATTGCTTCTCGTACCGAAGAATACGTATCGGGGAGAGAAACGATGACGATAGTGGCTGGCAGTTCCCCTGGCGCAACCGAATGGTTCCAGCGTGCGAAAATGTTGCGTGAGGAACAGCTCGGCAGACTGGCGCAGCTGGGCGCACTGGTGAACGGCATCAGTCGACTGGTGCATATGCTACAGTGCGAGCGCGGTGCGTCAAATGTCTGGCTCTGCTCGCAGGGCAAATTGTACGCGCCTGAATGCAAGGCCAGCAGGGCCCTGGTGGATGAAAACCTCGCCGCATTGCACCTTCAGTTTAACGAACCGCTGCCGGGCAGCGCCCTGTGCGAACGTATTGCCAGCGCACTGCACGGCCTTGAGACGCTGACGGCGCTGCGTGATGGCGTTACAGGTCAGCGCGTCACCGCGCCGCAGGCGATGGAACACTACAGCCGCATACTGCGTCATCTGCTCAGTATTGTGCCTCAACTCAGCGACAGCATTGACGATCCGCACATCGCGGGCCGATTTGTGGCCCTTTACAGCCTGATGCAGGGCAAAGAACTTGTGGGACAAGAGCGGGCGCTGGGGGCTATTGGTTTCACCCAGGGATTCTTTGACGATGAAACCCGCCAGCGGCTGGTGGATCGCATTGATGGCCAGCAGGCCTGCTTTGAGGTTTTTATCTCCCATTGCACTCCAGACGTGCAGGAGACGTTTATCCTCAACTGCCTGCCGGGTCTGGAGACTGAAAAACTCAGGCGTGAAGCGTGCACCCGCCAGCCTCCGGCAGATAACGGTGATACCGCCCTCAAATGGTTTGCCCTGCAAACCGCGCGCCTTGAGCACCTGCGCACGCTGGAGGAGGTGGCAATTGCCGATCTGATGACGGCAGTTGAGGAGCGCCGCTATAGCGAAAACCTGCACGTAGACGATGAGCACGACAATATCCTGGCGCGATTTCCGGATAAACCGCTGCTGCCGCTGGTGCGCCAGCAGGCGCGTGAAATTGAGCAACTCTCCCGTCAGCTTGCTTCCCTGCGCGACACGCTGGAGGAGCGTAAGACCATCGACAAAGCCAAAAGCGTGCTGATGACGCACCAGAACATGAGCGAGGAGCAGGCGTGGACCGCCCTGCGCAAAATGGCGATGGATAAAAACCAACGCATGGTAGATATCGCCCGTGCGCTGCTTACGGTGAAAAATCTGTGGAAGATACCCCCTGGGGAGTAGTTGCACAGTCAGTGGGCAATTTATGCCTGATTGAGGTGCGTAATACAGCGCTCTTCTTGCAGAAACCCCGTAACGCCGGGGATGAAAAGCTGGCATTACCTTTGCATTAACAGATTAACCATTTTCGACGATGCGCCAACGGCGGTGCATGCGTCTTCAGGATAAAGGCGTCCAGCGGTGCTTCAGCACCGTCGGGCGCTTTTTTTTGCCTTTTTTCAGGAGCAATTATGGCGGATTTGTCGAGACGGCGGTTATTGCAGGCCAGCATGCTGGCGAGTGGTGCGATGCTGTTGCCGGGTGTCATGCAGGCCGCATGGGCGGCGGGGTCAGATAAGCCGGAGCAGGATACCGTGCGTATCGGGTTTATCCCCCTGACCGACTGCGCGCCCGTGGTTATCGCGGCCCTGAAGGGGTTCGATAAAAAACACGGCATTACTATTGTGCCGACCAAAGAGGCGAGCTGGGCGGCGGTGCGCGACAAGCTGGTGGCGGGCGAGCTGGACGCTGCGCACATTCTTTACGGCCTGCTGTACGGTCTGGAGCTGGGTATCGCGGGCAAGCCGCAGCAGATGGCGAACCTGATGACCCTCAACCAGAACGGTCAGGCCATTACGCTCTCCAGCGATCTGGCGGAGAAGGGCGTTCGTGACCTCGACGGGCTGAAAAAGCTGATTGCGCAGCAGGCGCCGGGAACCTACACCTTCGCGCATACCTTCCCGACGGGAACGCACGCCATGTGGCTCTACTACTGGCTGGCCAGCGCGGGGATTAACCCGTTTGACGACGTGCGCACCGTGGTGGTGCCGCCGCCGCAGATGGTGATGAACATGCGCATTGGCAACATGGTCGGGTTTTGCGTCGGCGAGCCGTGGAACGCGCGGGCGATTAACGACCGAATCGGGTTTACCGCCGCCACGTCGCAGTCCATCTGGGCCGATCACCCGGAAAAGATCCTCGGCACCCGACGCGACTGGGTGGCGAAAAATCCGCACACCGCACGGGCGCTGGTGAGCGCCGTGATGGAAGCCGCGCGCTGGATCGAGGCGTCAGCGGAAAACAAACGCGAAACCGCGCAGATCCTCTCGCGCCGCGCCTGGCTCAACTGCAAGGAACAGTATCTCACCGGACGTATGCTGGGCGAGTACGACAACGGGGTCGGTCAGCGCTGGCAGGATGCGCACCCGATCCGTTTCTTCAACGAGGGTGCCGTGAGCTACCCGTATCTCTCAGACGGGATGTGGTTCTTAACCCAGTTCCGCCGCTGGGGCTTGCTCAACGCCGCGCCGGATTACGCGGGCATTGCACAGCGCATTAACCAGACCGCGGTCTGGCAGGATGCCGCGACCGCCGTGGGCGGCATGTCCACACCGTCATCACCGTATCGCAGCAGCACCCTGATGGACGGCACCGTCTGGAACGGCACCGATCCGGAAGGGTACGCCAACCGCTTCGCCATTCACCGTAAAGGGGCCTGAGTATGCAGCATCTGCAAAATACAAAACCACAAGAGACGTCAGAGAGCGGGGAAGTGATTGTCCTGCCTCCGCTACAGGTTCGCCGTCGTGCGCCAGCGTTTACGCGTCGGATGAATGATTTTTTACAGCGCGTCATCCCGGCGCTGCTCGGTCTCGGCCTGCTGGTGGTGCTTTGGCAGCTGGCGGCGATAAACAGTAAAGGCTTTCCGACGCCGCTCAGCACGCTCGATTCGGCCATGACCCTGTTTGCCGATCCGTTTTATCGCGACGGGCCAAACGATATGGGCATTGGCTGGAACGTGCTGGCGTCGTTGCAGCGCGTCGCCATCGGCTTCGGTCTGGCAGCGATGGCGGGCATTCCGCTGGGCTTTTTGATTGGCCGCTTCACCTTTTTCTCGCGCATGTTCAACCCGCTGATCGCGCTCCTGCGTCCCGTCAGCCCGCTGGCCTGGCTGCCTATCGGCCTGCTGCTGTTCCAGAAAGCGGAGCCTGCATCGAGCTGGACCATTTTTATCTGCTCCATCTGGCCGATGGTAATCAACACCGCTGAAGGGGTACGCCGTATTCCGCAGGACTACCTCAACGTGGCCCGGGTGTTGCAACTCTCAGAGTGGACCATCATGCGCCGCATTCTTTTCCCCGCCGTGCTGCCTGCGGTGCTCACCGGGGTACGTCTTTCCATTGGCATTGCCTGGCTGGTGATTGTCGCCGCCGAGATGCTCACCGGAGGTTTAGGCATTGGATTCTGGATCTGGAATGAGTGGAACAACCTCAACGTCGAAAACATTCTCATCGCCATCGTCATCATTGGCGTGGTCGGGTTGCTGCTGGAGCAGGGGCTGATGCTGATCGCCCGTCGCTTTAGCTGGCAGGAAAAATAAGGAGTGAAGATGAAACCGTTAATTCAGGTCCAGGCCGTGAGCCAGCGTTTTTCCACCGCCAGCGGCGAGTTTCTGGCGCTGCAAAACGTCTCTTTTGATATCCACGAGGGCGAAACCGTCAGTCTGATTGGTCACTCCGGCTGCGGCAAGTCGACGCTGTTAAACCTGATCGCCGGGATCACGCTGCCGACGGAAGGCGGGCTGATTTGCGACAACCGCGAAATCGCCGGGCCGGGGCCCGAGCGCGCGGTGGTGTTCCAGAACCATTCGCTGCTGCCGTGGCTGACCTGCTTCGACAACGTGGCGCTGGCGGTGGATCAGGTCTTCCGTCACACCATGAGTAAGGCCGAGCGCAAAGCGTGGATTGAGCACAACCTCGACCGCGTGCAGATGGGCCACGCGCTGCATAAGCGCCCCGGGGAGATCTCCGGCGGCATGAAGCAGCGCGTCGGGATTGCCCGGGCGCTGGCAATGAAGCCGAAAGTGCTGCTGATGGATGAGCCGTTTGGCGCGCTCGATGCGCTGACGCGTGCCCATCTTCAGGACTCGGTGATGCAGATCCAGCAGGCGCTGAACACCACCATCGTGCTCATCACCCACGACGTGGACGAGGCGGTACTGCTCTCTGACCGCGTACTGATGATGACCAACGGCCCGGCGGCCACCGTGGGTGAGATCCTGCGCGTCGATCTGCCGCGCCCGCGCAACAGGGTGCAGCTGGCGGATGACAGCCGCTATCACCACATGCGCCAGCAGATCCTCCATTTCCTCTACGAAAAACAGCCGAAAGCGGCGTAATGAGGGGGCACGATGCGACTGGTCATTATCGGTAATGGTATGGCGGCAACCCGGCTGATAGCGTCGCTCACCGGGCGTGTTCCCGGTCGTTTCGCTGTCACCGTCATCGGTGACGAGCCTGAGCAGGCGTACAACCGCATCCAGCTTTCACCGGTGCTGGGTGGTGAAAAGCAGGCGGAGCACATCTGTCTGCACGATGAAGACTGGTACACGGCACGAGGCGTGACGGTGCTGCGAGGAGAAAAGGCGCTCGCAGTAGACGTCAACGCGCGTGAAGTACATACCTCTGCTCGCACGCTGGGCTGGGATGCGCTGGTGTTTGCCACCGGGTCTACCCCTGTAGTGCCGCCGATCCGCGGCGGCGATGCACCGCATGTGTTCACCTTTCGCACCCTGGCAGAGACCCGCGCCATCCAGAATATCTCCGGGCCGGCGGTAGTGCTGGGCGGCGGCGTACTCGGCGTGGAGGCAGCGGCAGCGCTGGCGCGAAACGGTGACAACGTCACGCTTATCCATCGCGGCACGTGGCTGATGGAACAGCAGCTGGATCAGCAGGCGGGACTGCTGCTTGACGAGGCGCTGGCGAAGCGGGGCGTACGCTGTGAACTCGCCTCCGGCATCACGGCCATCACTGACGATGCCGTGACGTTGCTCGACGGACGCCGCATCGCCGCCACGCGCGTGGTGCTGGCTACGGGTGTACAGCCCAACGTCGCGCTGGCAAAAGCCAGCGGCATTCGTTGCGCGCGCGGCATCGTGGTGGATCAGCAGATGCAAACCTCCGTGCCGGATATCTACGCCATCGGCGAGTGCTGCGAAATTGACGGCCAGACGTTTGGCCTGGTCGCCCCCTGTCTGGCGCAGGCGGATATTCTTGCCGCGCGGCTGGCCGGGGAGGTCACCGCGCCGTTTACCCTGACCGACAACGGCGTGCGCCTTAAGGTGACCGGCGTGGCGCTGTTCAGCCTCGGACGCGCGACGGCGCAGGCGGACGATGTGGTCTGGAGTTCATGGGACCCGCTGACCCGTCACTATCGACGTTTACTGATCCATCAGGGGGCGCTGGCTGGCGTGCTGCTAATGGGTGACTGCCGCAGCGCGGCAACCTTTACCGATTTACTGGCAACGGCTGCGCCCGCCCACGCGGACTGGCTGTTCGATCGTTTCACAACGCAACCGCAGGTTGCAGGACAGAACGCTATGACAAAACCTACTCTGGTGGTGGTTGGGCACGGTATGGTCGGCCATCATTTCCTCGAAGACTGCGTTAACCGCAATTTGCATCAGCAATATCAGATTATTGTTTTTGGCGAAGAGCGCTATGCGGCCTATGACCGCGTGCATCTGTCGGAATATTTTGGCGGACGCAGCGCGGACTCGCTCTCGCTGGTGGCGGGGGCGTTCTTTGCCGATAACGGCATTGAGCTGCGCCTCTCGCAGCAGATCGTCGCTATCGATCGTGATGCACACGTAGTGCGTACCGCCAGTGGCCATGAGACTCACTGGGACAAGCTGGTGCTGGCGACCGGCTCGTACCCGTTCGTACCACCCGTTCCGGGCAACGATCTGCCGGGTTGTTTTGTCTACCGCACCCTCGACGATCTGGACAACATTGCGGCCCATGCGGCAGGCTCTCGCCGCGGTGTGGTGATTGGCGGCGGCCTGCTGGGGCTGGAGGCGGCGAATGCGCTTAAGCAGCTCGGGCTGGAAACCCACGTGGTGGAGTTTGCGCCTAACCTGATGGCGGTGCAGCTCGACAGCGACGGCGCGGCAATGCTGCGTAAGAAAATTGAGGCGCTGGGCGTAGGGGTACACACCAGTAAATCGACGACGGAGATTGCCACCGCAGACGACGGGCTGGTGCTGCGCTTTGCCGATGGTGAACAGCTGGAAACGGACATGGTGGTCTTCTCTGCTGGTATTCGGCCGCAGGACGCGCTGGCGCGCAGCAGCGGGCTGGCTGTCGGCGAGCGCGGCGGGATCTGCATTGACGACGGCTGCCGGACCTCCGATCCGGATGTGCTTGCCATCGGTGAATGCGCGCTGTGGGAGGGGAAAATCTTTGGCCTGGTGGCACCGGGCTACCAGATGGCGCGCGTGGCCGCCGCTGTGCTGGCGGGTGAGGAGAAGCGCTTCACCGGCGCGGATATGAGTACCAAACTCAAGTTGCTGGGCGTGGATGTGGCGTCGTTTGGCGATGCCCACGGGCGCACGTCGGGCGCGCTGAGCTACCAGTGGACGCACGGGCCGCAGCAAATCTACAAAAAGATTGTGGTCAGCCACGACAGCAAAACCCTGCTGGGTGGCGTGCTGGTGGGCGATGCCAGCGAATACGCCACGCTGGTGCAGATGATGCTCAACGGCATCAGCCTGCCAAAAGAGCCGGAAACGCTGATCTTACCCGCGTCGTCAGGCAGCGCGCCGAAAGCGCTGGGCGTGGCGGCGCTGCCGGAAAGCGCGCAGATCTGTTCGTGTCATAACGTCAGCAAAGGGGATATCTGCCAGGCGGTAAGCGCGGGTGCGACGGATATCGGCGCCATTAAGCAGTGCACCAAAGCCGCGACCGGCTGCGGAGGCTGTAGCGCGCTGGTGAAGCAGGTGATGGAGTTCCAGCTTGCAGAGCAGGGCGTGGAGGTGAAAAAGGATATCTGCGAACACTTCCCGTACTCGCGTCAGGAGATTTATCACCTGGTGCGCGTCAACCATATCCGCACCTTCGACCAGCTTATCAGCCGCTACGGTCAGGGGCACGGGTGCGAGATCTGTAAGCCGCTGGTGGGATCGGTATTGGCTTCCTGCTGGAACGAGTATCTGCTGAAACCGGCGCATCTGCCGTTGCAGGACACCAACGACCGCTATTTCGCCAATATTCAGAAGGACGGAACCTACTCCATCGTCCCGCGGATGCCTGCGGGTGAAGTGACCGCCGACGGGCTGATCTCCATCGGCCAGATCGCGAAACGCTATAGCCTTTACAGCAAAATTACCGGCGGGCAGCGTATTGACCTGTTTGGCGCCACGCTCGAACAGTTGCCGGAAATCTGGCAGGCGCTGGTGGAGGCCGGGTTTGAGACCGGACATGCTTACGGGAAATCCCTGCGCACGGTGAAATCCTGCGTCGGGTCGACCTGGTGCCGCTACGGCGTGCAGGATTCCACCGGCCTCGCGGTCAGGCTGGAACACCGCTACAAGGGCCTGCGCGCGCCGCACAAAATCAAAATGGCGGTCTCCGGCTGTACCCGTGAGTGCGCAGAGGCGCAGAGCAAAGACGTAGGGGTGATTGCCACGGACAAAGGCTGGAACCTCTATCTGTGCGGCAACGGCGGGATGAAGCCGCGCCACGCGGATCTCTTCGCCAGCGATCTGGACGACGAAACGCTGATCCGCACCGTTGACCGTTTCCTGATGTTCTACATTCGCACGGCAGATCGTCTGCAACGCACCAGTACCTGGATGGATAACCTGGAAGGCGGCCTCGACTATCTACGCGAGGTGATCCTCAACGACAGCCTGGGGATCGCCCACGAGCTGGAGCAGGAGATGGCCCGGGTGGTGGAGACCTACCAGTGCGAATGGCAAACCACCCTTAACGATCCTGACCGCCTGGCGCTGTTCCGCACCGCGGTAAACGTCCCCGCCGCGGAGGGGAACAAGCGCTGGCAGGAAATTTGTAATATCGACGAGATCCCGGAGCAGGCGGGCATTGGCGCGCATCTTGGGCGCAAACCGATTGCGCTGTTCCGCTTTGGCAAAACCGTTTATGCCCTCGACGATCGGGAGCCGGGCAGCCGCGCGAACGTGCTTTCACGCGGCATCCTCGGCGATGCGGCGGGGGAACCGGTGGTGATCTCGCCGCTCTACAAGCAACGTATTCGTCTGCGCGACGGGTGTCAGGCTGAGAGCGGGGCGCCTGCGGTGCGTGCCTGGCCGGTAAAAATCGAAAACGGCAAGGTGTGGGTTGGAAATGAAGAGCTGGTGATGCGCGCGGAGGCCTCATGACGGAAACCCGGACAACGTGCCCTTACTGCGGGGTGGGCTGCGGCGTGGTCGCCAGCGCAGACGGTGAAAAGGTCAGCATTCGGGGGGATGAAACTCATCCGGCGAATTTCGGTCGTCTGTGCGTAAAAGGATCTGCCCTTGGGGAAACCACGGGGCTACAGGGACGCCTGCTGCGCCCGGTTGTCGATGGCCGGGAGGTGGCATGGCCGCAGGCGCTGGGCGAAGCGGGCGAGCGGCTGCGGAACATCATCAACGAATGGGGGCCGCAGGCGGTGGCGTTTTATGCCTCCGGCCAGCTGTTGACCGAGGATTACTATGCCGCCAACAAGCTGATGAAAGGCTTTATCGGGGCGGCGAACATTGATACCAACTCGCGGCTGTGCATGTCATCGGCGGTGGTGGGCTACAAACGCGCCTTCGGTGAAGACGTGGTGCCGTGCAGCTACGAGGACGTGGAAAACAGCGATCTGGTGGTACTCGTTGGCTCGAACGCGGCCTGGACGCATCCGGTGCTGTATCAGCGGCTGGTGCAGGCAAAACACAACAATCCGCAGATGAAAGTGGTCGTGATCGATCCGCGTAAAACCGCCACCTGCGATATCGCCGATCTCCACCTCGCGCTCAGACCCGGCAGTGACGCCGGGCTGTTTGTGGGGTTGCTCAATCTGATTCAGGGGCGCGGCGAGTGGCCGATCCCTCGCGTGGCGGCGTTTTGCGATCTGCCTTCAGACGAGATTGGCACCTTCTACGACTGGTTTGTCACCGCGCCACGCGCGATCACGCTCTACACCATGGGGATCAACCAGTCCTCCAGCGGCAGCGACAAGTGCAACGCCATCATTAACGTGCATCTTGCCAGCGGGAAGTTCAACCGTCCTGGCTGCGGCCCGTTTTCGCTGACCGGACAGCCAAATGCCATGGGCGGGCGGGAA
>NZ_JADDTS010000061.1:0-27394 GCF_015159675.1 Enterobacter cloacae complex sp. S2
CAAATAGGTTGGGTAATTTATACATAATTAAAATGAATAGCATTCTTTTTATATATTTTTATTAATATATTCAAGTCACACTGCTGAACACCTGCTCATCAAAATGATGAACAATTATTATCATTCACTATTAAATAATCATATTGACTTAAAGATCGTTTAAGTATTTCTAACGCCTAACGGCTTCTCACAACCATTACTCATCACTTAGAATCCTTTTCCCGAAGCATCTGTTCGGAACGAACATAAGCCTTGCTTATGTTCACTTTTCTAGCATTTAAATATGGATATAAAAAATGTCTTTTAATAAATTAGGTCTGGCAACTGTAGTAGCAATGGTTCTGAGTGCGGGTTCTGCAATGGCAGCTGATATTCCTTCAGATACAGGCACTATTACTTTCCACGGTATGGTTTCTAATAACACCTGTAAAGTATCCCTGGATCAGAAGATTGACCAGGATGGTAATGATTTTGACGTTAACCTGGATACCGTGTTTGTAAAAGACTTCGCTAATGCGCTGGGTACCACCAGCACCCTGGGAGAAAAGAAATTCTCCCTCACCCTGACAGGTTGTGATTCTGCTACCGTCAACCAGGCATCTGCTCAGTTTGATTCCTGGGCGGGTTCTTCTTCAACTTCCGGCGGTCTGCTGGTTCCACCATCAAATACTCAAGGCGCCGCTAAAAACGTCAATCTGGTACTGTCAAACGATGGCAACTCCGCTACCGATCAGATCAAACTGGATCAGACCAACAATACCCAGAAAGCAACGATTGATACCACAGGCGCAGGCGCACTTTACTACCGTGTAGCGTATACCCAGGGTCAGAACTGGGATGCGGCCAACAACCCAGTGTCAGCTGGTGTGGTTCAGGCACAAGCTGCATTCACCATGATCTACGAGTAATTTTAAGCGCATAAATAAAATGCTCATATTATCCCCTGACGTACGTCAGGGGACTATTGATATCATTCCAACAGGAAGTGGAAAAATGTTAAGCACATCATTTTATAAAGGATTTAAAGCTGCCTGCTTTACAGCTGCTGCTGTCGCGTCATTCCAGGCAAGCGCAGATATCGTTATTTCGGGAACACGTATTGTTTATCAGCAGTCGCAAAAAGATGTCATTGTTTCTTTAGACAACCGTGGCAAAAAGCCACTATTAGTTCAATCATGGCTCGATGACGGTCGCGATGACACCAATCCACAGGAATTAAAACTACCGTTTATTATTACTCCACCAGTATCCCGAATTGATCCGCAAAAAGGTCAATCCGTTCGGATCTCGTACCTGGGTGGTTCATTGCCGCAAGATCGCGAATCCCTATTCTGGTTCAATGTGCTCGAGATTCCACCGAAGTCAAAAGTGAAAGACGGTGAAAATCCTAACCAGCTCCAGCTGGCATTCCGCACACGTATTAAACTCTTTTTCCGACCTGACGGCCTGAAAGGTACGCCAGGAGATGCAGCAGCCAAAGTAACGTGGTCACAACAAAAACAAGGTAATACGCTAAACCTGATCGCACACAATGATTCCCCTTACAACGTTTCTATTTCAAATGTAAAGCTGAAATCAGCAAATAAAGAGTACCAGGTTGAGCATAAATCTATTTTACCGTTTAGTACTCAAATTATGCAGGTAAAAGGTTTAGGTAGTACTGCCACCGGCACTGTTGCTTACGAAACCATTAATGACAATGGCGGCTCTGATACTTTTGAAAGCAAAGTAAATTAATAACCGCACCACCGCCACATTATAAATATAACACGTATGAATGATTCATAGCATTCATACGACGACTTGTCTGGATGAAGCATGCTATTTCAACGATCAATTTTATGTCTCGCAATCTGTGCAGCATTTCCTCTGCATGCCAGCGAGACTGAAAAAAAAGCTGTAGACACCTCATCCGAAACAGAATCGGCCATTGAATTTAATGACCAGTTCCTTATCGATAATGGTGGAGGTATCAATGTCGATCGTTATGCTTATGGCAACCCAGTTCTGCCAGGTACTTACCGTGTAAAAGTGAATTTGAATGGCAATTCAAAATCCACGGTCGAGATGACATTCATTGATAACAAAACGCCACGTGCCTCAGCATGTCTGACTAAACTCACGCTGACACAGGCAGGCGTTGATACCAGCATATTAGGCGATGATGTCAAAGACGACGAAACGTCTTGCGTAGATATCAAAAAATATTATCCCGGTGCTTCTGAAAATTTTGATAGTAGCAAGCAGGAAATGGATCTTAATTTCCCGCAAATCTACGTGCTTAAACTTCCAGCAGGGTATGTCGACCCTTCATTATGGGATAATGGTGTTCCGGCCGGATTACTCTCATACGATCTTAATACCTGGCACAGCGAGTCAAACGGCACCAATTCAGATACCGCTTATGCGGGCTTGCATTATGGCCTGAACGTGGGGCCGTGGCGTTTACGTTCTCGCGGCAGTCTGAACTGGGACAGCGATAATGGCACACATTATTCCAGCCAGGATATCTACCTCCAGCGAGACATCACACCACTTAACGCACAGATGGTAATGGGTGATTCCTACACACGCGGTGATGTCTTTGACTCGGTGAGCCTGCGTGGTGCGCGTATGTATAACGATGACCGCATGCTCCCGGAAGGCACCTCTGGCTACGCGCCAGTAATTCGTGGTGTGGCAAACAGTAACGCCAAAGTTAGCGTAACGCAAAGCGGCAATAAAATTTATGAAACCACCGTTCCACCCGGTGCTTTCGAGATCAATGACCTCAGTACAACAGGCTATGGCAATGATTTGATTGTCACTGTAGAGGAAGCCGATGGAAGTAAACGGACGTTTACCGTTCCGTTCTCCTCAGTTACACAAATGCTCCGCCCAGGCTCCAGCCGCTGGGATGTGGGTTTAGGTGAGCTGAATGATGATTCATTGCACGATAAGCCAAACGTTGGCTACGCAACTTACGCGTATGGTCTGAATAACACCTTTACCGGTTACGTGGGTGCGCAATATACGGATATGGATTTCTACGCCGGCCTGCTTGGTCTGGCTATGAATACCCGTATTGGTGCATTCGCATTAGATGTTACCGGGTCCTATGCCGATATCGACGGGCTGGACACGCTTAAAGGGCAAAGTTATCGGCTGACCTACAGCAAAATGCTTGAAGCCACTAACACATCTCTTAACGTGGCAGCTTATCGCTTCTCTACAGAAGATTATCTCAGCCTTAACGATGCCGCCTCATTGCAGGACAGTATTCATCACGAGGAATATGGCAATCGATCTTATGACAGCAATGCCGAGCTTTATGCTGATTATCAGCGTACCAAAAACCAGATACAGGTCAGCCTGAATCAGCCATTGAATGTTAACGGTGATGAATACGGCTCACTCTATATTAGCGGCACCTGGCAGGATTACTGGAATGACTCCAGCTCCACTTCCGACTACAGCGTGGGTTACAACAATAGTTTTGCTTACGGTAGCTATAGCGTTTCTGTGCAACGCACGTACAACGAAACAGGGGAAAAGGATGACAGCGTTTATTTAAACGTCAGTATTCCATTCAGCATATTCAATAAAGATAGCGCGCAGTCAGGCGGATTTAATAACGTCAACATGAGCCTGCGCACTGATTTAAAAGGCGGTACCAGTTTTAACTCTACGGCAAGCGGCAACTCCAAAAACAGTGAAGTGAGCTATTCCGTTAGCGCCTCATCAAGCGGGGGCAACTACGGCAACCTGAACCAGGTCAGTGGCTATAGCTCATGGAACAGTCCTTACGGGCCGCTCGGTGTCTCAGCGTCCTTTGGCGATGACAATAGTAAACAGTATTCCGCGAGTTATAACGGCGGAATGGTTGTTCACTCGGGTGGCGTTGTATTTACATCCGGCAGTATCGGCGAAACGGATTCACTTGCGCTGGTAAAAGCAAGTGGCGCAACGGGTGCTCGGCTGGGTTACGGCCAAAGCCGCATTAACAGCTCCGGGTACGGGATTATGCCGTATATGTCAGCCTACAGAGAAAACCGAGTATCGCTCGATATCAGCACTCTCGAAGCAGACGTTGAAATCAAAAATACCAGCGCTGTTGCCGTACCTCGCAATGGCTCCGTTGTATTAGTGAATTTTGAAACGGATGAAGGTCGTTCGCTTGTTCTGGAATTACAACGTTCTGATAACGGCTTTATTCCGTTAGGTGCAGACGTTCTGAATGAGAAAAACGAATCTATCGGAACGGTAGGCCAGGCAGGACAAGCTTATGTACGCGGTGTGGAAGACAAAGGCGCTCTCCGGGTGGTATGGGGAAGCGATGGATCCAGCTCTTGCACGGTGCATTATCAGATTCCTGAAAATGCGAAGAAAGCAGGCTTAACCACGATTCTGAGTAATCAACAGTGCCAAATGTAATGATGTTAAAACAGGGAATCACACCCATGGGAAATAATATGAAGAAAAATCATTGCGGTTATTCATTAATCGCATTAGCAATGTTAGCGATGTCAGGTTCTGCTGCGGCAGCCGATCTCAATGTTAACTTCACTGCCAATATCCGCGAAACCACCTGCGATATGAAACTGGTCGGCGGTACGGGTTCAGATACGCAGCAAACGCTGACTATCGGTAATAACGGTCAGGTACGTTTAGATGATGTCAAAGCCGGAACGGCAAATGCCAATTTCAAAATTGTGCTCGTTGAATGCCCGGCGTCGCTGACCTCGTTAAAAACAACCGTAAAAGGAACCAAATCAGGTTATTTAGCTAGCGGCCTTGTTAACCAGATTGCAAAAACTAACGGTGGCGCTGATTACTCTGCGGCTGAAATCGCCAGAGCCGATGCACCAAATACTCCTTTTATCATTAACTCAACCCTGGATTCAGAGCGCCTGGTCTGGAGTCCGACAGAAATCCAGAATAAGGAAGTTGCTCTGGTGGCCACCTTACGTGAAACAAAAGAAAACAGCATGACCATTGGTGATTTTCAGGCCGTGGCGACCTTTGAATTTAGCTACGAGTGATTAGTGCAGGAAAACGGAGCAACATTATGAAATTCAATTCTACTTTTATCGCCCTGTCCGTTTCTGCTCTTCTGTTCTCGGGAATGGCAAGCGCAGCAATTACAGGCACCCCTAGTGTCGAATTAACGATTAAATCAAAAATTGTATCAGGCACATGTACCGCAAAAGTACTTAACGATGCAGGCACAGCCTCCACTGAAATTGCGTTCGGCGACGTATACAAATCCGATCTGGTGAACAAAACCCGTGTCGAGCCGCTCAAGATTAGTTTCACCAACTGTTCTGGAGTAACCAAGGCAACGGTGTCCGCTGCGAAAGGCGCTGGTGGTGAATGCAGTGGCGTCAACAAGACGGGTGATTCTTACTCTGGCGGCTTAGCAACGGGCTTTGAGATCTGGTCGGGTGTTGTCGATACTGGCGAGCTTATGAGCTGTAACACGCCTCCGGCTGCTAAGGATGTCACCATTACTGATGGTACCGGTGAATTCCCGATGAATTCCCGTATCGTTATCGGGCAAGGCCAAACCATTGCTGATGTAGGCGCGGGGGCGGTTACTGCGCCAGTCACGTTCACTATCGCTTATCCATAATACCAGGAACCAGTATGCAACAATCACCGTTTATTTTATACCAGCCCGGTCTTGTGTTGCTTATGGGCTTGGCTGGTGGCATCTTGCCTGGCGTAAGCCAGGCAAGCTCAGGATTAGACGTAAATATTACCGCTAACATTGTTAATAGCACCTGTAAGATGACCGTGGAAAATGACGGCGAAATTTATCTCCCCAATGCGATGCGCAGTTGGTTTTATAACCCGGATGGTAGCGATCGTTTTACTGCAACCGATGATGCAGGCGGTACGCCTTTTAAGATCCATGTAGATGATTGCTATGGAGACAGCGGTACGGCTAAAAAGCTGAGTTTTAGCTTTTCGCCGCAGTCGGGTTTCTGGCCAGGACAAAATCAGGTTTTCAAAAGTGATGATACCGCCGCAGGCGCGGCAAAAAATGTCGGCGTCGTCGTTTTCTCTGAAAAATATAAAAAGAATGTTTTAAACAACGACTGCACGTCAAAAATCACTTATGACGTAAGCGGTCAGGATACTGCATTTTTAACGGATTATCAGTTCTATGCCCGATATCAAAATATTGGCGTAGTGGCTGGTGGTGTCGTTACCAGTAAAGTATTGGTTGACGTCACTTACGAATAATAATCAGAACAGGAAAAAGGATGAGAATGTTCAACTTTATAAGACAGGGTTTCAACGTGAAAGGCACAATGGCGTTTGCCATGGCGAGCGCGTTATTAACCCTCAGCCACTCCTGCTGGGCAGGGGAGTGCCAAATGAATAATGGAAAAGGCGGCACAACCACGCTAATCAATTCTGACTACTCAGGTGGCACTGTACGTCTTCCCCCTCCGGGTAACTACGCCAGTACTCTTTTTAACGTTAACCTGACACCAGGCATTCAGGCCAAATGTGGTCCGGGGGACGATGGTTTTAACCTCGTGTCACAAACAAACCCGACCTTGCTAATGGGGAGTAGTTATGGCAGGGCTATGTTTGAAACAAATATTCCGGGGATTTATTATTCCGTAAGGGTGCACACCGCAGAAAGCACTGGAGGCATGGGTGGTTACTTCGCTATGAATACTACTGGCTGGACTACCGTTGCCTCCTCCGGAAAATCTGACCCGTGGGATGAAAAATGGATAAACACCTCAGTTCAAATTTATATTGATGAAGGTTACAGAGGCAACCCGAACAAAGAAACCTCAATCAGACCCAAACCCGGCACTCTGGGTAAAATGGCTATTGGTAATCCAGATGATAGTGACAACCAACCATGGACATTTATGGTCAACGAGGACTCATTCCAGATCCCGATCGTTCTTCCAACCTGCGACATGGCCATGCTATCGGATGGTACTAATAATGTTAACCTGGGAGAATATTATGTTTCAGACATTAAAAACAATCGGGTTAAGGATATCCCTTTTTCCATTAGCTTAAGCAATTGTACCGGTGTGGCAAATATCACAACCAAACTCACCACCTCAAAGCTAACCGGAAAAAATAATGATCTTCTTGGTAATACGCTTTCGTCCGGAGCTGAGGGCGCAGGCGTGAGAATCATGTATAACGGAACCTCTCAACTCCTGCCGAATAATCCTGACTCATCCTATGTCATAACGGACTACCAAACCCCTGAATCCAAGCAAATTAATTATGTTGCTCAACTGGTAGCAAACGGAAACACAGTGAAACCGGGGTCGTTTAAAGCCACCGGCGTATTCACCCTTTCATACGACTAACCGCTATCCCTGCGGCTGATTACTGATCAGCCGCGACATCGTCTCCAGTGAATCCGTTCTTAAGATATACAAACGCTTCAACAGGAACGGATTATCCCCCGGCTTCACCTTCCCTTTCATCGTCGTCACTGCCAGATGAAAACCAGCGTCATTCGCTGCCTTTATCGCTTTATTGTCATAGCCGCCAAATGGATACGACACATACAATACGCGCGGGTTGAACTGAGCCAGTGCACGACGTGAGCGTTCAAAATCAAACAGGATCACGTGATAGCTACGGCTCAACAGGATGGGGTGTTTATAGCCATCCACGCGATGCAGGAAATGAGTGTGAGACTGAATGTCGAACACATCCTGGATGCCCTTAATTTCCTGAACGCTCATAAACTGCAGCGATTTTGGATCCCACTTCTGCGGGTGGCCTTTGATTCGGGATGAAATTATAAACGCCGTCGCGTTGAAGCCATATTCTTTCAGCACCGGATACGCATAGCGGCTCACCGATTTGAGGCCATCATCAAAGGTGATCACCACCGCTTTCGCGGGCAGGTTCATCTTGTTACGCACGTACCCTTCAAGCTGGTACATCGTCAGCGTGGTGTAGCCCTGATCGCGTAACCAGGCCATCTGATTATTAAACGCACGTACGCTGGTCGTCGTGGAGGTATGTCGAAAACGGGTGTTCTCTTCATCACGCAAAATATGATGGTAGGTCAGAACCGGTAGCCCGTTATCTTCCTGCGCATCCAGGCTGCTTACCCATGCCAGACGATTACCGATACGGATCTGGAACCAGGTCTGGTTCAGGCGGTCTTTCAGCTTATTCAGAATCGGATAGCGAAGATTAGCGCTTAAGGTGCCAAAGGGCGCGCTTCCGCTGCTGGGGGCGTTATACACCGGCGTGTCTTTCCAGGTAATGAGGTTTTGATTACTGAGCGGCTTGTTCAAGTCACCCAGGCTATCCTCAACGCGTTGTTTGCCCTGAACTTTTTCAAGGTGGCCTTTATCAATAAACCCCGTACCGAATCCGAAACGAAATTCATAGTAATCCGCCGCGGCCGGAAAGACAGCGAGGATCTGCCCGGCGCGGACATTCCCCACATTCACAACGGCATTTCCCACCTGCGCCCAGATGGCCGCATCTTCGGTGGTTTGCATATATTGGGCAGGAAGGCCTTGCTGACTGGTCAGGCTGGCAGACGCACCACCGGAAACCACGAGCAGAAGGATAAAGATAACGCGTTTGAGCATGGAATATAAATCGACACAGAAAATCAGCCGCCATTGTAACAAAAGCGGCATCAATACCAATGTTTAATGCTTATACAGATCGTGAAGCAGAACAAAAGGCGGGTTCTTCTGCTGCTGGTGCCACAAGCTGCTCACGCCCGGCGAGCCCTGCGCCACAATGGCGTGACGAAACTCAGCGCTGCTCAACGTTGCGCGCAGCGGATACATCGCTTCGAGTAAAGGCAGGCTGATACCGGAGATTACTTCACAGTTATCGTGCTTATGGCTCATTAGGGCAGCCGCACGGTATGGCGCCGCGCCGGATCTGTCAGTGAGAAAAATCACGCCATCGCCGGTGTCGGTTTCATGCAGCGCGTCACACATCATCAGGCTGAGCATATTGGTGCTCAGCCCTCGCCAGTAATTTACCGCACGACATTGCGCCAGGGGGCCAAATCGGGCCTCCAGCTTAAGCAGCATTTCCTGTGCCTCTTCATCGTGGCAGGTGATCACCCATCCCAGCATAACGTCTCTCCTTAGCAGGCGAGTAGTTTATCCAGGTGAAGGTTAGTTTACGGTGATAACTGTCAAAGAAAGTGCCCGGCAAACAGAACGTCGCCGGGCAGAAGGTTAGCTACGCAGCCCGCGTCCGCGCTGGATCAGATACCAGCACAGCAGATAGAATGCCACGATAAACACCACCAGCACCACAACGGTGGTGAACAGCGGGACATCGGCAATGCCGAGGAAGCCAAAGCGGAAGCCGCTGATCATGTAGACAATCGGGTTCAGGTGCGACAGCGCCTGCCAGAACGGCGGCAGCAGCGTCAGGGAGTAAAACACCCCGCCCAGATAGGTCAGCGGCGTCAGCACGAAGGTCGGGATCAGGCTGATGTCATCAAACGTTTTAGCAAACACCGCGTTCAGCAGCCCGGCGAGGGAGAACAGGATCGCCGTCAGCAATAATGTGAGCGCCACGAACAGCCACGAATGCACCTGGAACGGGACGAAGAACAACGAAATCGCCGTCACCAGAATCCCCACGCACAGCCCGCGCGCTACGCCGCCGCCCACGTAACCGGCGATGATCACATGCGTTGGCACCGGCGCCACCAGCAGCTCTTCAATGTTGCGCTGGAACTTGGCGCTAAAGAACGACGACGCTACGTTCGCGTAAGCGTTGGTGATCACCGCCATCATGATCAGGCCCGGCACGATAAACTGCATATAGGTAAAACCGTGCATCTCACCAATGCGGGAGCCAATCAGGTTACCGAAAATGATGAAGTAGAGCGTCATGGTGATCACCGGCGGCACCAGGGTTTGCACCCAGATACGCATAAAGCGGTTAATCTCTTTTGCCCAGATGCTTTTCAGCGCGACCCAGTAAAGATGCGTCATGCCTTGTCTCCTTGTTTGTCGTGCACCAGAGAGACAAACAGCTCTTCCAGTCGGTTTGCTTTGTTACGCATGCTTAATACCTGAATGCCCTGCGCACTCAACTGTGAGAACACGCTGTTGATACCCTGCTCGCGCAGCACTTCTACCTCCAGCGTCGAGGTATCAACCAGGCGATAGTTGTAGCCCTCCAGTTTCGGCAGCGCGCTTTTCGCCGCCAGATCGAGGATAAAGGTCTCTGATTTGAGCTTGGAGAGCAGATTCTTCATCGAGGTGTTTTCCACCAGCTCACCGTGCTGAATGATGCCGATATTGCGGCACAGCATTTCCGCCTCTTCCAGATAGTGCGTGGTCAGAATGATGGTGGTGCCTTTATCGTTCAGATCTTTCAGGAAGCCCCACATGGAACGACGCAGTTCAATATCCACGCCAGCAGTCGGCTCATCAAGGATAAGCAGCTTTGGCTCGTGCATCAGCGCGCGGGCAATCATCAGGCGGCGCTTCATCCCCCCGGACAACATCCGCGCGCGTTCGTTACGCTTCTCCCACAGGTCGAGCTGTTTCAGATACTTTTCGCTGCGCTCAAGCGCCTCTTTGCGCTCAACGCCATAATAACCCGCCTGGTTAACAACAATCTGCTGTACCGTCTCAAACGGGTTGAAGTTGAACTCCTGCGGCACCAGCCCCAGCTGACGCTTGGCGTTGACCACATCTTTTTGCAGATCGTAGCCAAACACGCTGACGCGGCCGGAGGTTTTGTTGACCAGCGAGCTGATGATCCCGATGGTGGTGGATTTCCCCGCCCCGTTCGGCCCCAGAAGCGCGTAGAAATCTCCCGCTTCGACTTTAAGATCTATCCCGCGCAGCGCCTGAACGCCCCCCGGGTAGGTTTTTTTGAGCTGTTCAAGCTCCAGTGCAATCGCCATGAATTCAACTTACCTTAAGTTCTGACACACGTTGTGTGGTTTCATTAAAAGTCGGGTTACCCTATAGTAGCGCAACGCAATCACTTGGTTACAGGTCGCTAACCTCCATGAACGACATAGATACACTCATCAGCAACAATGCACTATGGTCAAAAATGCTGGTGGAGGAAGACCCCGGATTTTTTGGAAAACTCGCGCAAGCGCAGAACCCGCGCTTTCTCTGGATTGGATGTTCTGACAGCCGTGTCCCCGCCGAACGTCTGACGGGTCTTGAACCTGGCGAACTGTTTGTTCACCGCAATGTGGCTAACCTGGTTATTCATACCGATCTCAACTGCCTTTCGGTTGTGCAGTACGCCGTTGACGTTCTTGAGGTTGAGCACATCATTATTTGTGGCCACTACGGCTGCGGCGGCGTGCAGGCGGCGGTCGAAAACACAGAGCTGGGGTTAATCGATAACTGGCTGCTGCACATTCGTGATATCTGGTTCAAACATAGCTCACTGCTGGGCGAAATGCCGCAGGAGCGCCGTCTCGACACCCTGTGTGAGCTGAACGTAATGGAGCAGGTCTATAACCTGGGCCACTCGACGATTATGCAGTCTGCCTGGAAACGCGGGCAGAAGGTCTCCATCCACGGCTGGGCGTACGGTATTCACGACGGTCTGCTGCGCAATCTGGAAGTGACCGCCACCAACCGCGAAACGCTGGAACAGCGTTACCGCTCGGGAATTGCCAACCTCAAGCTTAAGCATGTGAACCATAAATAACAAAGCCGGGGGTTTTCACCCTCTCCCTGTGGGAGAGGGCTGGGGTGAGGGCAACAGCCCGCAATTATTCGTCCAGAATCACTACTTTCCCAACATACGGCAGATGGCGATAACGCTGCGCGTAATCAATGCCGTAACCCACCACGAATTCGTCCGGGATGGAGAAACCAACGAACTCCACCGGCACCTGCACTTCACGGCGCTCAGGCTTATCCAGCAGGGTACAAATCGCCAGTGATTTTGGTTCACGCAGGCTCAGGATCTCACGCACTTTAGAGAGCGTGTTACCGGAGTCGATGATGTCCTCAACAATCAACACATCTTTGCCACGAATATCTTCATCCAGATCTTTCAGGATTTTCACATCACGGGTTGTGGACATGCCGCTGCCGTAACTGGAGGCGGTCATAAAATCGACCTCGTGCGGCACCTGCACTTCACGGCACAGGTCTGCCATGAACATGAAAGAACCACGCAACAGACCGACCAGCACCATTTCGCTGCCGCTGTCCTTGTAATGTTCGGTGATTTGACGACCCAGTTCGGCGATACGCGCTTTGATCTCGGCTTCCGGGATCATCACTTCAACAGTATGTTTCATATTACTAACCAAATGATTTTAGTGAAAATCTCTCAATGCGGATGACTCTCGTTCCGGCATCGATACGCAAGCCAGCCATTATACCAGTAAATGGATTGCCCTGGCGTATGAGTTATAAAAAGCAATATTTGTGATTCCGATCACAGTTGTTAATACCTATAATTAATTGCTAGCAAATAATTAACAAAACTGACGAGTACTTTTCTATGGCTGAAACAAAAACTAAACAGCCGCGTCTACTGGTGACATTAACAGCCGCGTTTGCCGCATTCTGCGCGCTGTATTTGTTAATCGGTGGCGTATGGCTGGTCGCGATTGGCGGCTCCTGGTACTACCCGATTGCGGGTCTGGTTATGGTTGGCGTAACCGTCCTGCTTTTACGCAGAAAACAATCTGCTCTGTGGCTGTACGCAGCGTTACTGCTCGCAACCATGATCTGGGGCGTCTGGGAGGTCGGGTTCGACTTCTGGGCGTTGACGCCGCGCAGCGACATTCTGGTCTTCTTCGGTATCTGGCTGATCCTGCCGTTTGTCTGGCGTCGTCTGATCGTCCCTTCCAGTGGTGCTGTAGCCGGTCTGATCGTTGCCCTGCTGATTAGTGGCGGCATCCTGACCTGGGCCGGATTCAACGACCCGCAGGAGATCCACGGTACGCTGAACACTGAATCCACACCGGCTGCGGCTATTTCGCAGGTGGCTGACGGCGACTGGCCAGCCTATGGTCGAAATCAGGAAGGTCAACGTTACTCCCCGCTGAAGCAGATCAACGCGGACAACGTGAAAAACCTGAAGGAAGCCTGGGTATTCCGTACCGGCGACCTGAAGATGCCAAACGATCCGGGTGAGCTGACCAACGAAGTGACCCCGATTAAAGTGGGCAACATGCTCTACCTGTGTACGGCGCACCAGCGTCTGTTCGCGCTCGACGCGGCCACCGGTAAAGAGAAATGGCACTTTGATCCACAGCTGAACTCCAACCCGTCGTTCCAGCACATCACCTGCCGCGGCGTCTCTTACCACGAAGCGCGCGCTGATAATGCCAGCCCGGAAGTCATTGCCGACTGTCCTCGCCGCATTATGCTGCCGGTGAACGATGGCCGTCTGTTTGCCATCAACGCTGAGACCGGTAAGCTGTGCGAAACCTTCGCTAACAAAGGCATTCTGAATCTTCAGACCAACATGCCGGACACTACGCCGGGTCTGTATGAGCCGACCTCCCCGCCAATCATTACCGATAAAACCATCGTGATTGCCGGTTCGGTAACGGATAACTTCTCTACCCGCGAAACCTCCGGCGTTATCCGTGGTTTCGACGTGAACACCGGTAAACTGCTGTGGGCCTTCGACCCGGGCGCGAAAGATCCCAACGCGATCCCATCGGATGAACACACCTTTACCTTTAACTCACCGAACTCCTGGGCACCGGCAGCGTATGACGCGAAGCTGGACCTGGTTTACCTGCCGATGGGCGTGACCACGCCGGATATCTGGGGCGGTAACCGTACGCCGGAGCAGGAACGTTACGCCAGCTCCATCGTGGCGCTGAACGCAACGACCGGTAAACTGGCATGGAGCTACCAGACCGTTCACCACGATCTGTGGGATATGGATATGCCGTCCCAGCCAACGCTGGCGGACATTACCGTTAACGGTAAAACCGTTCCGGTGATTTACGCCCCGGCCAAAACCGGCAACATCTTCGTGCTGGATCGCAGCAACGGTAAGCTGGTTGTTCCTGCGCCGGAAAAACCGGTTCCGCAGGGCGCGGCTAAAGGCGACTACGTTACCAAAACGCAGCCGTTCTCTGATCTGAGTTTCCGTCCGGAGAAAGACCTCAGCGGTGCAGACATGTGGGGTGCCACGATGTTTGACCAGCTGGTATGCCGCGTGATGTTCCACCAGCTGCGCTATGAAGGTATCTTCACGCCGCCGTCAGAGCAGGGCACGCTGGTCTTCCCGGGTAACCTGGGGATGTTCGAGTGGGGTGGGATCTCCGTTGACCCTAACCGTCAGGTCGCCATCGCTAACCCAATGGCGCTGCCGTTCGTTTCCCGTCTGATCCCACGCGGTCCGGGTAACCCAATGGAGCAGCCTAAAGATGCGAAAGGCAGCGGTACCGAAGCCGGTATCCAGCCGCAGTATGGCGTTCCTTATGGTGTGACCCTGAATCCGTTCCTTTCTCCGTTCGGTCTGCCGTGTAAACAGCCTGCCTGGGGTTACATCTCCGGTCTGGATCTGAAGACCAACAAGATCGTCTGGAAGAAACGTATTGGTACGCCACAGGACAGCATGCCGTTCCCGATGCCTGTTCCAGTGCCGTTCAATATGGGTATGCCAATGCTGGGTGGCCCAATCTCCACCGCCGGTAACGTGCTGTTCATCGCGGCAACCGCAGATAACTACCTGCGCGCCTACAACATGACCAACGGTGAAAAACTGTGGCAAGGCCGTCTGCCAGCCGGTGGACAGGCAACGCCGATGACCTATGAAGTGAATGGCAAACAGTACGTTGTCATCTCCGCAGGTGGTCACGGTTCGTTTGGCACGAAGATGGGCGACTATATTGTCGCGTATGCACTGCCTGACGACGCTAAGTAATGAAAAAGCCCGGTGGCGCTAACGCTTACCGGGCTTTCGGGTGTCCTATGTAGGCCGGGTAAGGCGAAGCCGCTACCCGGCTTTTTTTATACGGTAAAGCCCAGCATCATCCCCGTATCTTCATGCTCCAGCAGATGGCAGTGGGCCATATAGGCAAACTCTTTCGGCGCTTCGTGATCGAACTTCACCAGCACCTCGCTGACACCGCCTTCCACCCTCACCGTATCTTTCCAGCCCCGGCGATGCGCGTCCGGCGCTTTACCGTTCTCAGAGAGAATACGGAACTGCGTGCCGTGGATATGGAACGGGTGCAGCATCATGTCGCCTTCGCCTGAAATCACCCAGCGTTCAAACTGCCCTTTCGTGGCGGCGAACATGGGCGTGTTCATATCGAACGCTTTGCCGTTGATGCGGTTGGCGTTGTGGAAATCGAAACCATGGCCGCCGTGATCCATGCCGCCCATTTTACCGTGGTCCATATTCATATGGCCCATCATCTGGCCGTGGTGCATTCCCGCCATGGCCTGATTGCCGTACTTCTTCATCAGCGCCTGCATGCCCATCATGTCGAGCATCGGGTCCATGGAGAGCTGAAGTTTACGCTGCGTAAGCCCGTCCAGCGACGGGAGTGCGGGTAGCGTGGTGAGGGCGTCCGGCAGCGTACCGGAAGCGGCGATCTGTAGCGGCTGAATGCGCAGGACCGGATGGGGTTTATCAAACGGCGCAACGGCCATCCCCATCTGGCTGACCGGCAGGGTCACCAGGTCAAACGCTTTGCCATCGCTGATATCCACCAGCACCTCGAAGCGCTCGCCCATCAGCATCGGCAGCTCGCTCACCTTCACCGGTTCCGGCAGCAGGCCGCCGTCGCTTGCCACCACATACAGCGGGCGTTTATCGCTGGTGGCGAAGTTCAGCGAGCGGGCGTTACAGCCATTTAGCAGGCGTAAACGCAGCCAGCCTTTTGGCGCGGCATGCTGCGGGTAGATTGCGCCGTTGGTCAGCAGCGTATCGCCAAACCAGCCTACCGCCGCGCTCATTACGTCCAGCTGATAGTCAATTTGCCCGTCAGCGCTGAATTTTTTGTCCTGCACAATCACCGGGACATCGTCGATACCCCACTGTTTTGGCAGGCGCAGCAGGCGGCTTTCATCGTCTTCAATCAGCACCAGACCGGCCAGCCCCATCGCCACCTGATGGCCCGTTTTGCCATGCTGATGCGGATGGAACCAGCAGGTCGCCGCACGCTGGTCAGGAGTAAAGGTGACGCTGCGTTTACCACCAGGCCTGATGACGCCCTGAGGCCCCCCATCCACTTCGCCCGGGACTTCCAGCCCATGCCAGTGCAGCGTGGTCTCTTGCGCTAGCGTGTTATGAATGTCTACCGTCACCGCCTTCCCTTTGCGTAACTGCAACGCAGGGCCGAGCAAATTGCCGTTATAACCCCACGTCGTGGCGGCGTGCTGACCGAACGTGGTTTTACCGGCCTGCACCACAAGCTGAATGCGGCTGCGGGCATCTGCGGCGAGTAATTCAGGTATGGGTAAAGCAGGTCTGTCGGCGGCA
Source organism: Enterobacter cloacae complex sp. S2 (assembly GCF_015159675.1). Taxonomy (NCBI): domain Bacteria; kingdom Pseudomonadati; phylum Pseudomonadota; class Gammaproteobacteria; order Enterobacterales; family Enterobacteriaceae; genus Enterobacter; species Enterobacter cloacae complex sp. S2. The sequence goes on from NZ_JADDTS010000061.1 coordinate 16,423, forward strand.
AAAACGGCGCGGCTCCAGAGCGGTAACGCGCTGGCAACCCCCAGCGCGGCAGAAAATTTTAAAAAATCACGACGTTGCATGTGCATTTCCTTATTTCCAGCAGGCGATCTTTTGAGCATAAACCCTCCCCTTACCGGAAGGTCAAGCACGGCGGCAATAATAAAGATCGTCGGCCTGGCATCAAGTATGCTAACGTTAATTTTCCGTGATGCAGTGGTAAAGGCAATGAAGACGTTTTTCAGAACAATTTTGTTCGCCAGCCTGATGGCGATGTGTGCGAACAGTTACGCGCTAAGTGAAAACGAAGCGGAAGATATGGCCGATCTGACGGCAGTTTTTGTTTTTCTGAAAAACGATTGTGGTTACCAGAATTTACCCAATGGGCAAATTCGTCGCGCACTGGTCTTTTTTGCCCAGCAGAACCAATGGGACCTCAGCAACTACGACAGCTTCGACATGAAGGCGCTCGGTGAAGACAGCTACCGTGATTTAAGCGGTATTGGCATTCCCACTGCTAAAAAATGCAAAGCGCTGGCTCGCGATTCACTCAGCCTGCTCGCCTACGTGAAGTAACCTTCCCGACGCCCCTTGTTGACCCGCTAACCGCTTCACGGCGGTGTTGTGTTGCGCCCATCTGCCGGATGTAATGGATGTTAACGAAGGAGGTGCTCCCCGTGACCGAAAAAACGGTATGGCAAGAAACGCTGCATGACCAGTTTGGTCAGTATTTTGCCGTGGATAACGTGCTCTATCATGAGAAAACCGATCATCAGGATCTGATAATCTTCGAAAACGCCGCCTTTGGCCGCGTAATGGCGCTGGACGGCGTGGTGCAAACCACCGAGCGCGACGAGTTTATCTATCACGAAATGATGACCCACGTCCCGCTGCTGGCCCACGGCCACGCGAAGGACGTGCTGATTATCGGCGGCGGCGACGGCGCGATGCTGCGTGAAGTCTCTCGCCATCAGAATGTCGAAACCATCACCATGGTGGAAATCGACGCCGGTGTGGTGTCGTTCTGCCGCCAGTATCTGCCCAACCACAATGCTGGCAGCTATGACGATCCGCGGTTTAATCTGGTTATCGACGATGGCGTCAATTTTGTTAACCAGACCACGCAAACGTTTGATGTCATTATCTCTGACTGTACCGACCCTATCGGCCCCGGCGCGTCGCTGTTTACCTCGTCGTTTTACGAAGGCTGCAAGCGCTGCCTGAAGCCTGGCGGGATTTTTGTGGCGCAAAACGGCGTTTGCTTCCTGCAACAGGATGAAGCGCTTGATAGCCACCGTAAGCTGAGCACCTATTTTGCTGACGTCAGCTTCTACCAGGCGGCGATCCCCACTTACTACGGCGGGATCATGACCTTTGCCTGGGCGACGGATAACGACGTCCTGCGCCATCTCTCCACCGAAATTATCCAGGCCCGCTTCCACCAGGCCGGACTCAAATGCCGATACTACAACCCGGCGATCCACACCGCAGCCTTTGCGTTGCCTCAATATCTGCAAGACGCGCTGTCCTCAAAGGAGGTGAACTAATTGAAAAAGCTTAAACTGCATGGCTTTAACAATCTGACCAAAAGCCTGAGTTTTTGTATTTACGATATCTGCTACGCCAAAACAGCAGAAGAGCGCGATGGTTATATCGCCTATATCGATGAACTCTACAACGCCAACCGTCTGACCGAGATCCTGACAGAGACCTGCTCGATTATCGGCGCCAACATCCTGAATATCGCGCGCCAGGATTACGAGCCGCAGGGAGCAAGCGTCACCATTCTGGTCAGTGAAGAGCCGGTTGACCCGCAGCTTATCGACAAAACCGAGCACCCCGGCCCACTGCCAGAAGTGGTTGTCGCCCACCTGGATAAAAGCCATATCTGCGTGCACACCTACCCGGAAAGCCACCCGGAAGGCGGACTGTGTACCTTCCGCGCGGATATTGAAGTGTCGACCTGCGGCGTGATTTCACCGCTGAATGCGTTGAATTATTTAATCCACCAGCTGGAATCCGATATCGTCACTATTGATTATCGCGTACGCGGTTTTACCCGTGATATCAACGGCATGAAGCACTTCATCGATCATGAGATCAACTCCATTCAGAACTTCATGTCCGACGACATGAAGTCGCTATACGACATGATGGATGTGAACGTCTATCAGGAGAATATCTTCCACACCAAAATGTTACTTAAGGAATTCGACCTTAAGCACTACATGTTCCACACGAAGCCGGAAGATTTAAGCGAAGAAGAGCGTAAGGTCATTACTGACCTGCTCTGGAAAGAGATGCGCGAAATTTACTACGGCCGTAACATTCCGACCGTGTAATCGTGGACCGAAGCAGGGACGCTTCGGGGAGTTACTTCTGTTTCATAAAGTCGCGGTAGGCGTTCACCACTTTCAGGAAATCTTCCACACCGCACAGCGACAGGCTCTCTTCGTCGTAGTAGCTCATCCCCTCTTCCATCTCATCACCCGAGAACTCAAGCTGGTTGGCACGCACCATCACCTCTTCGCCATCCATCCACAGGGTGTATTCGTGCCCGGCGCGTTGCCAGGAGCGTTCACTGCCTTTCACCGTTTCCGCTGCCTGTTCGACTTCATCCAGCAGCGCGAGGTTCTCTTTCACCTCTTCGTTAAACCAGTGTCCAACGGCTTCGTGCCCCATCGACATTCGCACTTTCACCACGCCGGTGATGTCGCGCAAAAATTCGTAATCCATAGCGTTTTCCTCTGCAAAGCCATTAGGGTAATTATCGCAGCAGAGAGGAAGAAAAAAAGCGGGAGAGGTGGGAGGAATGAAAATAAAAAAAAATACCCCTCACCCTGGCCCTCTCCCAAAGGGAGAGGGAATAAAATCCCCCTCGCCCCTTTGGGGAGAGGGGTTAGGGGTGAGGGGTTGATTTTTATACCGCGGTCTGGAAGATCACCCCGTCAGCCTTCTCGGTGTACTGAGAGAGCTGGTCGAAGTTCAGATAGCGATAGGTGTCCACCGCCGTCTTATCTACCTGAGCCACAAAGGTCTGGTACTCTTCCGGCGTTGGCAGTTTGCCAATCAGCGCTGCAACCGCTGCCAGCTCCGCAGAAGCCAGGTAGACGTTCGCCCCGGTACCCAAACGGTTCGGGAAGTTACGGGTGGAGGTGGAGACCACCGTCGCACCGTCGGCCACGCGCGCCTGGTTGCCCATGCACAGGGAGCAGCCCGGAATTTCAATACGCGCCCCGCTCTTACCGAACACGCTGTAGTAGCCCTCTTCGGTCAGCTGCGCCGCATCCATACGGGTTGGCGGCGCCACCCACAGACGGGTCGGCAGCTGGCCTTTGTGAGTATCCAGCAGCTTACCGGCAGCACGGAAGTGGCCGATGTTGGTCATACAGGAGCCGATGAACACTTCGTCGATCTTATCGCCCTGTACGTCAGAGAGCAGACGCGCATCGTCCGGATCGTTTGGCGCACACAGGATTGGCTCTTTGATATCCGCCAGATCGATGTCGATCACCGCCGCGTACTCTGCGTCAGCGTCAGCTTCCAGCAGCTGCGGATCCGCCAGCCATTTTTCCATGCCCTGAATACGACGCTCCAGCGTACGGCGGTCGCCGTAGCCTTCCGCAATCATCCACTTGAGCAGCACGATGTTGGAGGTCAGATACTCAATAATCGGCTCTTTGTTCAGCTTGATGGTACAGCCCGCCGCAGAACGCTCGGCAGAGGCATCGGTCAGCTCGAACGCCTGCTCAACTTTCAGATCCGGCAGACCTTCAATTTCCAGAATGCGGCCAGAGAAGATGTTTTTCTTGCCCTTCTTCTCAACGGTCAGCAGACCCTGTTTGATGGCATACAGCGGGATTGCGTGAACGAGGTCGCGCAGTGTGATGCCCGGCTGCATTTTGCCTTTGAAACGCACCAGCACGGATTCAGGCATGTCCAGCGGCATCACGCCGGTCGCTGCGGCAAACGCCACCAGACCGGAGCCCGCAGGGAAGGAGATACCAATCGGGAAACGGGTATGGGAGTCACCGCCGGTACCCACGGTATCCGGCAGCAGCATGCGGTTCAGCCAGGAGTGGATAACGCCGTCGCCCGGACGCAGGGAGACACCGCCACGGTTCATAATGAAGTCAGGCAGCGTGTGGTGCGTAGTGACGTCAACCGGCTTCGGATATGCCGCAGTGTGGCAGAAGGACTGCATCACCAGGTCAGATGAGAAGCCCAGGCACGCAAGGTCTTTCAGTTCATCACGGGTCATTGGACCGGTGGTGTCCTGAGAGCCCACGGAGGTCATTTTCGGCTCGCAGTACGCGCCAGGACGGATACCAGCGACGCCGCAGGCGCGACCGACCATTTTCTGTGCCAGCGAGAAGCCGCGATTGCTTTCCGCCACGTCTTTCGCCTGACGGAACACGTCACTGTGCGGCAGACCCAGCGCTTCACGCGCTTTGGTGGTCAGGCCACGGCCAATGATCAGCGGAATACGGCCACCGGCACGCACTTCGTCGATCAGCACGTCGGTTTTCAGCTCGAAGCTTGCCAACAGTTCGTTGGTTTCGTGGTTGCGCACTTCGCCTTTATACGGGTAAACGTCAATCACGTCGCCCATGTTCAGGTTGCTCACGTCCACTTCAATTGGCAGAGCGCCCGCATCTTCCATGGTGTTGAAGAAGATTGGCGCAATTTTGCCGCCGAGGCACAGGCCGCCGCCGCGCTTGTTCGGCACGTGCGGAATGTCGTCGCCCATGAACCACAGCACGGAGTTGGTGGCGGATTTACGGGAAGAACCGGTACCAACCACATCACCGACGTAGGCCAGCGGGAAACCTTTCTCCTGAAGCGCTTCGATCTGTTTAATCGGGCCAACGCTACCCGGCTGATCCGGCTCGATGCCTTCACGGGCGTTTTTCAGCATCGCCAGGGCGTGCAGGGGGATATCAGGACGAGACCACGCGTCCGGAGCCGGAGAGAGGTCATCGGTGTTGGTTTCACCGGTAACCTTAAAGACGGTCACGGTAATTTTTTCAGCAAGCGCAGGGCGGTTCAGGAACCATTCGGCATCGGCCCAGGACTGCATCACCTGCTTCGCGTAAACGTTGCCTGCTTTGGCTTTTTCTTCTACATCGTAGAAGTTATCGAACATCAGCAGCGTTGAAGAGAGCGCTTTGGCAGCAATCGGTGCCAGCTTTTCGTTGTCCAGCGCGTCAATCAGCGGATGAATGTTATAGCCGCCCTGCATGGTGCCGAGCAGTTCAATGGCTTTTTCAGGAGTAACCAGTGGGGAGGTGGCTTCGCCTTTGGCGATAGCAGCAAGGAATCCGGCTTTTACGTAGGCAGCTTCATCTACGCCAGGCGGTACGCGGTTGATCAGCAGATCTAACAGGAATTCTTCTTCGCCCTCAGGCGGGTTCTTCAGCAGCTCGACGAGCGCGGCCATTTGGGTTGCATCTAAAGGTTTGGGTACAATTCCCTCGGCGGCACGTTCTGCTACGTGCTTACGGTATTCTTCTAGCACGACGGTTCTCCTCGCTCTCATTGTCATATGCGGCGGGCGTTCTCTTCACGCTCCTGTGAGACAGCAGTTTGTAGGGTAAATGCCCGATACCGCGTCGGGCAGCATAGCAGGATTTCTGCACAGTGTTAATCTGTTTACAAAAAAGCAACATTAAATTATTTGCTGAATCGTTAAGCATGGTGTAGCGGGGAGACGAGGCGAATCTTGTCCTCTTTCCCGTCTCCTTTTCAGCTATCCGATATAATTGTGTAATAAATACTCACACTCTTTATCCGGACGCTCCGGTTGGTTTCCCAACAATAGTCAAAACTGTAAAACACGAGTGAATGATACTCGCGGCAACAGTAACGCCTCACGGCACTGCACTCGTCTCGTTGGAGTCAATCTATGAAGTTGCCTTTTAAGCCACATCTTCTTGTTCTGCTTTGCAGTGCGGGACTGTTTGCCGCCTCGGGTGTCATGTACGTTAAAAGCCGCGCAACGGAACCTGCTACGCCTGCTCCGGTTACACAACAACCTGGCGCACCGATAACCCAGCCTGCGCCCGTCGCTGCCCCGGTCTACACTGCGGCGCAAATCGACCAATGGGTTGCCCCTGTCGCGCTTTACCCGGATGCCTTGCTGTCGCAAATCTTGATGGCGTCGACCTATCCGTCAAATGTTATTCAGGCCGCGCAGTGGTCGAAAGACAATCCTAAAATGCAGGGTGATGCCGCCCTGCAGGCGGTAGCCACCCAGCCGTGGGATCCCAGCGTAAAATCCCTGGTTGCGTTTCCTCAGCTGATGTCGTTGATGGGCGAAAATCCGCCATGGGTACAAAATCTGGGAGACGCCTTCCTTGCACAGCCGAAAGATGTGATGGATTCCGTACAGCGGCTGCGCCTGCTGGCCCAACAAACGGGTGCGCTACAATCCACACCGCAGCAGACGGTCACCACCGTCACGAAACCTGCATCGACAAAAACCACGACAACCGCAACGCCTACCAGCCCAACGGTGATCAAGATTGAATCCGCCGATCCGCAGGTGGTGTATGTTCCCACGTATAATCCGAATACGGTTTATGGTAGCTGGCCTAACACCGCTTACCCGCCGGTCTATCTTCCGCCCTCACCCGGCGAGCAATTCACGGACAGTCTGGTTAAAGGATTAGGTTTTAGCCTCGGGGTCGCTACAACCTACGCCATTTTCAGCAATATTGACTGGGATGATGACGACTGGGATCACCATCATCACGATGATGACTGGGACAACCACGGCGGTCATAACCGCAACGGTGATAACAACATCAATATCAACGTGGATAATTTCAACAGAATCAGCGGGCAGCACCTGAACGGTAATAACCACACCTGGCAGCACAATCCAGCCTATCGTGAAGGCGTGCCTTACCCGAATAACCAGCTGGCTAACCGCTTCCACTCTACACATACAGCCACCGGGCTAAGCGCGACGCAGCAAAATCCAGTCAATCGCGACAGCCAGCGCCAGGCCGCTCTCAGCCAGATGGAAAAATCAACGGGTAAAACCCTCCCACACTCAGTACATACAGCCACGCGGGACGCACAACGTCTGGCCTCAACGCAACAGTTGAAGCAGATCTCGCAGCGAAATAACTATCGTGGATATGACACCAGGCCACAGGCCGTAAAACGGACGAGCGCGCCGCAGCGTGAACATCATCAGACTGACATGCACAGACAGGAGAAGCGGGTTTCACAGACGGTACAGCAGCCAGCCAGGCTGCATCGGGCCAATGCCTTGAGCGGCAACGACAGCCGCTCCGCGAACTGGCAGGCGCAGCAGCAGCGCGGGGCGCAAAGCCGGCAGCTCGCTACTCGTCAACATCAGCCGCGCCAGCTCACTGGTGAACGCGCTGAACGCCATGAATTCCGTCATCGTTAAGGGAGCCGACATGAAACGTCAATTACTCAGTGGAATGGTGTTGTTCATGGTCTCGGCGGCCGTCATGGCACAGCAATCGTTCAGTTCGCCAGAACAGGCGACCAGTGCGCTGGCAAGCGCCATCAGCGAGCAAAATGAAAGTGCGATGAACAATTTGCTCGGTGAAAACTGGCGCGATTTCCTGCCGCCCGAAGGCGTTGATCCCGAAGCGGTCGATCGCTTCCTGCGCGACTGGAACGTTCATCATAAAACCGTCATCAGTGGCAACGTGGCGCACCTGGTGGTGGGCGATAACGGCTGGCAGCTACCGATCCCGGTGGTCAAAACGGCATCTGGCTGGCAGTTTGATATGCAGGAAGCCGCAGAAGAGATCCTGACCCGCGAAATCGGGCGCAACGAACTCGCAGCCATCGAAGCGCTTCACGCCTATGTTGATGCCCAGCAGAGCTATTTTGCGATGAACCAAAAGTACGCGCAGAAGATAGTCAGTTCTGAAGGTAAAAAGGATGGACTGTACTGGCCCGTCGCTCCCGGTGAAACGCCCAGCCCACTGGGTCCGGCGTTCAGTCCTCCACAGTCGGGGGCGGGTTACCATGGTTACCGATTCCGCATCCTGCCGGATAAAAATGGCTTTGCCATGGTCGCCTGGCCGGTGAACTACGGTCAGACGGGGGTAATGAGCTTTGTAATTAACCAGGATGACGCGGTTTATCAGGCAGATCTCGGCAACGATTCGGCGCAGAAAGCGCAGGCTCTTAGTGAATACCAGCCGGATAAGACCTGGCAGCCTGTCACACCCTGAACGCAGCGCATAAAAAAAGCGGCCTGAGGCCGCTTTTTTCATCTGAAGAAACTTATTTCTTCTTCGCTTTCGCGTTTGGCAGGTCAGTAATGCTACCTTCAAACACTTCTGCTGCCAGGCCCACGGACTCATGCAGAGTCGGGTGTGCGTGGATGGTCAGCGCGATGTCTTCTGCGTCGCAGCCCATTTCGATAGCCAGACCGATTTCACCCAGCAGCTCGCCGCCGTTGGTACCGACAATCGCACCACCGATGACGCGGTGAGTCTCTTTGTCGAAGATCAGTTTGGTCATACCGTCTGCGCAGTCGGACGCGATAGCACGGCCAGAAGCAGCCCACGGGAAGGTGGCAGTTTCGTAGCTGATGCCTTTCTCTTTCGCTTCTTTCTCAGTCAGACCAACCCATGCAACTTCTGGCTCGGTATACGCGATAGATGGGATCACTTTCGGATCGAAGTAATGCTTCATGCCGGCGATAACTTCAGCGGCAACATGACCTTCGTGAACACCTTTGTGCGCCAGCATTGGCTGACCGACGATATCGCCGATAGCAAAGATGTGCGGCACGTTGGTACGCAGCTGTTTGTCAACGCGGATGAAGCCACGGTCGTCCACTTCCACGCCAGCTTTGCCCGCGTCGAGATTTTTACCGTTCGGCACACGGCCGATAGCCACCAGCACGGCGTCGTAACGCTGTGGTTCGGATGGGGCTTTTTTGCCTTCCATGGAAACGTAAATACCGTCTTCTTTCGCTTCAACGGCAGTCACTTTGGTTTCCAGCATCAGGTTGAATTTCTTGCTGATGCGTTTGGTGAAGACTTTAACGATATCTTTGTCGGCTGCCGGGATTACCTGGTCGAACATTTCAACCACGTCGATCTCTGAACCCAGCGCATGGTACACAGTACCCATTTCCAGACCGATGATACCGCCGCCCATAACCAGCAGACGCTTAGGAACGGTTTTCAGCTCCAGCGCATCGGTGGAATCCCACACGCGTGGATCTTCATGTGGAATGAATGGCAGTTCGATTGGGCGAGAGCCTGCCGCGATGATCGCGTTGTCGAAGTTGATCACGGTTTTGCCGTTTTCGCCTTCCACTTCCAGGGTGTTCGCACCGGTGAATTTACCCAGACCGTTTACCACTTTCACTTTACGGCCTTTGGCCATACCCGCCAGACCGCCGGTCAGCTGAGTGATAACTTTCTCTTTCCAGGTACGAATTTTGTCGATATCGGTTTTCGGCTCGCCGAAGACGATACCGTGTTCAGCCAGCGCTTTGGCTTCTTCGATAACTTTCGCTACGTGCAGCAGCGCTTTAGAAGGGATACAGCCGACGTTCAGACAAACACCGCCGAGGGTGCTGTAACGTTCTACGATGACGGTTTCCAGACCTAAATCCGCGGCGCGAAATGCTGCGGAGTAACCTGCCGGGCCTGCCCCAAGTACTACGACCTGAGTTTTGATTTCTGTGCTCATCATGACCTCTTAATGTATACCCGTCGTCCACCGGGTCGTTCTATCCGCCCGTATTTTACAAAATTGTTAACAATTTTGAAACAACAAACGGCTCACGAATTATCGCTTTCACCAATAACCTCAAAAACCCCATGAGATTATCAGAAAAAAGCCGGCCGACTGGCCGGCTTTTCGATTACATCACCAGGCGGCGAATGTCGCTCAGGGTGTTGTTAATGATGGTGATGAAACGCGCACCATCAGCCCCGTCGATTACGCGGTGGTCGAAGGACAGAGAGATTGGCATCATCAGACGCGGCACGAACTCTTTGCCATTCCACACCGGCTCCATCGCGGACTTGGACACACCGAGGATAGCCACTTCCGGCGCGTTTACAATCGGCGCGAAGTGGGTGGTACCCAGGCCGCCGATGCTGGAGATAGTGAAGCAGCCGCCCTGCATTTCGCCGGCAGTCAGCTTACCATCACGCGCTTTTTTGGAGATGGTGGTCAGTTCACGGGACAGCTCGGTAATGCTCTTCTTGTTCACGTCTTTGAAGACCGGAACCACCAGACCATTTGGCGTATCAACCGCAACACCGATGTTGATGTATTTCTTCAGCGTCAGCTTCTGGCCGTCTTCGGACAGGGAGCTGTTGAAGCGTGGCATCTGCTCAAGGGCAGCGGCAACGGCCTTCATGATAAAGACCACTGGGGTGAACTTCACGTCCAGCTTACGCTTCTCAGCTTCGGCGTTCTGCTGTTTACGGAACGCTTCCAGATCGGTGATATCGGTCTTGTCGAAGTGCGTAACGTGCGGGATCATCACCCAGTTACGGCTCAGGTTAGCACCAGAGATTTTCTGGATACGGCCCAGCTCCACTTCTTCGATTTCACCGAACTTGCTGAAGTCCACTTTCGGCCATGGCAGCATGCCCGGGATGCCGCCGCCAGCGGCTGCCGCAGGTGCAGCTTCGGCGCGTTTCACCGCGTCTTTCACGTAAGCCTGAACGTCTTCGCGCAGGATACGACCTTTACGGCCGGTGCCCTTCACTTTCGCCAGGTTCACACCGAATTCGCGCGCCAGGCGACGAATCAGCGGAGTCGCGTGGACGTAAGCGTCGTTTTCAGCGAACTCAGATTTTTCTGCTTTAGCAGCAGGGGCAGCAGCAGGTTTAGCAGCCTGAACCGGTGCAGCAGCAGGTGCCGGAGCAGCCGCGGCAGCCGGAGCGGCGGCAGGCGCTGCGCCTTCCACTTCGAAGACCATGATCAGAGAGCCGGTAGACACTTTGTC
>NZ_JADDTS010000062.1:0-394 GCF_015159675.1 Enterobacter cloacae complex sp. S2
ATCGTCAGCTGGCGGAAGCACAGTAACATTCTTTTCCCCTCTCCCCGTGGGAGAGGGTTCCCCACAAATTAATGCGAGCACTGAGCAATCCCCTCGCCCCTCCGGGGAGAGGGTTAGGGTGAGGTGAACATACGGCGGTGGTGGTCATTCCGTTCACTTTATGTTCCTTGCTACTCTGTAACGACATGACCGGTGAACGTGCCAGGGTGGCTCAGTCGCCACCACCCTGGCGACCCGGGCTCCCGGCGGTAAATCGCCGCTTCGCGGTGCCCTCGGCTTATTCCTTCCGGCTTATCGGGTACGGGCGGAGGCAACGTCCCTGTAAAGCCGCCCTCTCGGCGCATCCCTGCGCCTCGCCCCGGCCGGAAGGCAAACGCCTCAGCGATTTACAGCC
>NZ_JADDTS010000063.1:0-11023 GCF_015159675.1 Enterobacter cloacae complex sp. S2
ACTGGGGATCCCTCAGCCCTTTGGGAGAGGGTTAGGGTGAGGGAAAATTATTTTCGAAATTCCTCTAACCGCCTGACCTGCCGCCCTTCCGCGTCAAAATTCTCCGCCGCCAGCCAGGCGCGCAACTCCGCGTCCCTTTCCGGCCACTCGCCGTCAATAATAGAGAGCATATCGCTGTCGCGGTTGCGTCCTTTGCGCACCAGCTTCTGGCGCAGGCGCCCTTCCCAGACAAACCCCAGCCGCTCCGCCGCGTTGCGTGAGGCGGTGTTCATCGAATCGCACTTCCACTCCAGCCGACGATATTTATGCTCAAAGGCATTTTTCAGCAGTAGCCACACCGCTTCGGTGCCAATGCGGGTGCCTTTCATCTTGCGCGACCAGGTGATGTGGCCAATTTCCACCGATCCCAGAAAGCGTTCAATCGCCATATAGCTCACCAGCCCTACCGCCTTTTCGGTGCGCAGATCGATAACGGCAAAGGGCACCAGGTCGTCATCCAGCACCTTTCCAAGCACCCAGTGCGCAGTAGCCTCAACGCTCACAGGCTGGGTGCTGGCAAGCCACGTCCAGTCGCTGTCATCGCCCAGTGCGTAAGCTTCAAACAGATCCGCCGCGTGGCGTTCTGCGTCCAACGGTTCCAGACGACAATACTGGCCGGTTAGCGGCGTGCGAGTTAGCGCTCGAGCACATTTCCAGTCGGGGACGATATCGTTAACGGTTTGACCATGTTGATTGATTTCGGGCACGGCGGTGACTCCCTGCAAGGTAAGGAGTTTGTTATAGCAGGTTAAAAAGCGGTCGAAAAGGAAGAACGTGCAGGCCGGGTAACGCGTAGCCGCCACCCGGCATAAAATTACTTCAGCAGCTTAACCGTCGCGTCGATGTCGATTTCATCTTCGGTGAAGATCATCGTCGTGTTCTGGAAGGTGGTGATCGCCAGCTTCTTCACCGTGCGCATCTCGCCCGGCTTTTTCTCACTTTTCGGCTTGATGCTGTTCATCAGTAGCCCCACCGACAGCACCGCGTTCTCTTTGTCGATTTTGGTCTCAACGGGCTCTTCTTCGCTGAACACCACGAAGGATTTGATCGAGGTGAGCTTCACGCGCTCGCCCGCGATATAAAGATGCTTGCTCTCCGGGATCACCTTCACCGCATACGCGGAAAGGCCTTTGGTGTTGGTGGTGGGTTCGAAGGTCACCGCCGCATCTTTCTTAATCAGATCAGGGTTGGCGACCTTAATCACGTGAAAATAGCGGTTGTCGCCGTTTTCATCTTTGATAAATCCGAAGCCTTTATCTTTAAACCACGTTGTGATTGTACCGTTCATCGCTGTTACCGCCTGTCAGATCTTAAGACTAAAGTTTTGCAGCGCGCAGTGTAATGCACAATGGCTGAGGAGACAAAAAAAAGCCCCTGCACGGGAGCAGGGGAAAGTTCATGTCAGAGCTTATTAGAATTTAGTTGAACACCATCCCACCATCAATCAGCAGCGACTGACCGGTCATGTAGTCGGAGTCTGGTCCGGCGAGGTAAGAGACGCAGGCGGCCACATCTTCCGGTTCGGACAAACGGCCAAGCGTGATGCGTTTGGCAAAGGTTTCCGTTCCGTAGCCGAGCGGTTTACCCGCCGCCTCGGAGACCTGACGGTCGATTTCCGCCCACATCGGCGTTTTGACGATGCCCGGGCAATAGGCGTTAACGGTGATCCCCAGCGGCGCGAGATCCCGCGCGGCGGTCTGGGTTAAGCCACGCACCGCGAACTTGCTGGAGCTGTACACCGCCAGTTCCGGGTTGCCGGTATGGCCCGCCTGGGAGCAGGCGTTGATGATTTTACCGCCGTGCCCCTCTTTGCGGAACGCGTCAATCGCGGCCTGAATGCCCCAGATCACCCCTTTCACGTTGATGTTGTAAACCTTGTCGACAATTTCCGGCGTGATGGATTCGATAGGGGTAGACGGCGCCACCCCGGCGTTATTGACAATGACGTTGAAGCCGCCCAGCGCAGTGCGGGCTTTTTCCACCGCCGCAAACACCTGGTCGCGGTCAGAGACGTCCACCTTCACGGCGACGGCTTTCCCGCCGTTGCGGGTGATCTCATCCGCGACCGCTTTCGCCGTCTCTCCGTTGTAATCCGCGATAGCGACGGCAAAGCCGTCCTTCACCAGGCGAAGCGCGATCGCTTTGCCAATCCCCTGGCCGGAGCCGGTTACGAGAGCCACTTTTTGCATTTCTCTGTCCTTATATTGATTCACAAAATCTGGCTGAGATGGAGCTGGCCCATCAGCAGCGGGTTATCGCTGTAGTCGACGGGAATGGCCACCACGGCCGGGCCATCGACATCCATTGCGGCACGCAGCGTCGGTTCGAGCGCATCGGCACTCTCGACGGCAAAGCCTTTCGCACCGAAGGCGTCGGCATAGGCTTTGAAATCGACCGGGCCAAACTCGACGCCGGAGAGACGCTGGTATTTTTTCTCTTCCTGGATCGCCACCATGTTGTAGGCGTTATCCACCCAGATGATGTGCAGCACGTTGGCATTGAGGCGCACGGCGGTTTCCAGCTCCATGCTCGACTGCAAAAATCCGCCGTCCCCGGAGACCGACACCACCTTGCGCCCCGGGTTGACCAGCCACGCGCCAATCGCCCACGGCAGCGCCACGCCCATGGTCTGCTGACCGTTGGAGATCATCACCTGACGCGCGCGGAAGCTGTAGAGGTAGCGGGCGATCCAGATGTGGAAGCTGCCCATATCGACGGTGAGCGTTACGTCGTTATTCACGATGTCCTGCATGGCGCGCACGATGCGCAGCGGATGCAGGGCAAACTGGTTTAGCGATGCGCCGCGACGGTCGAGGAGGTCACGCTGATGCTGGCGATCGACAAGAATTTCCGAGGCGCGCTGGCTGAGTTCAAGTTTGTGCTCGATTCGGCTGGCAAGCAGATTCAGCGTGGCGGCAATATCCCCGACCAGTTCCAGATCGGGAACATACTTGCGCTCCTCATAGGCGGGCAGCACGTCAATGTGCACCAGCGTCGCGTCGCCGCTGTTCCACATGGACGGCTCGTATTCCACCGGGCTGTAGCCGATGCAGATAATCAGATCCGCCAGATGCAGCAACCGATCTCCGGCCTGGTTGTTGAACAGGCCGACGCGCCCGGCGAAGCGGGTGAAGTGTTCCTGATTCACCGCCCCGGCGGCCTGATAAGTGCTGGTGACCGGAATGCGGCTTTTCTCCAGCAGCGTGCGCAGCGCGGCGCTGTTCGCGGGCTGGCTGGCCATCAGGCCGAGTAAAATGACCGGGTTTTTGGCGTTCTCGATAAGCTTCGCCACCTCGTTAATGGCGGACTCCGGTGCCGGGCCCATCAGCGCCGGGCCGCTGGCGGGTAAAATCGCCCCCGTGGTGGGCTGGTCGACAATATCCTGCGGCAGGCTGACAAACGCCCCGCCCGGCCTGCCCTGCTCGGCAGCGCGAAACGCGTTCGATACCACCTCAGCAATCGCGTCAGGCGAATTGACTTCGACGGCGTATTTGGTCACCGGGCTGAACATGGCGACAGTGTCCATGCTCTGGTGCACCAGCTTGGCTTTATCCGCCCGCTTCACCGCCCCGCCCAGCGCGACGACCGGGTCGCCTTCGCTGTTGGCGGTGGCGATGCCGGTGATCAGATTGGAGCAGCCCGGCCCGGAGGTGACCAGCGCGACTCCGGCCTTGCCGGTTAACCGCCCTACCGCTGCCGCCATAAACGCCGCGTTCGCCTCGTGACGCACCGGGATGATCTCGATGGAGGAGTCCAGCAGGGAGTCAAAGACCTTGTCGATTTTTGCGCCCGGGATCCCGAACACCTGCTTCACACCCTGCGCTTCCAGCTGGCCGACAACCATATCGGCGCCGTGCGCCCACTGACGTGACTGTTTCTCACTGTTCACGGTAGTTCTCCTGTTAGTTTTCGACGGCGCGGATAGCCGCATCAAGGTTGCTGGGGTGCAGGTTGGCCTGTAAAAACGCGCTGTCGGCGGGCAGGTCAATCATCAGCTTGTGGATTTCGCCGAAGGTGAGCACGCCGCTCTCCAGCTGATAGTCGAGCAGATGTCCCCCGCCCTGACGGTCGTCGGTGATAAAGTGCTCGTGATAGCCCGCCACGTTGATGCCCTGCATATGCTGCGGGGTGCGGAACCCGACCAGAACGCCCTCGCGCTGGTTAAAGCGGAACACCGGCTGGTCGTCCAGCACGTCGGTCATCGCCCGGTACGGCGGCGTCTGGCGCGGAACGGTGCGGGTATGCGCATGGCGGAAGTTGCCATCGATGCGCAACGCGCAGAACAGGTTATCGGAGGGGATCTGCTGGTCGATCACGTCGTGGATCTGCTGACGGCTGACCGGACCGTTAAAGGTTTTGCGGTACTGCGGCTGGAACCAGGTCATCACCGCGAACGGCGTTTTTTGCTCCGGCTTAGCGGCGCGGGCGCTGCCGTCGGCGCGCAGCTGGTACACCTGGCTGCTGAAGGCAATCATTTCACCGTCCAGCTCGTTAAAGGTGCCGAGACCAAAATCACCGTGTGCCAGCAGGTCGGCGATCGTCGTCTCCCCTTCGTAGACGCCGCTTAGCAGGGCGCTCATTAGCGATGTCTGATAGATCACGCTGTCAGGATGCTGAGCCGAGAACCCACGCAGGGTCTCGCATAAACTCGCCTCACAGTCGCATGCAGATGAATGCATCATCATGCCCGTCCTCTTCAACTTTATTTATAAAGGTTAAATAAATGTTGACCCGATTCAGCAGAGAGTTCCAATATAGAATCCATGCTGGTTTGAGACGTTTTTGATATGGAACTTCGTTATCTGCGCTATTTTGTCGCGGTTGCACGCGAGCGACACTTCACCAGGGCGGCCAAAGCGCTGGGTATTTCACAGCCTCCACTGAGCCAGCAGATTAAACGGCTTGAGGAGGAAGTGGGCACACCGCTGTTCAGGCGCCTGACGCGGGGCGTGGAGCTGACCGAGGCGGGAGAAGCCTTCTATGAGGACGCCTGTAAGATCCTGGCGCTGAGCGACGCCGCGCTGGAGAAAGCCCGAGGCATCGCGCGCGGCCTGAACGGCAGCCTGTCGATTGGCATCACCAGCTCCGACGCCTTTCATCCCAAAATTTTCGCGCTGATTCGTCAGTTTCAGGTGCAGAACATGGCGGTGCAGGTTCATCAGGTGGAAGCCAATATGTCTTCGCTGACGACAATGCTGGCGGAGGGTGAACTGGATATCGCCTTTGTGCGCCTGCCGTGCGAGAGCAGCAAGGTGTTTGAGTTGAAAATCCTCGACCGGGAGCCGATGGTGGTGGCGCTGCATCGCGACCATCCGCTGGCTGCGTGCGATTCGCTGGCGTTAGAGCAGCTTCGGGAGACACCGGTGGTGCTGTTCCCCCAGGAGGTCGCGCCGGGGCTGTATGACCGCGTTTACGGCAGCTGCGAGCGGGCCGGAGTCGATATGCAACACACGCTGCAATCTTCACAACTTTCCTCTTCTCTGAGCATGGTCTCCGCTGGCGGCGGGTTCGCGCTGGTGCCGAAATCGATGGCCGCTATTTCTCCGCCGAATGTCACCTACCACGCGCTGAGCTCACCGGAGCTTTATACCGATATCGCGCTCTGCTGGCGGCGCTTTGAACGCTCACGGACGGTGAAACGGTTTCTGGCGATGATGAGCGAGGGGGAACGGGAGCAGGGATGAACCTTTTCAGAAACTGCGGACTGTATTGATGCTCAATTTATTGCGAAGCAGTTTTTGAGGCTGAATTTGAAGGGAGTATGGGCAGGCTGCCATATAAAACTCAGTACCATTACCCTTAAAAAATAAAAAACCCGCGCAGGTGCGGGTTAATTTTTATCAGTACAGCTTAACTGCTCGGACTATTGTCTTCATCGCTATCGTACGCCGCACTGATATTTAGCGCGGGTTACAGTGGAGAAACGTTTCCAGCTGCTGGACCTTTTGCGCCATTCTCAATGGTAAAGGAAACTTTCTGACCTTCATCAAGCGTTTTGAAGTTGTCGCTCTGAATTGCAGAGAAATGTACGAATACATCTTTGCTGCCGTCGTCAGGGGTGATAAAGCCGAAACCTTTATCTGCGTTGAACCATTTTACTAAACCAGTCATTTTATTAGACATAGATAAATCCTTAATTTATGAGCCACATAAGCGCGGCGATGATGGCCTGTATTTCGAGAGTTACTTATTTGGCACTTAGGAGGAGGCTCACGAAGAAGGAGTATCTACTGATAACACCTGAACTGAGAACTGCTTTACTAAAACTGCTTTCATAAGGTCTGTATTCCAAACCGATGACGCTATTAAGACACAGCGAAATTTATTGCGCAATGATTATTATTATTTATTTTAACCATTTAAACGCCCGGATGGCTGGTCGCGGTGCCAGACATCGTTCTGGCTTGAGGTCTACCATGTACTACAAAATGTCTACGCTTTCACTGTGCCGGGAGTTTGGGGTGTTTTGTTCACAGGCGGGAAAATCCTCCCGCGCGACGCAGACATCATTAGAAGGGATGCTCAAAATGAAAAGGTCTGCGTAAGACGTAATCGCGGTGCAAACTGTGCCCGGCGGCGCTGCGCTTGCGCGGGCCTACGGGTCGTATCGCGGTGGTTTTGGAGGCCGGGTCGGGCGTAGCCGCCACGCGGCAATGCCCTTCTGAAAGCCGCCTCGCAAACCTGCAAGCAACCTTATGTAATTCAGGGGTATCCCTTTTCATCCTTTCTTCGCGGTTTAAAGTGCCTGCGTTGCGGCACATCCGCAGCCGGGCGTAGGAACCCGTTAGCATAACATGACATTTTTTGGACAACGAGGATGCTAAATGGCGACTACCCCTGGATTTTCATACGTACACGCTGAAGAAAGCGCTCTTCATCACCTTCTTCATCTGCAACTTCCCTATTCTGCGGATCTCTTTGAACTGGCTGACACCTGTGCGGCATACGTGAGCGTACTGGTGGACACGGACGATGCGGTGAAATTTGCCACGCTCTGTAAGCAACTGCTGGCAGCGCTGAAGCGGCTGCGGGAATGCTGCGATGCCGAACTGCCTTCGTATCTGGTTGAACAGCTGATCGCAGGGGAAAAGATCGCCTCCTGTGTGCCGGACTGCTGGCAGGATACGGCGTTGCAGGTGGACTATGCCGTAGCGTTAACGCTGGCGGTGATGGGCGGGACGTTGCCTGTGAGCGTGGCGAAAGAACTCACCGGGCTACTGCATGATATGGTCTGGCTGCTGGCGGAGTTTGTGAAAGAGCTTTACATAACGGCGCACTGAGGCGGGTGATGGGAGGCCGGAATACTGCTGGGTGAGAAGCGGGATTTCGGCCTTATGCAAAGGACAACGTTGTTTGATAAATGTCCATTAGGAGCGAGGAGCAGACATTAGAAGCTATCATCTATAGTTGAAGTGCTACAGAAGATCATAAACTGTACACCTTGTTTTCAACACTCCATAATTGCTTTATGATTCAATTGTAATTTTTATGATGGAATCAAACGGATGAATCAGAAAGCATGGTCTTTTAAAGCAATAGGTAATGATGATCTCCGGTACTTTGGGAATAATGGTTATCACGATGACTCAACTAGTTTTTACCAATATGACAACTTTGTCCCAAATCATAAGCAAGTCAAAAAAGGTGATATTGTCATAGTAACTGATAGGAATAACGTTCTGGGAATATCAGTTATAGATAATTTAACATGTACCTCGTATCTAAAATCTCGTAACCGATGCCCATATGAGAATTGCACACCAGCAAAGTTGACCCTTCGAAAATCAAAAAATCCAAAGTGGCGATGCAGCAATGATCATGAATTTGAGCAGCCTAAAGTAGAAAACGTGCCGGCACTCAAATTTAAAGCTGAGTATAAGCAAAACTTTATACCCATTACTTCTATCTCCCTGATGGATTTAATATCTCATACCCCGCGTTACAACGTTCAAAGTTCAATTCAAGAAATTGATTTTGAATGGGCGAGTAGCCTATTCAATGGCATCATTCAGTTGAAGCCTTCTGAAGCAGACACTGATGATACTCCCTTCGATGTAGATGATCAGCGTAAGGCGGTTCTACGGCAAATTAAGCAAAGGCGCGGGCAAAAAAGTTTCCGTGACAATTTGTTAAATCAAGAAGCAAAATGTGCAGTAAGTGGCTGTGAAATCGTTGATATCCTCGAAGCGGCACATATCACTGCATACAAAAACGATACACATAATCATGTAAGTAATGGACTATTGTTGCGTTGTGATATGCATACTCTTTACGATCTGGACCTATTTGCAATCGAACCGGATTCCTTCGTAATTTACTTCGCCCCACAGATCAAAGATAAAGAGTACGTAAGATATCATGGTAAAAAGCTACATGTAACCTATAAAATTAACCACGGAGCTCTTGTCGAAAGATGGAAAAGGTTTACTAAAAAATTTGATTTGAATGAAGTGAGCTCGCTAAATTTTATCATACATAGTTAAAAAACAATCTCACAAATTTTATATTTAATTAAGCAATTATCATGTTTATAGTCCACTCTTAACCAAGAGTGGACTTGATTTAATTCCATCAATTCCGCAAGGAGCGAGGAAGGTACGTTTCTGGATTAAGTGCATCAACCCTCATTATATTTATCACTCCAATATTGCCGATGATTTTGCAAATGAGTGATTAACGGCCAGTCTTTCTTATCTTTTGGTAATCTTAAGTACCTGCCATCTAACTCTGCATATTCCGTCCCAGTTAGCTGTTCTGATATCCTTATTTTTAGTTCGTCATCAATCCAGAGCAAACCACGATCAAATAAAGTATGAATATCTGTTTTCAATAATAAACCATGCTGGGCGCGGGTATGCCAGGAACCAGCATAAGGTGTTATATGAGCAGCCTCTAGTAACACCTGGATAGAACAACCTGTTACCGCACATCTGCCGTCATAAGCTTCGATTAGTTTTCTTCTAAATGCGGGTTGTCCTTCCCGAACAATAACCTCACGCAGAGCTTTTAAACGGATGTCACCTTCATCCTCCGGGGATTCCGTGAATAATTCGTCCCTCACTTCAAGTACTAAACGATCATATGGCCTTGGGACAGCAATCTGAACTGGCGTTTTCCCATCACCACCAATGTCCCATATACCGTGCAGTTCTTGGATATACAGTTCATACCGTGTATTTCGTAGGTTTCCTGTACGAAACAACACGTCGTATGGATTGCCTTGGTCAGTACGAGCGCTTTTACGGCTACCAAGGTATCGATACCGTGAATTGCTATTAACAGTTAATGCATCCAGTTGAATGCGAATCTCGGTTTCTTTCAGAGTGGCGTTGCTGTTACGGATCCACTTAACAATATTTGCAGCAGAGGCGGAACCGAGTTGTGTCACGGCATACCATACACGTAGGTATTGTGGATAGTGCATTTCTTCAGGGATGATACCCGGCTCACTAGCAACAAATGTTGAGAAATTATGATGGCGCATCCACTCTCCCCATAGGCGAGAATGTGTACTAACACCTATGCGATGTGGTTCACGTTTACCAATTTCGTCATTAAATTCCTGGCGGGAGGGGGCTCGGCCTAGTTTCTCATAAAGTTCATCACAGCACTCCCATACAGCCCGTACCAACGGACCTTGTGGATATCCATCTTTGCGCAGATTCAAAATTATTCTCCGTCAATAAACATATCTTGAAATAAGTGAGATCCAACTCTGACATATAACTCGCAACAATTCATCAGACTTCTGTGAGCAAGAAGATGACTAACCCGCTCCGTGCCTACCTGTCACCTTGATTTAATAAACGAGTCTCAGGAAGTTGCTGTAACACTTTTGCGACATTTTTTAAGAGGGACCTAATTTACAGTCCCATCAACAATCTTGAAATTCTCAATTTGTCGATACCAGTTCCCTTAGATGCGCGATATCTAAGATTCATTTTGACAAACTTTAGCCATTTTCCCTCGTCCTCTAAATCACCATGCAATGATCCGCCAGAGTATCGATTTATTAGGGCTGTTCTAACACTATGCCATTTTGACATATCAATACTAAGCCATAGATCAACAAATTCATGAGGTTTGAAACTTGCCAAAATCGGAATATAACCATATATATTTATCTCTCTGAGGCCATTTCTAGAAATTTGCTCACAAAACTTTCCGGTATCTTCCTTTAAATTTATTTTCAGCTCACCTCTAAAAAGTGGATATTTTTTTCTTAAGGATATTTGTCTATGCTCCATTAATATCTTGTACAATTTCGCTGAGTATTGTCTATAAGAATCATTTATCCAAAATCCATATCCATAAGCTGAATCACGAATTGGATCATATTCTGTGAAGAGATCAGCAGGTAGGAATTTATCATTAGATTGTAATTTTTTAACGTAATCTAAAAAAAATGAATATATTTCATCAAAACTTTTATCAATATGTTGAGCATCTGATAATAAAAACAATACATTAATGGAATGCTGGATTTCACCGTTTTCGACTAACTGCATATTCTCAAAGCGAGCATAAAGTTCTTCTAACGCTTTATCTACCTCTTCCGTTTTGCATGAATCGAAGCTCAAGATAGTAAACCAAGGTCCATAGCTCTCTGGTTTCATAAAATGACGGCTTTTACTTATGCAGTCATGGATTTGCTCTTTAATATATACGCCATTAATAATCGTATTGATTAAAATTTCATTTGAAATCAAAACACTTTCAATATTTAAGAGGGCTTCGTTTTTTATAATTCTCTTTTATTGTATCAAATATGTCTTCTGCATTTTTGTCCTTATTCATGTAATAATAAATAGAGTTTCTTGATTCAATGTCTTTATCTCTTAGTTGGCCTAGCCTAAAGTTTATATCTATTGCGGTAAATAAGATAAATAATTCTGACAGTAATCTTTTATCATTATATAAGAATTCAGGAATACAAGGTAGGAATCTTGCACAATCATTAATTACGTAATCAATACTCTTAATG